>NZ_JBEZLW010000043.1:0-54057 GCF_040652395.1 Streptomyces sp. NPDC048269
AGGGGTGCGCCGGCGCGCTGGGCGATGTGGCGGGCGGCGACCTTGTCGCCGAGGTCGCGGATGGCCTGGGGTGGCGGGCCGATCCAGGTCAGGCCGGCGTCGATGACGGCCTGGGCGAATTCGGCGTTCTCGGACAGGAATCCGTAGCCGGGATGGATGGCGTCCGCACCGGAGTCGGCGGCGGCCTGGAGGACCTTGGAGATGTCCAGGTAGCTCGCGGCCGGGGTGTCACCGCCCAACGCGAACGCTTCGTCGGCCGCGCGGACGTGCAGAGCGTCCCGGTCCGGATCGGCGTAGACGGCTACGCTCGCGATCCCGGCGTCCCGGCAGGCCCGGGCAACGCGGACAGCGATTTCGCCACGGTTGGCGATGAGCACCTTGCGCACGATGGCTCCCTCCTTGAAACAAGCTGAGTTTAGGGACAGTCCACACGGGCTTTCGACCCTTCCCCGGTGGTGACCTTGCCCACACAGAGTGTGATTCGAGGCCCGCTCTACCGGGGAACCCTTATGGCGCCCCAAGTCAGGGGGATCCCCGACTGCACAGTAACCCCGTCATGTAGCCAAGGTCTCTGTCTTGCGGGTCAGCGGCCCCGGGTGATTCTTTGTCGAGTCCCTACGAACGGCCCACGTTTTCGTCGCTTGATCGCCGCACCAGGGGTCCTCCCGTAACGAAGCGGCACGGACCCCTTGTCCGCACGTTTACCCGTTAGTAGCCTCCAGGCGTCGAACAGGCTTGTGACGTGTGGGGGGTGGGGACGTCGTGCTGCGCAGACTCGTGGCCGGACTGGCCGCGATCGTACTTGTCGCGGAAGCGGCCGTGCTCGTGCTCGTCCACATCGTGCTGGGCAAGACCACCGCGAATCAGGCGATGTCGATCGCGGGCAGCGATCCGGATGTCATGTCCAAGGCAACCTACGGCCTCGGGGTGGGCATGGGCGCCTTCCTCCTGCTGTGCGCCGTCTTCGCCGCCGTGGCGGCCGTCCGCGACCGGGCCCCCGGCGCCTTCGCCCGTGTGGTGCTCGTCACCGCCGCCGTCACCCACGGGGTGCTCGGCGTCCTGGCCGTCGCCCTGGTCGGCTGGGGCGCCTTCGCGGTGACGACGCTGATCCTGTGCCTCCTCGTCCTGACCCTGATGCTCTACGCCGCCCCGCGCGAGCCCGTGGCCGACGACGGAGCCGGGGGCGGCGTGCAGGACAACCCGCCGCCACCGCTCGGGGAGTTCAAGCCCACAAGTCCGTGATCGATACACCCAGTTCGCCCAGCAGGGAGCGCAGCAGCGGCAGCGACAGCCCGATCACATTGCCGGGGTCTCCGTCGATGCCCTCGATGAACGGCGCCGACAGCCCGTCCAAGGTGAACGCCCCCGCCACGTGCAGCGGCTCGCCGCTCGCCACGTACGCGGCGACCTCGGCGTCCGTCGGCTCGCCGAACCGGACCGTCGTGGAGGCCGTCGCCGAGACCTGACGGCCGGTCGTCGTGTCGATCACGCAGTGGCCCGTCCGCAGGATTCCGGCCCGCCCGCGCATCGCCTTCCAGCGCGCGGTGGCCTCCTCGGCGTCCGCCGGCTTGCCCAGCGCCTCCCCGTCCAGCTCCAGTACGGAGTCGCAGCCGATCACCAGGGCGCCCGCGGCCTCGTCCAGGCCCGCCACGACCGCCGCCTTCGCCTCGGCCAGCGCCAGCGCCAGCTCGGCGGGCTCGTCGTGGTCCAGCGCGTCCTCGTCGAAGCCGCTGACGATCACGTGCGGGGCGAGCCCGGCCTGCCGCAGCAGGTTCAGCCGGGCGGGGGAAGCGGAAGCGAGGACGAGCGGGCGCGGTTCGACAGTCATGGTGGCCATCGTAGGGGCGCTGAGGGGTACCCCTGGAGGTGGTTTCGCGGAAGCCGGCGGCAGCGGTCTAGAAGTGGTCCACGCCGAGCACGTAGACGACCACGAGCATGGCGAGGGCCAGCACCACGGTGAGCCGCCGGACCATCGCCTGCGCGTCGCGCATGTCCTTCGGCGGCTCGTTCTTCGGATCGGACCAGAGCATGCTCCGATCCTGTCCCCGAAGACAGGAGTGGCGCCTGAGTACCCGTACTCAGGCGCCACCCCCCGTTCACACCATCTTCGCGAGGACAGGGCCTAGCCGGGCCAGTACGTACGGCCCCACGCCCGCGGCCCCGGCTGCGGCAGCCGGTGCCGTGCCACCCGGGCCGGCGCCGACCACTCGTCGGCCACCCGCGGCGCGCCCGACGGTGCCGAGGCCAGCACCGCCGCGCGCGCTTGGACCACCGCCAGAGCGGCGGCCAGCTCCTCCGGTGTCGGGTTTCCCTTGACGACCTTGATCACCACAGGACTGACCTCCTAGAGGGGGATGTTGCCGTGCTTCTTGGGCGGCAGGGACTCCCGCTTGGTGCGGAGCTGGCGCAGCCCCTTCACGACGTGCGCCCGCGTCTCCGACGGCATGGTCACCGCGTCGATGTAACCGCGCTCGGCGGCCGTGTACGGGTTGAGGAGCGCGTCCTCGTACTCGGTGATCAGCCGCGCCCGGGTCTCTTCCACCTCCTCCGGAGAGGCTTCCGCGATCGTGCGCCGGTGCAGGATGTTCACCGCGCCCTGGGCGCCCATGACGGCGATCTGCGCCGTCGGCCAGGCCAGGTTCAGGTCCGCGCCGAGGTGCTTGGAGCCCATGACGTCGTACGCGCCGCCGAAGGCCTTGCGGGTGATGACGGTGATCAGCGGGACCGTGGCCTCGGCGTACGCGTAGATCAGCTTCGCGCCGCGCCGGATGATTCCGTTGTACTCCTGGTCGGTACCCGGCAGGAAGCCCGGTACGTCCACGAACGTCAGCACCGGGATGTTGAAGGCGTCGCACGTCCGGACGAACCGCGCCGCCTTCTCGGAGGCGTCGATGTCCAGGCAGCCGGCGAACTGCATCGGCTGGTTGGCGACGACGCCCACCGGGTGGCCCTCGACCCTGCCGAAGCCGGTGAGGATGTTGGGCGCGAACAGCGACTGCGTCTCCAGGAACTCCGCGTCGTCGAGCACGTGCTCGATCACGGTGTGCATGTCGTACGGCTGGTTCGCGCTGTCCGGGATCAGTACGTCGAGCTCGCGGTCGGCGTCGGAGACCTCGGTGTCCGCCTCCTCCGGGAAGGCGGGCGGCTCGGAGAGGTTGTTCGACGGCAGGTAGGCGAGCAGCGACTTCACGTACTCGATGGCGTCCTTCTCGTCGCCCGCCATGTGGTGCGCGACGCCGGACGTGCTGTTGTGCGTGCGCGCCCCGCCCAGCTCCTCGAAGCCCACGTCCTCGCCGGTGACCGTCTTGATGACGTCCGGGCCGGTGATGAACATGTGCGAGGTCTGGTCGACCATGACCGTGAAGTCGGTGATGGCGGGGGAGTAGACGGCGCCGCCCGCGCAGGGCCCGACGATCAGGCTGATCTGCGGGATCACGCCCGACGCGTGGACGTTGCGGCGGAAGATCTCTCCGTACATGCCCAGGGCGCTGACGCCCTCCTGGATGCGGGCGCCGCCGGAGTCGTTGATGCCCACCAGCGGGCATCCGGTCTTCAGCGCGAAGTCCATGACCTTCATGATCTTCTGGCCGTAGACCTCGCCGAGGGCCCCGCCGAAGACGGTGAAGTCCTGGGAGAACACGGCCACCGGGCGGCCGTCCACCGTGCCGTAGCCGGTGACGACGCCGTCGCCGTAGGGGCGGGTCTTCTCCAGCCCGAAGTTGGTGGAGCGGTGGCGGGCGAACTCGTCCAGCTCGACGAAGGAACCTTCGTCCAGCAGCAGGGCCACCCGCTCACGCGCCGTCAGCTTGCCCTTGGCGTGCTGCTTCTCCACGGCACGCGAGGATCCGGCGTGGGTGGCTTCGTCGATGCGGCGCTGCAGATCCGCGATCTTGCCCGCGGTGGTGTGCATGTCGATCGGCTCTGACGGTTGTGACATCGGGGTCGCGGCTCCCTGCGTGGTGTCAACGGCCTGGTCAATTGATTGACTACTGCTGGCTACTGGTGCGTAGCGTATCGGCGGGCATGGCGCTCGGCAGTGCGGCGTTTGACACACCTAATGTGGCTTGCATGACGCCATCAGATGCCTCAGCAGGTGCTTCCGCCGGTCGTTGGTCGAACCTTGACCGGCCGCCCCTGAATGCCGCCGCCCTTCAGCGGGCCGTGGTCACCGAGGGCGGACTGTGGACCTCCCTGGAGGTCGTCGCCGCCACCGGGTCGACGAATTCCGATCTCGCGGCCCGGGCGGCGCAGCTGCCCGAGGGGGCCGTGCTCGTCGCCGAGGAGCAGACCGCCGGGCGCGGGCGGCTCGACCGCAGCTGGGTCGCGCCCGCCCGGTCCGGGCTGTTCTTCTCCGTCCTGCTCAAGCCCGGTGACGCCGTGCCGCAGGAGCGGTGGGGGTGGCTGACCCTGCTGGCCGGGGTGGCCACCGCGACCGGGCTCTCGCGGGCGGCGGGTGTGGACACCGCCCTCAAGTGGCCCAACGACCTGCTGGTCACCGTGGACGGGGAGGAGCGCAAGACCGGCGGGATCCTCGCCGAGCGGGTGGCCGACGGCGTGGTGATCGGGATCGGGCTCAACGTCTCCCTGACCGAGGACGAGCTGCCGGTGCCGGCCGCCGGGTCCCTCGCCCTGGCCAAGGCCTCCGTGACCGACCGGGACCCGCTGCTGCGGGCCGTCCTGCGCTCCCTGGAGCAGTGGTACGGGAACTGGCGCGCGGCCGGCGGCGACCCCGCGGCCAGCGGCCTCCAGGAGACCTACGCGGCGGGCTGCGCAACCCTCGGCCGTCACGTCCGCGCGGAGCTCCCGGGCGGGCGCACGCTCACCGGAACGGCCGAAGCGGTCGACACCGAAGGGCGCCTGGTGATCCGTACGGCCGAAGACCGGCACGAGGCGGTGGGCGCCGGGGACGTCGTCCACCTGCGGTCGGTGCACTGACGGCCGGCGGGACCCGGGCGGAGCGGGCCGAAGACGGGGAGGGGGAGTGAGCTACGGCACACCTGCCGTATGGTTTAGGCGATCCCGGTACTCGTGGTGATCACCCGGTTCGGCAGGGCAGTGCGCACGGAATGGACAGGAGGCGGCCCTTGACCGTCGACGACCCTACGTCCAGCGCGTCCGCCTCCGGACCCTCGGGTCCCGGTACCCCTATCGGGCGCGACCAGCACCACCCGCACCACGAGGTGGACCACACGGCCCAGCCGACGGCGGACCCCCTCGCGATCAGGCTCGAACAGCTGATCCTGGGCGCCGAGCGCCGGTACACGCCCTTCCAGGCCGCCCGCAGCGCCGGTGTCTCGATGGAGCTCGCCTCCCGCTTCTGGCGGGCCATGGGCTTCGCGGACATCGGCCAGGCCAAGGCCCTCACGGAGGCGGACGTACTGGCGCTGCGCCGGCTCGCGGGCCTGGTGGAGGCCGGGCTGCTGTCCGAGCCGATGGCCGTGCAGGTGGCGCGCTCCACCGGACAGACCACGGCGCGCCTCGCGGAGTGGCAGATCGACTCGTTCCTGGAAGGGCTGACGGAGCCACCGGAGCCGGGGATGACCCGTACGGAGGTCACGTACCCGCTCGTCGAGCTGCTGCTGCCCGAGCTGGAGGAGTTCCTCGTCTACGTGTGGCGGCGCCAGCTGGCCGCCGCCACCGGGCGTGTCGTGCAGGTGGCGGACGACGAGGAGATGGTCGACCGGCGGCTCGCGGTGGGCTTCGCCGACCTGGTCGGCTTCACCCGGCTGACGCGGCGGCTGGAGGAGGAGGAGCTCGGCGAGCTGGTCGAGTCCTTCGAGACGACGTCGGCGGACCTGGTGGCCGCGCACGGCGGCCGGCTGATCAAGACGCTCGGCGACGAGGTGCTGTACTGCGCCGACGACGCGGCGACGGCGGCGGAGATCGCGCTGCGGCTCATCGAGACGATGGAGGCCGATCCGCAGATGCCCGAGCTGCGGGTGGGGATCGCCTTCGGCACGGTGACGACCCGGATGGGCGATGTCTTCGGGACGACGGTGAACCTGGCGAGCCGCCTGACGTCGATAGCCCCGAAGGACGCGGTGCTGGTGGACGGGGCGATGGCCGAGGAGCTGGGCCGGACCGGGGCCGCGCCGGTGTCGGAGAAGGAGGCCGAGTCGGAGGAGGGCGGCGGCGGGTACCGCTTCGCGCTCCAGCCCATGTGGCAGCGGCCGGTGCGCGGGCTGGGTGTCGTGGAGCCCTGGTCCCTGACGCGCAGGAAGCGAGGGGGTCCCGGGTAGGGCAGGCCGGAGCCTGGCCTGCCCTACCCGGGACCCCCTAAGATCCCCGGATAACGTTCGTTAACCGGGAGGGTCCTGTGCCAGTGCAGTCACAGCCAGTCGAGTCGGAGTTCGTGACGGTACGCCGCCACGAGGACGGGGTCGCGGAGCTGGTCCTGGACCGCCCCAAGGCGATGAACGCGGTGTCCACGCAGATGGCCCGCGCCATCGGGGCCGCGTGCGCCGGCCTGGCCGCGGACGCTTCCGTACGGGTGGTCGTGCTCTCCTCCACCGCGGAGCGGGCGTTCTGCGTGGGGGCCGACCTCAAGGAGCGGAACTCGCTGTCGGACGCCGAGCTGGTGCGGCAGCGGCCGACCACGCGAGGCGCGTACGGCGGCGTGCTGGAGCTGCCGATGCCGACGATCGCCGCGGTGCACGGCTTCGCGCTGGGCGGCGGCTTCGAGCTGGCCCTGGCCTGCGATGTGATCGTCGCCGACGAGACCGCGGTGGTCGGCCTGCCGGAGGTGTCGGTGGGCGTGATCCCGGGCGGCGGGGGCACGCAGCTGCTGCCGCGCCGGGTCGGCGCGGCCCGGGCGGCGGAGCTGATCTTCACGGCGCGCCGGGTGGAGGCGGCCGAGGCGCTGTCCCTGGGTCTGGTGGATTCGGTGGTCCCGGTCGGCACGGACACGGCCGAGGCCCTCGACCTGGCCCGCCGGATGGCGGCGAACTCACCCGTCGGGCTGCGTGCCGCCAAGCGTGCGCTGCGGCTGGGGCACGGGATGGACCTGTCGGCCGGGCTGGAGATCGAGGACGCGGCGTGGCGGACGGTGGCCTTCTCGGGCGACCGGGCCGAGGGTGTGGCGGCTTTCAACGAGAAGCGCAAGCCGAACTGGCCCGGGCAGTAGTCCGGCGGGGGCGGCGGTGCCGTGGGGCGCCCGGGCAGTAGCCAGGCGGGGCACTGCTGTCGCGGGCCGTCGTCACCTGTGGTGATCTTGCTGCCACCGAAAGTCGCGCCAACTGTCACTAGATCGGGCAAAACTCCCTAACCTGGGGTGATGGGAGTTGACGGGCGGCTGCGAGCCGTGGTGGGCCTCGCGCAGGCAATGGCCGCGGCGTGCGCGCCGCGGGACAGTGTGCGGGCGGCTGCGCGGGGGGCGCGAACGGCCCTGGACGGCTCCTTCGCCGCGATCTCCGCGTGGGAGCGCGAGCGGGGGCGCCTGCGGGTGCTCGTGAACGAGGGGGAGCGTCGGACCGGGGAGGAGGAGTTCCCCGAGGACGAGTCCTATCCCGTCCACGACTTCCCCGAGATCACCGAGTTCCTGCACGAACGCTGGGCGGGCGGCGGCGGCCCGCACGCCTGGGTGGAGAGCGCCGTCGGCGACCGGCCGGGCCGCCGCGGCGAGGCCCTGCGCCGGCGCGGGCGCGCGACCTGTGTGGTCGCGCCCATCGTGCTCAGCGGACGGGCGTGGGGCGAGCTGTACGTGGCCAGGGACCAGGGGCTGCCCGACTTCGACGAGGACGACGCCGAGTTCGCGACCGTGCTCGCCGCCGTGGTCGCCGCCGGGCTCGCGCAGAACGAGCGGCTGGCCGAGGCCCGGCGCCTCGCCTTCACCGATCCGCTGACCGGTCTCGCCAACCGGCGGGCGGTGGACATGCGGCTCGACGAGGCCCTGGAGGAGCACCGGCGGACCGGGGCCGTGGTCAGCCTGGTGGTGTGCGACCTGAACGGGCTGAAGAAGGTCAACGACACCCTGGGCCACGCCATGGGCGACCGCCTCCTGGAGCGGTTCGGGTCGGTGCTGAGCCTGTGCGGGGCCATGCTGCCGGGCGCGCTGGTGGCGCGCCTCGGCGGCGACGAGTTCTGCCTGGTCGGGGTGGGTCCGACGGCTGATGAGGTGGTGCGGGTGACGGAGGAGCTGTGCGCCCGGGCCGCCAAGCTGGAACTGGGCGAAGGCGTGGCCTGCGGGGTGGCCTCCACCGGGGATCCGATCGGGCTGGTGAAGTCCTCCCGCCGGCTGTTCCGCCTCGCCGACGCCGCCCAGTACAAGGCGAAGGCCGCCCGCTCGGCGAAGCCGGTCGTGGCGGGCCGGGACACCGCGGTGGTCCGCCTCGCCGACGCGGCCGCCCAGGAGGCTCCCGGTGAGCGGCGCCGCTTCCGCGGCCGAGGGTAAGGGTCCCTCGCTGATCTGACTCGTGACAATGCTGGCTAGTGACAGGTAGCGATTCAATCCGTAGGGTGCTGAATATGGATATGCACACTGTCGTGGTGGGGACGTCCGGGACCACCGCCGAGGACGTCATCGCCGTCGCACGCGGCAACGCGCGGGTCGAGCTGTCCGGCGAGGCCCTCGACGCGCTCGCCCGCGCCCGGGAGATCGTCGACGCGCTCGCCGCCAAGCCCGAGCCCGTCTACGGGGTGTCCACCGGGTTCGGCGCCCTCGCCTCCCGGCACATCAGCCCCGAGCTGCGCGCCCAGCTCCAGCGCAACATCGTCCGCTCGCACGCCGCCGGCATGGGCCCGCGCGTCGAGCGCGAGGTCGTCCGCGCGCTGATGTTCCTCCGGCTCAAGACCGTCGCCTCCGGACACACCGGCGTACGGCCCTCCGTCGCCCAGACGATGGCCGACGTGCTCAACGCCGGGATCACCCCCGTCGTCCACGAGTACGGCTCCCTCGGCTGCTCCGGCGACCTCGCGCCGCTGTCCCACTGCGCGCTCGCGCTCATGGGCGAGGGTGACGCCGAGGGTCCGGACGGCACCGTCCGCCCCGCCGGAGAACTGCTCGCCGAAGCCGGCATCGCGCCCGTCGAGCTCCGCGAGAAGGAGGGCCTCGCCCTCCTCAACGGCACCGACGGCATGCTCGGCATGCTGGTCATGGCCCTCGCCGACCTCGGCAAGCTCTACACCTCCGCCGACATCACCGCCGCGCTGACGCTGGAGGCGCTGCTCGGTACGGAGAAGGTCCTCGCGCCCGAACTGCACGCCATTCGCCCGCACCCGGGGCAGGGTGCCTCCGCCGCGAACATGGCCGCCGTCCTGGAGGGCTCCGGGCTCGTCCGCCACTACCAGGAGGAGACCGCCCCCCGCGTGCAGGACGCCTACTCCGTGCGCTGCGCCCCGCAGGTCGCCGGCGCGGGCCGCGACACCATGGCGCACGCCGCCCTGGTGGCCTCCCGCGAGCTCGCCGCCGCCGTGGACAACCCGGTCGTCCTGCCCGACGGGCGCGTGGAGTCCAACGGCAACTTCCACGGAGCCCCGGTCGCGTACGTGCTGGACTTCCTGGCCATCGTCGCCGCCGACCTCGGCTCCATCGCCGAGCGGCGCACCGACCGGCTGCTCGACAAGAACCGCTCGCACGGCCTGCCGCCGTTCCTCGCGGACGACGCCGGCGTGGACTCCGGGCTGATGATCGCCCAGTACACGCAGGCCGCCCTGGTCAGCGAGATGAAGCGGCTCGCGGTGCCGGCCTCCGCCGACTCGATCCCCTCCTCCGCCATGCAGGAGGACCACGTCTCCATGGGGTGGTCGGCCGCGCGCAAGCTCCGTACCGCCGTCGACAACCTGACCCGGATCATCGCCATCGAGCTGTACGCGGCGACCCGTGCCATCGAGCTGCGGCACGGGCTCACCCCTGCCCCGGCCAGCCGCGCCGCGATCGCGGCCGCCCGGGCGGCGGGCGTGGAGGGTCCCGGGCCGGATCGTTTCCTCGCTCCTGACCTGGCTGCCGCCGACGAATTCATCCGTACGGGTGGTCTCGTCGCCGCGGTGGAAGGCGTGACGGGGCCGCTCGCCTGACGTCGCCCGCGAGCGCAGTGGAGGGCCGCCCCGGTGGGGCGGCCCTTCGCCGTCCTACGCGGTGCGGGAGCGGCGTACGGAGAAGGCCACGAAGCCGGCCCCGACACCCAGGAAGAGCGTGCCCCCCAGCAGGTAGGGGGTGGTGTCGATGGAGCCGGTGTCGGCGAGGGTGACGACCTCGGGACGCGCGTCCGACGGCGCTTCCGCCGGCGTGGCCGTCAGGGTGGTCGTCGTCAGGGTCGTGGTCCGGGCACTGTTCGCGGACGCGGGCACGCCGGAGCGGCCGGGTGCCTGCTCCGGTGCGGTGGCGTTGGCCGATGGCACGAACCAGAGGGCGGCGAGGAGGGTGGTCGCTCCGAGAGCGGTGAGCAGCGGTCGACGTGCGGACACGGTGCGATCCCCCTTGTGGCAGCAGCGAATTGGCCGTGTGCGGTGATGCTACGGAAAGGGGCGGGTCGTGGGAAAGTCAGGGCTTCCGCGGGCTTACTCTCCGTCGTATGAACTCTTCTGAGACATCACGATATGTACGCCTTCAGGTGGATTTGGTACTTGAGGTGCCGGACCCGCAGGCGCTGACCGGAGCCGCGCTCGCGCACATCAAGGCCGACGAGTTCATGCCGGACGAGGAGCGCGGCCATGCCGAGTCCGCCGTCCGCGAGGACGAGTCGGAGGCCCTGGCCTACCTGGTCGACCCCACGGACCTGGTCGCGGAGATCCCCGGCGTGGAGCTGGCGCAGGCCTCCTGGAGCAGCGAGCCCGTCGAATACGACCCCGAGTCCATGGAGTGGGACCTGGACGAGGAAGATGGGGACTTCGACGAAGAAACCGACAACGCCTGACCGTGTGGTGGCCCACATCCCAACGGGATGTGGAACCGATACGCGTCGTCAACGCGTTGTCATGGCGAGGCAGGGGGTGTTTCCCCCTGCCCGGCCAACCCCGGGACGGCAGCCTCGGGGGTTCCGGCAACGATGGAGTGGCGTGTGAGGACGGACAGCAAGCGGCGGAGAAGGTCCCTGGTGGCCGTATCCGCCGTGCTCGGCGGTGTACTGATGCTCTCGGCGTGCAACGACGGCGGCGGCGAACCGAAGGGCAGCGGCGAGAGCAGCAAGTCCCAGGCCGATGTCGACGCGGCGGCGGCCAAGGACGCCTCCAAGGCCCGAATAACCATCACGCCGAAGGACGGCGCCACCAATGTCGGCCTCAACGACGCGACGAACGTCGCCGTCAGCGACGGCACCCTCACGCAGGTGGAGCTGAAGACCAGCGAGGGCACGGCCGTGGCGGGCAAGATCGCCGCGGACGGCAAGAGCTGGAAGCCGGACGCCGCGCTGAAGCGCTCCACGAAGTACGCCCTGTCGGCGACCGCCAAGGACGCCGACGGCCGCGAGGCGCACGAGAACGCCTCCTTCACCACCGTCTCCCCGGAGAACAGCTTCGTCGGCTCGTTCATCCCGGACGAGGGCCAGACCGTCGGCGTGGGCATGCCGGTCTCGATCACCTTCAACAAGCCGATCAAGGACCAGAAGGCCGTCCAGGCGGCCATCTCCGTCACGTCCACCAGCGGCCAGGAAGTCGTCGGCCACTGGTTCGGCGCGCAGCGGCTGGACTTCCGGCCGGAGCAGTACTGGCAGGCGAACTCCACGGTCACGCTGAAGCTGGCACTGGAGGGCGTGCAGGGCGCTCCCGGCGTCCAGGGCGTCCAGAACAAGACCGTCACCTTCAAGATCGGCCGCAGCCAGGTCTCCACGGTCGACACGAAGACGAAGAAGATGACGGTCACGCGGGACGGCGCGGTCCTCAAGACCATCCCGATCTCGGCGGGCTCCCCGGAGAACCCGACGTACAACGGCCAGATGGTGATCTCCGAGAAGTTCAAGGAGACCCGGATGGACGGTTCCACCGTCGGCTTCAAGAACGACGAGGGCAAGGGCGAGTACGACATCAAGGACGTCCCGCACGCCATGCGTCTGTCGAGCTCCGGCACCTTCATCCACGGCAACTACTGGGGATCGGACTCGATCTTCGGCAGCGTCAACACCAGCCACGGCTGTGTCGGCCTGAACGACGCCAAGGGCGCGGGCGACCCGAACCAGCCGGCCGCCTGGTTCTTCGACAACTCGCTCATCGGTGACGTGGTCACCGTGGTGAACTCCCCGGACAAGACCATCAAGCCGGACAACGGCCTCAACGGCTGGAACATGAGCTGGTCGGAGTGGAAGGCCGGCGCGGCCTCCTGACGGCGGCAGTGTCCTCCTGACGGCGCGAGACATCCTGCGGACGGCGGGGATCCCACACGGGTTCCCCGCCGTCCGTCTTCGCACGTGACTCTCACCGGCGGCGTGTCCGGCGATCACGGGTGCTGCCTGCTTTCGGCCCGGTTCAGGTTCGACGGGCAGGACGGCGTCGCGAAGGCCGTGCGGGCTCTGGAAGGAGCACGGCCCGACCTTCGTCATGGTCACGCACGACAGCGCGCTACACGGAGCTCGTCCTGCCGGACCCGGCCGGCCCGCGCGCCCTCCAGTACGACACGGTGGTCGTCCCCGCCCACCGGGGCCACGGCCTCGGCCGCGCGGTGAAGCGGCGGATGATGGCGCTCGCCGCGCGGCGTCATCCCGCTCTGCGGCAGATCGCCACGACGGTGGCGGACGAGAACACCCCGATGCGCGCCGTGAACGAGGCCCTGGGCTACCGCCGGGAACGCGGCACGGCGTACTTCCAGCTCACGCTGTAGCCGCCGGATCCCGGCCGTCGGCTTCCTTCGAGGGGGCTGACGGGGCGGACGGTGCGGACGGGACGGACGGCGTCGACTGGGCCGAGGCGCTCGACTGGGCCGAGGAGGCCGGCGGGGTCGAGGAGGCCGGCGGGGTCGAGGGGGCCGACCACGACGACAGCAGGCGCAGCGCGTCCGCGGACGGCGAGCCCGGCGCCGCGTGGAAGGTGACCAGGGACTGCGCCGGATCGTCCGGGAGCCTCAGCGTCTCGAAGGACAGGTGCATCTCACCCACCAGCGGGTGGCGCAGCCGCTTCAGCCCGTGCGTCTTGTCCGCCACCGTGTGCGCCGCCCACAGCCGCCGGAACTCCTCGTCCTTCACCGACAGCTCCCCGACCAGCGCCGACAGCTGCTCGTCGTCGGGGTTCTGGCCGGCGTACATCCGCAGGTTGCTGACCACCTCGCAGGCCCGGCACTCCCAGTCCGCGTACAGCTCCGCCGTCGCCGGGTCCAGGAACACCAGCCGCACCAGGTTCCGCTCCGGCGCCGGCAGCCGCCCGAAGTCCCCGAAGACCGCCGCCGCCAGCCGGTTCCAGCCGATGACGTCCTGCCGGTGCCCCACGAGGTACGCCGGCACCCCTTCCATCGCGTCCATCAGCGTCCGCAGCTCCGGCCGCACCTGCTGCGGGCGGTGGCTCTGGCGGCGCCTGCGGGCCTTCGGACGGGCCAGGTGCGTCAGGTGCGCCTGCTCCGACCCGTCCAGGCGCAGCGCCCGCGCGATCGCGTCGAGGACTTCCGCCGACACGTTGTGCCCGGCGCCCTGCTCCAGGCGCGTGTAGTACGCGACCGACACCCCCGCGAGCTGCGCCAGCTCCTCGCGGCGCAGGCCGGGCACGCGCCGGTGGCGCCCGTAGTCGGGCAGGCCCACGTCCTCGGGGCGCAGCCGGGCGCGGCGGGAGCGGAGGAATTCGCCGAGCTCGGCGCGCTGGTCAAGCTGGTCCATACCGCCAGTATCCCCGGGCGACCGGTCGCGGCGCGGGCCTGAGCCTGACCCCGCCAGGGGTAGGTCCGGCAGTCGTAGGCAGGGCAGGGGGCTGGGTGGGTCTGCGGTGGCAGGGCAGGCTGGTGCGCGTCGCCGCAGCGCACCGAGCTGCGGCGGCACATCGCCAGCGTCACCGCCGAGGAGCACCCATGTCCGTCACCCAGGTCGCCGCCTACGCCGCCCCCGCGCCCAAGGCCCCGCTGGAGCGCACCACCGTCCCGCGCCGCCCCGTCGGCGAGCACGACGTCCTCATCGACATCAAGTTCGCCGGCATCTGCCACTCCGACATCCACCAGGTCCGCGACGGCTGGGGCGAGGGCATCTACCCGATGGTCCCCGGCCACGAGATCGCCGGAGTCGTCACCGAAGTCGGCCCGGGAGTAACCAAGTTCGCGGTCGGGGACCGGGTGGGCGTCGGCTGCTTCGTCGACTCCTGCCGTGAGTGCGAGTACTGCCTGCGCGGCCAGGAGCAGTTCTGCGCCAAGGGCATGACCGGCACGTACAACGCGCTCGACAAGAACGGCGAACCCACGTACGGCGGTTACTCCACCCACCTCGTCGTCGACGAGAACTACACCGTCCGCATCCCCGACGGCCTCGCCCTCGACGTCGCCGCGCCACTGCTGTGCGCCGGCATCACCCTCTACTCGCCGCTCAGGCACTGGCAGGCGGGCCCCGGCAAGAAGGTCGCGATCGTCGGCCTCGGCGGCCTCGGCCACATGGGCGTGAAGATCGCGGCGGCGCTGGGCGCGGAAGTGACCGTCCTGTCCCAGTCCCTGCGCAAGAAGGAGGACGGCCTGAAGCTGGGCGCCTCCCACTACTACGCCACCAACGACGAGGCCACCTTCGAGGAGCTGGCCGGCAGCTTCGACCTGATCCTGTCCACCGTGTCGGCGCCGCTCGGCCTGGACCGGTACCTCGCGCTGCTGAAGGTCGACGGCGCGCTGGTGAACGTCGGCGCCCCGGAGGAGCCGGTGGAGCTGAACCTCTTCTCCGTCATCGGCGGCCGCAAGACGCTCGCCGGCTCGATGATCGGCGGGATCGCCGAGACCCAGGAGATGCTGGACTTCTGCGCCCGGCACGGGCTGGGCTCGGAGATCGAGCTGATCCGCGCCGAGCAGATCAACGAGGCGTACGAGCGCGTGCTGTCGAGCGACGTCCGCTACCGCTTCGTGATCGACGCGTCGACGATCTGATCCGGCCGATCGAGCCGATCGCGCCGATCCGGCCGATCCGGCCGATCGGTTGAGTCGAGCCGGCCCAGCGCCGTACGGAGCCGGTCGCGGGCCTCGGTCTGTACGGCGATCCGCGCCTCCAGGACGGCGAGCCGCTCCCGGGCCACCGCCAGCCCCTTCGGGGATACCACTGCTGGGACGGGTGATCGGGTCGTCTCCCAGCGACAGTCGTGGCTCACGGGCGTGGGGCGGCGAGGACGGTGTGGGCCGCGTCGAGGCCCGGCCTGGCGGTCACTGTGCCGGGGCCACGCCGATCGGGCAGGAGACGCCCGTGCCGCCGATGCCGCAGTAGCCGCCCGGGTTCTTGTCCAGGTACTGCTGGTGGTAGGCCTCCGCGGGCCAGAAGGGGCGGTCCGAGGCCGGGAGGACGGCCGTGGTGATCTCGCCGTGGCCCGAGGCGGTGAGGACGCGCTGGTAGGCCGTGCGGGAGGCTTCGGCCGTCGCCTGGTGGGCGGGGGAGTGGGTGTAGACCGCCGAGCGGTACTGGGTGCCGACGTCGTTGCCCTGGCGGAAGCCCTGGGTGGGGTCGTGGGACTCCCAGAACAGCTTCAGCAGGGTCTCGTAAGAGACGAGGGAAGGGTCGAAGACCACGCGGACGACCTCGGTGTGGCCGGTCTGTCCCGAGCACACCTCCTCGTACGTCGGGTTCTCCGTGTAGCCGCCCTGGTAACCGGCCAGGGTGGTCCACACCCCGGGCGTCTGCCAGAACTTGCGCTCCGCACCCCAGAAACAGCCGAGACCGAAGTCGGCCACTTCGAGGTGCGCGGGATAGGGGCCGGCCAGCGGGTTGCCCAGCACGGTGTGCTTCTCGGGCAGGCCGAAGAGAGGCTCCGCGCGGCCGGTCAGGGCCTCCTCGCGGGTGGGGAGCTCGGGCGTACGGCGGTACGAGAACATGGGTTCCCTCCTTGTCACCGATGACAACGGGCGGGGGCGGGCCGGGATTCCCCGACCCGGCCCCGGCCCGGACCCGACCCGCCCCCGTCACCTCCCCGTCACGTCCACGACGCGCGGCTCACGCGTTCCGCGTCACCTGGCGCACGCAGTAGTCCCGCGCCTTCAGGTAGCGGGCCTTGGGGTCGGCCGAGTACGTCCACGGCGCCGCGCCGATGTACCCGTCCACGGCACGGAACTGCTCCACCGCCTCCGGGCAGCGGTCCTGCCAGTACAGCACCCACGCCAGCATGTGCCGCAGCCGTCCCGCCCGCAGGTCGTCCGCCCGGGCCGCCGCCAGGTCCGCCAGCGCCGCGTCCGCGGCCGCGATGACCTCCGGCTGGTTGTAGTAGACGTCCGGGTCCGCCTCCTGGTCGGACATCTCCTCCTCCAGGTACGCGTACAGCGGCAGCAGCGACAGCAGGTCGCCGGGCGCGCCCGCGGCCGCCGACTCCCGGGCGAAGGCCCGCGCCTCCTCGTGCGAGCCGCGCCACTTGCGGCACCAGTACTGCAGCGCGCCCACGTGCGCCGCCAGCACCTTCGGGTCGCGCTTCACGATCTGCGCCCACAGCTCCCGGTACCGCTCGTGCGAGTACCCCAGCGCCATGGCGATGGGCTGCTCCACCATGTACGCCACCGGGTCCGCCGGGTCGGCGAGCCGCTGCGCCTCGTGCACGGCCTCCTGCGCCTTCGCGATGAGCTGGTGGAAGACGCGGAACTGCTCCTGCGTCGTCCGGCTGGCGCTCAGCGACCCGCGGACGTTCCAGGCCACCTGCACCGAGGTGTCCGCGTGCACCACCGCGGCCGTGGGGTCCTGCGGCCGCGCCGCCCGCCAGGCGAGCAGCCAGCCGTCCTCCTCCGCCGCCAGCTCGGACAGCACCTGGACGCGCCGGATGCGCTCGTCCCAGTCCTGGCCGGCCTCGTCCAGCCAGGCGGCGGCGGACTGCCAGTCCCCGGCCCGGACGGCGGCCAGGGCGGCCCGCTGCCCGGCGGACACCGGGAAACGGTTCTCCGTGTCCAGCCCATCGGCGGGTACGAAGCCCATCGCGACGGCGGCCCGGACGTCGGCGCCGCTGCGGCCGCGCCCCTCCACCTTGCGGCCCTGGCGGACCTTGCGCAGGAACGTGTAGGCGGCGCCGATCAGGATGACGCTCAGGATGACGAGGCCGATCACGGGGCAAGCACCAGCTTTCGCAGGGATTCGGTGTCCGGCTGGTCGGCGACGGCCGCGTCCAGGGCCAGGCCGAGCTGGTCCTCGAAGCCGTCGGCCGGGTAGCGCAGGGTGGCCGAGTCGGACCAGGACAGCTGCCAGCGGGCGGCGCCGCGCGCCGTCAGCTCGACGGTCACCAGCTGGTTCAGGGCGCGCCGGACGACGGGGCGGGCGAACTCGCGGGCCGCACGGCCCGTGGCGGACGCCGCCTCCTCGGACTTCGGCAGGCGGTCGGCGATCCGCCAGCGCACCGCCGGGTCGGCGTCGATCGCGTCCAGCAGGACGGCCAGCTCCGGGCCCGCGCCCTCGGCGGCGAGGGCCTCGCGGACCTCCGCCGCGCCCTGGCCGACGTACTGGGTCATCGACTCGTGGACCAGGTCCTCCCAGTCCACCCGCTTGAGCGCGAGGGCCTGCGGGCTGAGCACGGCCTGCTCCAGCGCGGTCAGCGAGGCCTGCGGGGAGGCGAGCAGCTCCAGCGAGGGGCGGGCAGCCTGGCCGCCGCGGCCGTCGTCGGGCAGCGCCTCGATGCGGGCCACGCGCTCGGCGAGCGCGGGGTGGGAGTCGTACGGGGAGGTGGGCTCGGTGGACAACTCGTGGCGCAGCCCGTCCAGTTCCGCGGAACGGGCCTCCAGGAGGGTGCGCAGGCCGCCGAAGACCTGGCCGGGGCGGGGCAGCAGGCCGGCCCCGACGCCGAGGGTGGCGTACGAGCGCATGTAGAAGTCGTGTGCCGAGTCGAGGGCGTTCAGCTCGCGCAGCGCGGACGCGGCGGAGTCGCGGCCCGCGACCTCGACCGAGGCGAGGTCGGCGGCGAGTTCCTGGCGGCGGGCGGAGGAGAGGGTGGCGCGCATGTAGAACTTGCCGTACGCCGTGTAGATCTTGGCCATCGCGCGGTACATCGCGCCCTCGCCGGCGGTGTTGATCTCCTTGGCCTTCTTGCCGTTGGCGATCCGCTTCTCGGCCTTCTTCTCCTGCTTCGCGCGCTCCTTGGCCACCTTGCTGTCCGCGCGGTCGTGGAAGTGGCCGATGGTGCGGATCAGCTGGGCGCGCCCGCGGGCGATCAGCGGGGTGAGGCGGGTGTCGAGGTTGGCGTAGTGGCCCATCTCGTGGGCGAGTACGGCGCGCAGCTGCATCTCGTCCAGGCCCGTCATCAGGGGCAGGCCCAGGTAGAGGCGCCGGGTGCGGGGCCGCAGGCCCAGCAGCTTCGCGTCCTCGCCGACGGCGGCGTTGACCTCGTCGATCAGCACGATCTCGTCGGGGGCGCGGGTGCCGACCTGCCGTGCGACGTCGCGCACGGTCTGCCAGAGCAGGGGCTCCTGCGCCTCGGTGACGGGGACGCCGGCCGGCGGCTCGCCCTTCGGGGTGCGCAGCATGAACAGGCCCCGCACGATGGGGACGGCGAGGACGACGGAGACTATGACGATCTTGACGGCGGCCGGGCCGCCGTGGCCCGAGGCGAGGACGGCGTAGTCGGCGCCCGCGAGGACGGCGAGCAGGACGAGGCCGAGCAGATAGAAGCCGGCGAGCAGGACGAGAGCGCGCACGGCGCGCAGTGAAGCGCCCATATGGAAAAGATCCCCCCACGGGATGAAAGCGGTGCTGTGGAACGAGGCCGGAGACGGCCGCCACCGCCGCATCATGCGGCCCGGGGGTCACTTACGGCAACCTTATTGGCGGGTGATTTCCGCTGGTGGGGGGGCCTGCTGGGGAGGGGCGCCCGGAGACGGGGGTTGGTCGCCCCCGGACGAGGGGTGGTTACCGTCACCCCCCGCCCACCCCCCCGCACTGCGTCAGTTCGGCAGCGTCGCCGGGGAGCCGCCGTTCGCCTCGTACCCCGCCACCGCCAGCGCCCGGTACACCGCGTACTGCGCCGCCGGGTCCTCGGAGGCCGACCACGGCAGGGCGCCCACGTAGCCGTCCACGTGCCGCACCTGCTCCATCGCCTCCGCCCAGCGCTCCATGCTGACCAGGAACAGCAGCAGCAGGTGCCGTACGTGCGCCAGCATCGGGTCGTCCTGCCGCGCCGTGTGCACCGCGTACAGCGCCCCCTCCACCGCCCGTGTCACGGCCGCGCTCTGGTAGAAGCTGCTCACCAGCAGCACGTCCGGCAGGTTCTCGTACAGCGAGAACAGCGGCAGCGCCGCCAGCAGCGAGCCCTGCGGGGCACGCGCCGCAGCCGCGTGCGCGAACGCGTCGGCCTTCTCCCGGGAGCCGTGCCACTTCTCGCACCAGTAGTGCAGGGCCGCCAGATGCGCGCCCATGTGCTCCGGCGCCCGGTCGATCACGTTCGCCCACAGCGCGTCGAACTCCGCCTCCGAGTAGGCCAGGCCCCGCGCGATCGCCAGCTCCGTGATGTACGGAACAGGGTCGCCGGGCGCCAGGAGCGCGGCCTTGCGGCACGCCTCCCGGGCCTCCTCCAGGATGATGCGGTGGTCCTCGGAACCGACCCCGCCCGAGTGCCGCCACGCCTGCTGCACCAGCAGCTCCGCGTGCACCTGCGCGCCACCCGCGTCCTTGTCCGCCTCCAGCCGCCACGCCTTAAGCCACTGCGCGCCCACACCGGGCTGCTGTACGAGTTCCAGCGCGGCCGCCCCGCCGAAGGCCTGCACGCGCTGCCAGCGCAGCTCGCCCTCCTTCGGGGTTCCGGCCAGCAGTTGCGAGGCCGCCTGCCACTGGCCGGTGCGGCGTACGTTGTCGAGGGCGTCCATCAGATCCGGGTCGGGGCCGGGAATCCGGATGTCCAGGTCCTCCTGCCGGTCGAATCCGTAGTTCGCGGGGTCGGCGGCGTCGGGGCTGCCGGGCGCGACCAGGCGGACCCCGCCGCGCCTGCGCCGTATGTACGGGCCGAGTACGAACACGATCATGAGCACCGCGAACACGAACCACAGAATCTCCATGCCTCAAGCGAACCAGACCGGGTGGGCAGCAGGCCAATAGGGGAGCCGACCCCGGGCGGGGCTTAGGCTCTGCCCATGAGCGATGACAGCCATGAGCACCAGAGCTTCGAGACCCGCGCGATCCACGCGGGCAACACGGCGGACCCGCTGACCGGCGCGGTCGTACCCCCGATCTACCAGGTCTCCACGTACAAGCAGGACGGCGTCGGAGGACTGCGCGGCGGCTATGAGTACAGCCGCAGCGCCAACCCGACGCGCACCGCGCTGGAGGAGAACCTCGCGGCGCTGGAGGGCGGCCGGCGCGGGCTCGCCTTCGCGTCCGGGCTCGCCGCCGAGGACTGCCTGCTGCGTACGCTGCTTTCCCCGGGCGACCACGTGGTCATTCCGAACGACGCGTACGGCGGCACCTTCCGCCTCTTCGCGAAGGTCGTCTCCCGGTGGGGCGTGGAGTGGTCGGTGGCCGACACCTCCGACCCGGATTCCGTACGCGCCGCCCTCACCCCGAAGACCAAGGTCATCTGGGTCGAGACCCCCTCCAACCCGCTGCTCGGCATCACCGACATCGCCGTCGTCGCCGACATCGCGCGCACGGCCGGCGCCAAGCTGGTCGTGGACAACACCTTCGCGTCCCCCTACCTGCAGCAGCCACTCGCGCTGGGCGCGGACGTGGTCGTGCACTCGCTGACCAAGTACATGGGCGGCCACTCCGACGTGGTCGGCGGCGCGCTGGTCACCGGTGACGCGGCGCTGGGCGAGGAGCTGGCCTACCACCAGAACGCCATGGGCGCGGTGGCCGGGCCCTTCGACTCGTGGATCGTGCTGCGCGGCATCAAGACCCTGGCCGTGCGCATGGACCGGCACGCGGAGAACGCGGCCAAGGTCGCGGAGATGCTGACCCGTCACCCCAAGGTCACCCAGGTCCTCTACCCGGGCCTGCCGGAGCACCCGGGGCACGACATCGCGGCCAAGCAGATGCGCAACTTCGGCGGGATGATCTCCTTCCGGGTCACCGGTGGCGAAGAGGCGGCGGTCGAGGTCTGCAACCGCGCCAAGCTCTTCACCCTCGGGGAGTCCCTGGGCGGCGTCGAGTCCCTGATCGAGCACCCGGGCCGCATGACGCACGCGTCGGCGGCGGGCTCGGCGCTGGAGGTCCCCGCGGACCTGGTCCGCCTGTCGGTGGGCATCGAGAACGCCGACGACCTCCTGGCGGACCTGACCCAGGCCCTGGGCTAGG
Organism: Streptomyces sp. NPDC048269; assembly: GCF_040652395.1. Classification (NCBI taxonomy): domain Bacteria; kingdom Bacillati; phylum Actinomycetota; class Actinomycetes; order Kitasatosporales; family Streptomycetaceae; genus Streptomyces; species Streptomyces sp. NPDC048269. The sequence goes on from NZ_JBEZLW010000043.1 coordinate 21,270, forward strand.
CCCCCGCCCCCGCCGGGCCCCGCCCGGGCCCGGCGGGGCCGCGCGTGCCGCTGCGGGGCGCGCGGGCCCCCGCGCCTCAAACGCCGGCGGGGCTGGATCACCCGGGGCTCCGCCCCGGGACCCGCGGCTCGCCGGCGGGGGTGAAGGACCTGGGGCTCCGCCCCAGACCCCGCGCCTCAAACGCCGGCGGGGCTGGATTGCCCCTGGGCTCGCTGCTGGCCGGCGGGGGTGAAGGACTTGGGGCTCCGCCCCAGACCCCGCGCCTCAAACGCCGGCGGGGCTGGATTCGGCTGCTGCGGGCTCCCTGGCGGGGGGAGTCGCACGCGCATCCCTCCTGCCTGGCGGCCCCGGATTGCCCGCAGGGCAATTTCAGCCCCGCCGGCGATTGAGGCGCGGGGTCCGGGGCAGCGCCCCGGCTGCGGCGCGGCACGGACGTCGCGTGGGTCGGGGCCCGCACCGGCAGCGGCGTGGCGCGCGGACTTGCGCGGGTCCGGGGCAGCGCCCCGGAGTCGGCGCGGCCTGTGGAGGTCGCGTGGGTCGGGGTTCGCCCCGGCAGTGGCGCGGGCGCGGACGTCGCGTGGGTCGGGGTTCGCCCCGGCAGCGGCGCGGCGCGGGGAGGTCGCGGCGGGTCGGGCCCGCACCGGTGGCCGCGTGGTGCGCGGAGCTTCCGCTGGCTACCAGCCCTCCAGTGGGGGTGAGACGCCCGTCGGGGGTGTGGCCCACGGGTGGGTCAGGGAGGCCCAGACCGCGAAGGCCACCGCCGCCGCGAAGAGCACCGCCCAGCCGAACCTGCGGAGCACCCGGCGGCGGCGCAGCAAGCGGTCGCCCCGGGCCGCCGCGCCCGCCGCCAGACCGGGCGGGACCGTCGGGTACGGGCCCTCCAGGAGCCGTCTGACCTGGTCCTGCTTCCGGTCCGGGCGGCCGCTCACGCCGCCTCCCGCGAGCGCAGCGCCGCCACCGCGCGGTTGCACAGCACCCGTACCCGGTCCGCCGACAGCCCCAGCTGCGCGGCCGTGACCTCCTCCGCGACCCCCTCGTAGATCCGCAGGACGAGGACGAGCCGCTCCAGCGGGCTCAGCCGCGCCAGTACGCCCGCGCCGCCGTGGTGCCGCCAGCCGGTACGGGCGAAGGCCGCGCACAGTTCCTGGCGGGTGAAGTCGTACGGATCGTCCCCGCGCAGGCGCCGCCAGTTCGCGTACGTACGCGACAGCGCGCCCGCCAGCAGTCGGCGCGCCGGCTCCGGCTCACCGGTCAGCAGCAGCGCGACATGCAGCAGCCGCCCCGCCGCGCCCGCGACGAAGGCCTCGAACTCCGCGTAGGGGTCCGCCCGTTGGTCAACCGCCCGCATATCCCACATAGTGCGGGCAGCGGGACCACCCTGGTCAAGAGGTCGGACGCAGGCGCCTCACGGCCGGGCCCGGGCCCGGCCGGTGCCCCGGCTCAGGACGCCGGACCGGCCTCGGTGACGGCCGCCATGAGCTCCGACAGCGACAGGTTGAAACGCGTCAGCAGCTGCGTGAAGGACTCGCGCTCCTCCTCGTTCCAGCCCTCCGTCACGCGCGCCATCAGCTCGCGCCGCGAGGAGCGGACCTCCTCCAGCCGCGCCAGCCCCCGCGGGGACAGCGCGAGCACCACGGCACGGCCGTCCTCGGGGTGCGAGGTCCGCTTGACCAGACCGCTGTCGACCAGTGGCGCGACCTGCCGCGTGACCGTGGACGAGTCGATACCCATGCCGCAGGCCAGCGCCTTGACGCCCATCGGCCCCTCCAGGTCGAGCCGGTTCAGCAGCAGGTACGCGGCGCGGTCCATCGAGTTGCGGGCCTGGCCGACACCACCCAGGCGGGTCTGCTCGGCGCGGCGGGCGAAGACCGCCACCTGGTGCTGGAGCGCGTCGAGGAGACCGGCTCCGGCGGGCGCTTCGGGCGCCGCGGGCAGATCGGAATTGGCCGGGGAGGAAGGCATGGCCATGGGCTCTCTTCGCGTGGGTCCGACAAGGATGGGGGACAGAGTACGCGGCCGTGCGGCGGCTCGTACGCCTCGTACGAGAACTGGTACGGCCCGTCCCCACAGCTGTCGCGCTGCCGTCCCGGATGGCGAGATTTCGCCCCTGCCGCCGTGCTGAGCCCGGCCGCTCGCGGGCTGCGAGACTGGCGGCATGAACTACCGCGTGCCCCAGCCCGTCCCGCAGGTCATCCTCGACGACATCCGGGGGGCTCAGAAAATGCTCTCAGGCGTCTCGAGGGTCACCGCGATGGAGGGCAGCCGGCACCTCTCCGCACTCACCGGCTCCCCGGTCCACTTCAAGTGCGAGAACCTCCAGCGCACCGGGTCCTTCAAGCTGCGCGGGGCGTACGTGCGCATCGCGGGCCTGCGTCCCGAGCAGCGGGCCGCCGGCGTCGTCGCGGCCAGTGCGGGCAATCACGCCCAGGGCGTGGCGCTGGCCTCCTCCCTCCTCGGGGTCCACTCCACCGTGTTCATGCCGCTCGGGGCGCCGCTGCCCAAGGTGGCCGCGACCCAGGAGTACGGCGCCGACGTGCGCATGCACGGGCAGGTCGTCGACGAGACCCTCGCCGCCGCCCGGGACTACGCGGAACGCACGGGGGCGGTGTTCATCCACCCCTTCGACCACCACGACATCATCGCGGGCCAGGGCACGGTGGGCCTGGAGATCCTGGAGCAGTGCCCCGAGGTGCGGACGATCCTCGTCGGCATCGGCGGCGGCGGTCTCGCGGCCGGCATCGCGGTCGCGGTCAAGGCGCTGCGCCCGGACGTACGGGTCGTCGGGGTCCAGGCGGCCGGCGCGGCCGCGTACCCGCCCTCGCTCAAGGCCGGGCACCCGGTGTCGATCGACAACCCGAACACCATGGCGGACGGCATCAAGGTCGGCCGCCCCGGCGACATCCCGTTCCACATCATCGGCGAGCTCCTGGACGACGTGCGCACCGTCTCCGAGGACGCGCTCTCCAGCGCGCTGCTGCTGTGCCTGGAACGAGCCAAGCTGGTCGTCGAGCCGGCCGGGTGCAGCCCGGTCGCCGCCCTGCTCAGCGAGCCCGAACTCTACGGCGGGGGCCCGGTGGTGGCCGTCCTGTCGGGCGGGAACGTCGACCCGCTGCTGCTCCAGCGGATCCTGCGCCACGGCATGGCGGCGGCGGGCCGCTACCTGTCGCTGCGGCTGCGGGTGGCCGACCGGCCGGGGGCCCTGGCCGGGCTCCTGGGCGTGCTGTCCGTGGTGGACGCGAACGTACTGGACGTGAGCCACGTACGGACGGACCCGCGGCTCGGGCTCACCGAGGTGGAGGTGGAGCTGCACCTGGAGACGAAAGGCCCCGAGCACTGCGCGGAGGTCGCCCGGACGCTGCACGGCGCCGGCTACAAGGTGATGAGCTGAGGTGTGAAACACCCCTAGGCTCCGCCCCCCTCTTACCCGATACTCATGGCGGAACGAGGCAGACACGAGGCGGGAACGTGAACGTTTCCGCCTCGTTCACATCGGGTGGGAGTCTCAACGGTGCACACACGTGTCAGACCGCAGGCAGCGGCCGCCATCGCTCTGGCCGCGTCGGCGGCCCTCGCCCTGGCGGGCTGCACGGCCGCCTCCGAGAGCGCCGGTCCCGGGGCAGCGGCCTCCGCGGCCCCGGCGTCGCCGCCCGCGAAGCCCACCCCCAGGAGCACGGGTGCGCCGCTCGGCCGGGACGCCGTGGACGGGGAGGTCAGGTCGGCGCTGCGGGCGGCGGGCATCGACCCCGCGAAGGGCAGGACCACGGCCGAGACGACCGGCCGGAAGGCCCCGAGCCTGGTCGACTGGACCGCCGCCCTCCCCACCCAGCAGGCGGACGCCGCCCTGCCCAAGATCGGGGAGCAGCTGCAGGGCCTCGGCTGGCAGCCGCATCCGGCCGGCGGCACCGCGACCCTCACCTACGAGAAGACCGACTGGGTCCTGCTGGTGGGCAGCGTGAAGCAGGCGGACGGCCTCACCCTCCGTCAGGGCGAGAGCCTGCTGACGGTGAACGCCACGTACCTCGGCACGGGCTGACAGGCGGAAGGTGCCCCGGCTGACCGGCGCCGGCTGCCCCGGCTGACCGGCGGCGGCTGGCCTGCCCGACCGCGCAGGCCCCGTAATTCCCGTGCGGTACGCGACATGACGTCCTAGCGTGGTCCCGTCCGTTCGGCCGACCGGGCGAAGCCTGCCCGGCGACCATAGGCTTCGCCCAGGGAAGCTTCGATTCTGCTGGCCCGACCCTGCTGGCCCGATCCAGACTGGGAGAATCCATATGCCAGGCGCCATCTACGCCGAAGGCCTGGTCAAGACCTTCGGCGACGTACGGGCTCTGGACGGCGTGGACCTCGATGTCCCCGAAGGCACCGTCCTGGGTCTGCTCGGCCCCAACGGCGCGGGCAAGACCACGACCGTACGCGTCCTGACCACCCTCCTGCGACCCGACCGCGGGAAAGCCGTCGTCGCCGGAATCGACGTACTCAAGCACCCCAACGAAGTCCGCCGCGCCATCGGCCTGTCCGGCCAGTTCGCCGCCGTCGACGAATACCTCACCGGCCGCGAGAACCTCCAGATGGTCGGCCAGCTCTACCAGATGAAGGCCAAGGCGGCGAAGGCCCGGGCCGAGGAACTCCTGGAGCGCTTCAACCTCAGCGACGCCGCCGACCGCACGGCCAAGACGTACTCCGGCGGCATGCGCAGGCGCCTGGACCTCGCGGCCGCCCTCGTCGTCAGCCCGCCCGTGATGTTCATGGACGAGCCGACCACCGGCCTCGACCCCCGCAACCGCCAGCAGCTGTGGGGGATCATCCAGGAACTGGTCGCGGGCGGCACCACTCTGCTGCTCACCACCCAGTACCTCGAAGAGGCCGACCACCTCGCCCACGACATCTGCGTGGTCGACCACGGCAAGGTCATCGCCCGCGGCACCTCCGACCAGCTCAAGGCCCGTACGGGCGGCGAGCGCGTGGAGGTAGTCGTCCACGAGCGCGACCACATCACCACCGCACGCGAGGTGCTCGCCGGCTTCGGCAAGGGCGAGACCACCGTCGAGGAACACACCCGCAAGCTCACCGTGCCGGTGTCGGGCGGCGCCAAGCTGCTCGCCGAGGTCATCCGCGAACTGGACGGCCGGGGCATCGAGATCGACGACATCGGTCTGCGCCGCCCCACCCTCGACGACGTGTTCATATCCCTGACCGGCCACGCCGCCGAACTGACCACGGACGAGAACGGCGACGGCGCGGCCGGGACCCCCACCGATGCCAAGGGCCGCAAGGCGGCGCGGAAGGAGGCGGCGAAGTGACCAGCAGCTCCCCGACCCCGGTCCAGGAACTCGCAGCCCCCCGCCCGCGCGGCGGCCTCGTCCAGGGCGTCAACGACTCCCTGGTGATCGCCAAGCGGAACCTGATCCGCATGTCCCGCATCCCCGAGATGATCATCTTCGGCGTGATCCAGCCGGTCATGTTCGTCGTGCTCTTCAGCTACGTCTTCGGCGGCTCCATCAGCGTCGGCGGCAGCACCTCGCCCGACGCCTACCGCGAGTTCCTGATGGCCGGCATCTTCGCCCAGACCGTCACCTTCGCCACCGCCGGTGCGGGCGCGGGCATCGCGGACGACATGCACAAGGGTCTGATCGACCGCTTCCGCTCCCTGCCCATGGCCCGCGGCGCGGTCCTCACCGGCCGCACGCTCGCCGACCTCGTCCAGACCACGCTGACCCTGTTCGTCCTCGCGATCGTGGCCCTGATCGTCGGCTGGCGCACCCACACGAGCATCGGCGAGGTGCTCGCCGGCTTCGGCCTGCTCCTCCTGCTCGGTTACGCCTTCTCCTGGATCGGCGCCCTGATCGGCCTGTCGGTGCGCACCCCGGAGGCGGCCACCTCGGGCGGGCTGATCTGGCTCTTCCCGCTGACGTTCATCTCCAACGCGTTCGTCCCTTCCGAGAACATGCCGCCCTTCCTGCAGACGATCGCGGAGTGGAACCCCTTCAGCGCCACCGTCCAGGCGGCCCGCGAGCTCTTCGGCAACCTCCCGGAGGGCTACCCGGTCCCGGACGCGTGGCCGATGCAGAACCCGGTGCTGGCGTCCGTGCTCTGGTCACTGCTGATCATCACGGTCTTCCGGACCCTGGCGGTCCGCAAGTACCGCTCGGCGACCGCGTAGGCCCCGTACGGCCCGGTCGTAGCCCTATCCGTACGCAGCCGTACGCACCGATGCCCGGCCGGGAGAACCCGGCCGGGCATCGGCGTACGAAGAAGGGTGATCAGCCGGTGAAGGGCTTGACGTCGAGGATCTTGACGGAGGCCTTCTTGCCGTTCGGCAGCTCGTACTCGGCGTCCTCGCCGATCGCCTTGCCCAGCACACCGCTGCCCAGCGGGGACTGGGGCGAGTACGTCTCGAAGTCCGAGGACGCGTACTCGCGGGAGGCCAGCAGGAACTCCATGGTGTCGTCCTCGTCGCCATCGAAGGCGATCTTGATGAGGGTGCCGGGCGCCACCACGCCGTCGGACGCGGGCGCGGTCCCGACCTTGGCGTTCTCCAGGAGCTGCGTCAGCTGGCGCACACGGAGCTCCTGCTTGCCCTGCTCCTCCTTGGCCGCGTGGTAGCCGCCGTTCTCCCGCAGGTCGCCCTCTTCGCGGGCGGCTGCGATCTTCGTGGCGATCTCCGTGCGGGCGGGACCAGAGAGGTAGTCCAGCTCCGCCTTCAGCTGGTCGTACGCCGCCTGGGTCAGCCAGGTGACGCTTTCGCTCGTCTGGGTCACGGGTGCTCCTCGTCGGTACAGGGGACTACAAAGCCGCCAGCGGCGGACGAAACCACGAGCCTAACAATTCGGGAAGAAAAGGGGGAGGACCCACGTGCCGGATTGCCCGCCGACCGTGTCACGGCCCGGGCCCTCAGCGGGTCGCGGACGCCGCCTGCTGGCAGCCGACCAGCTCGATCATCGTGGCGCGGCCCGTCGTCCTCAAGGTGACGACCTCGTCCACGCGCGCCTCGGGCTGCGCGAAGGTGAAGTCGGCGCGGCCCACCTCATTGTGCTCCTCGTCCTGCGAGCTGAGGGTGCAGACCCCGGTGACCGAGGCGTCCTTGCGGATCTCCAGGTGCGCCTTCACCTCGGTGTCCGAGACCACCTGGAACTTGATCACCTCGGCGCTGACGCTCTGCCCCGAGACGTAGTCCCAGCCGATCCAGCCGACCACGCCCAGCAGCACGGCACCGAGCACCGCCCCGACGATCTTGAGCTTCCGGTCCGCACGCTCGTCCGCCGAACGGCCGTAACGGCCCTCGGGCAGCCCTCCGCGCACCGTGCTCATCGATCGTTCCTTCCGACAGGGCGGGGCCGGGCCCTCGCAGGCCCACCCCCGGAATTTTCCGTCCCCCGATTCGGTCAATATAGAGGCCGACCGTCGCGCCGAATCGCAGAGGATCCCGTCTTGACCGAGCAGCTTCGACTGATGGCCGTCCACGCCCACCCCGACGACGAGTCCAGCAAGGGCGCGGCCACCATGGCCAAGTACGTGTCCGAGGGGGTGCCCGTGCTGGTCGTGACCTGCACCGGCGGCGAGCGCGGGTCGATCCTGAACCCCAAGCTCCAGGGCGACAAGTACATCGAGGACAACATCCACGAGGTGCGCCGCAAGGAGATGGACGAGGCCCGCGAGATCCTGGGCATCGAGCAGGAATGGCTCGGCTACGTCGACTCCGGCCTGCCCGAGGGCGACCCGCTGCCCCCGCTGCCCCAGGGCTGCTTCGCGCTGGAGGACGTGGACGAGGCGGCCGGCCGCCTGGTGAAGAAGATCCGCGCCTTCAAGCCGCACGTCGTCACCACGTACGACGAGAACGGCGGCTACCCGCACCCCGACCACATCATGACCCACAAGATCTCGATGGTCGCCTTCGACGGCGCGGCCGACACCGAGAAGTACCCGGAAGCCGAGTTCGGTCCCGCGTACCAGCCGCAGAAGCTCTACTACAACCAGGGCTTCAACAAGCCGCGCACCATCGCCCTGCACGAGGCGCTGCTCTCGCGCGGCCTGGAGTCCCCGTACGGGGAGTGGCTGGAGCGGTGGAAGGAGTTCGAGCGCACCGAGCGCAACCTGACCACGCACGTGCCCTGCGCCGAGTTCTTCGAGATCCGTGACAAGGCGCTCGTCGCGCACGCCACGCAGATCGACCCGGACGGCGGCTGGTTCCGCGTCCCGATGGAGATCCAGAAGGAGGTCTGGCCCACGGAGGAGTACGAGCTCGCGAAGTCGCTCGTCGACACTTCCCTCCCCGAGTCCGACCTCTTCGCGGGCATCCGGGAGAATGCGTAGCTATGAGCGCTACGCAGGCAGCACTGACCCAGTTCCTCCCGCTGGCAGCCGACACCTTCGACAAGAACAAGGTGACCCCGGGAATCCTCGGGTTCATCGTGTTCGCGGCCCTCGCCCTCGGCGTGTGGGGCCTGATGAAGTCGATGAGCCGCCACATGGGCCGGGTGGACTTCCAGGAGGCCCCCGAGCCGGGCACCGCGACCCCCGCCCCGGACCGGACGGGCTGACGGCCGCGCCCGGACCGACGGGCTGACGGCCGCGCCCGGCTCGGCTGGACCGGCTGACGCCCGCGCCCCGCCCCGGGCCGGGCAGGGCCCGGACGGACCGGTTGACGCCGGTCCTCGGTACAGGCTGACGCCGGTCCTCGGGACAGGCTGACGCCGGTCCTCGGGACAGGCTGACGCCCCCGGGCCCACCTGATCCGTGCCCCCGGCCGCCTGACCGGACCCGCTGACATCCGCCGCGTGACCGCCCCCGCCACGCAGGCCGGGGGCGGTCTCCGCGCGTCACACGGCAGGCGCCGGGCCCCGGTCCGGGTCCGGGTCCGTCCGCGGCAACGGGACGCCCATGATCTCCCGCGAGTGCAGGTTCGGGACCAGGCCGAGCCGCCACGCCTGCCAGCCCTCCGCCGGGTCCACCCCGCGGCCCAGGATCACCCCGTACGACTCCAGGCAGTCCTCCAGCCGCCCGTCCCGCGCCGGATGCGGCGCCGCCGTCAGCCGGGCCAGCTCCGCCCGCGCCTCCTCCGGCGCCCCGGACACCGCCAGGTCTGCGAAGCCGGCGTACGGCAGCATCGTGCACCGCAGGAACCGCGCCCAGTCCTCCCCGCGCCGGTCCCCGTACGAGATGAACAGCCGCACCGCCTCCTCACACAGTCCGAGCGCCTGCGCGATCTTGGCGTTGCCCGCGTCCACCACCGCCAGCTCCAGACAGGTCCACGCCTCGCCGTGCGCCAGCCCGATCCGCCGGAAATCCGCCCGCGCGTCCACCAGCAGCTGACGGGCGAAGCCGGAGTTCCTCAGGTTCCCGGTCTGCGCCGCCCGCTGGTCCCGCGTCACCCGGCCCGAGTGGTGCCGGGCGTGCGCCAGCCCGTACACGTCCCGCATCCGCGAGAACATCGTCCGGGCCCGCTCCAGCTCCCGTACCGCCTGATCGCGCTCGCCACCCTCCTCCAGCGCCTGCCCCAGGTAGTACAGCGTCCACGCCTCGCCCCGCGCGTCCTCCGCCTCCCGGTGCCGGGCCAGCGCCTCCCGCAGCTTCTCCAGTGCCGGCCCCGGATCACCGTCCACCACCCTGGCCCGCCCCAACTGGGTCAGCGCCCACGCCTCACCGCGGTCGTCGCGCGTCCGCCCGTACAGGCCGAGCGCCTCCCGCAGCTCCGCCTCCGCCCGCCGCACGTCCCCGACCCGCAGGTACACCTGGCCCAGCTGGAAGTGCGCCCACGCCTCGCCGTGCACGCTCTCGCTCTTGCGGTGCAGGACGAGGGACTGCTCCAGCAGCTGCATGGCCTCCGCCAGGTGCGCCAGGTCCCGCTCCACCGCCGCCAGCGCGTGCAGGCCCCACGCGCGGTCGCCCGCCAGCTCCTCCGGCTCCTGGAGCACGAGCGCCTCGCGGATGCGGGCCGCGGCCTCCGGGAGGCTGCCCTGGTGGTGCAGGGTGATGCCGAGCGAGACCAGGGCCATCGCCGCCCCCGCCTCCTGATGGGCCTCCATGTACTGGTCCACCACCGAGGTCAGCGTGGTGCGGGCCTTGTCCAGCTCGCCCAGCTGGCGCGCCGCGATACCGGTACGCCACTGCACCGACCGCACCAGCCGCCCCTGCTGCCCGCCCGCGCCGCCCGACTGGCCCGCCGCCAGCGCCACCGCCTGCGTCAGCTCGTCGATCTCACCGAGCCGGTACAGGTCCCCGCGCAGCAGACAGAAGTCGCACAGCGCCCCCAGCAGGTCCAGTACCGCCTGCTGGTCCACCCCCTCCGAATGCCGCAGCGCCGCCGTGATGAAGCTCGACTCGTCGTCCAGCCAGCGCAGCGCCGCGTCCAGCGACGTGAAGCCGTGGTTGCCGAAGTGGTTCGCCCGCGTCGACATCTTCCCGTCGACCATCCGGATCACCGAGTCCGCGAGCTGCGCGTAGTTGCGGATCAGCCGCTCGTGCGCCGCCGACGACCGGTCCCGGTCCTCCTCCGCCGCCAGCCGGGCCGCGGCGTACGCGCGTACCGCGTCGTGCATCCGGAACCGCTGCCCGCGCACCCGTTCGATCAGCCCGGCCTCCCACAGCTCCTCCAGGGCGCGCAGCGCCGCCTGCTCCGGTACGTCGGCCAGCGCGGCCGCCGCCGCGCCGCCGAGGGAGGCCCGCCCGGCCAGGGGCAGCCACCGCAGCAGCTGCCGGGCGGGCTCGGCGAGACGGGCGTCGGCGGCCCGGAGGGCGCGCTCGACCGGGTGGCCGCCGGAGGCTTCCGAGGGTTCCGAGGGTTTCGGGGCGGGGCCGGGGCCGGGAGGTGTGAGGCCCGCGCGGGCCAGCGGGGCCAGCATCCGCAGAGCCAGCGGGAGCCCGCCGCTCAGCTCCACCACGGCGGCCAGCGCCTCGTCCGCCTGAGCCTGGGCCTGGGCCTGGGCCTCAGGCTGGGCCCGGGCGTCCGTGCGGGCGCCTCCGTCCGTCTCCGGCACCGCCGCGGCCGCCCGGACCAGCTCCGCCGCATCCGCCTCCGCCAGCCGCTCCACCGGCAACTGGTGCACCCACGCCGCCAGGTCCGCCGGCAGCTCCAGCGGCTCCCGCGCCGTCACCAGCACCAGGCTCTCCGACCGCTCCGGCACCAGCATCCGGACCTGCGCCGCATCCACCGCGTCGTCGAGGACCACCGTCACCGGCAGCCCCTGCAAGTGCTGGTGGTACAGCTCGCCCAGCCGCCGCACCTGCTGCTCCGCCGAAGCCCCCTCGCGGAACAACAGCTGCTCGCGCGGCGCGCCCAGCCGGTTCAGCAGGTGCAGCAACGCCTCCCGCGTCGACAGCGGAGCGCCCGGGTCGCCGCCCCGCAGATCCACCACGCACGCGCCCCGGAACTGGTCCCGCAGCCCGTGCGCCGCCCGCAGCGCCAGTGCCGTCCGGCCCACCCCCGGCTCGCCGTGCAGCACCACGACCACCGGCCGGGTCTCCGTACTGGCCCGGGCCGCCTGCACCCACTGCGCGATCCGCGTCAGCTCCGCCCGCCGGCCCGCGAACAGCCCAGCCGGATCGGGGAGCTGCCCGAAGGACTGCTCCAGCACACTGCGCCGCCGCGCCTCCGCACTGCGGTCCGTCCCGCGCAGCTGCGCCGTGCCGGTGCGGGAGGCCGGCCGGGGCGCCCGCGCCGCCGCGGTCACCGCCCGCTGCTGCTCCAGGAAGGGCCGTATCCCCCGTACCTCCAGGGCCGACAGCCACTGCAGCCTCAGCTGTTCCGGCCCGCCCGGCCGGCCCCGCTCGCCGGCCCGCCGGTTCGCCGCCGGCAGGTGCAGCGCCGTCACCTTCGCCACCGTCGCGACCGCCCCCGCGACGCCCGCGACGGCCCCCGCGGTCAGGGCCGTACCGGCCGCCACACCGAGCGACAGGTCCGCCCCGATCGCAGCCGCCGCCGCAACCGCCGTCACCAGCAAGGCCGTTGACGTGTTGCCGCGCCGGAACGCCTCGCCGAGCGACTGCTCCCCGGCCGCCGCCTCGTCCAGCGCCCGTACGTACGCCTCGTACTCCGGAGCCGCGCTCGCCGCGAGCGCGTCCAGCGCCTCCCGGGCGCGGGCCAGCAGCGCCGCCTGGTCGACCGGTGTGCCCGCTGCGGCCCGCCGGGCCTCCTCGTCCACGGCCCGACCCAACAGCCGCTCGGCCTCACCGCGATGGCTGTCCCGCATCGGCATCCCCCTCAGAGAGCTCCGGCAACGTGCCACAAGTGTCCGTCGGGACGCGCGCGAGCGACAGGGAATCTGAGCTAGTTCAGAGGATGCCCATGCTTCAAGTACAGGAGTAATAGGCACCTTTGGCTGAGGGTGCTAGGCGCCGGAGTTCGCTTCGGAGCTGCCCGGAGGGCGTTGTCAGTGGCCGCTGCTAGCTTGCTTGCGTGAAGGTCGTTTGTGCAGGTCAAGCTGCTGCCGGATGCCGTCCAGCTACCGGCACTTGAAGCGACCCTGCTGAGCCGGGCTCCAAGCGCCGGGTCAATGCCGAGTCCAAACCGATCCTCTTCCGGCCTCAGGCGGCGCATCCGTACGACGACCGCTGTTTGTCCTGGCAGTTGGATGCTGGAGCGGTGTCGATCTGGACCACGGCCGGGCGACTCAGAGGCGTCCGCTTCGCCGGCTCCGCCGACGCCCTCACGATGCTGCGCGGGCACCGCAAGGGTGAGTCCGACCTGATCCAGCGCGACGGCGCGTTCTACTTGATCGCCACCTGCGAGGTTCCCGAGGCGCCGTTGAACGAGGACCCGGCGGGGTTCATCGGCGTGGACCTCGGAATCGTCAACATCGCCACCACGTCCACCGGGTACCGGGCCACCGGGCGCGGTCTGAACCGGTACCGCAAGCGGCAGCTCGACTTACGGAAGAAGCTGCAGGCCAAGGGTACGAAGTCCGCGAAGCGCCTCCTCAAGAAGCGCAACCGGCGTGAGCAGCGCCACGCCGCGAACCAGAACCACATCATCTCCAAGACCATCGTCACCGCCGCTGAACGCACCGGCCAGGGTGTTGCCCTCGAAGACCTGGGCGGCATCCGGGACCGGGTGCGGCACCGCAAGGACCAGCGGACGAAATTGCACTCGTGGAGCTTCCACCAGCTCGGCCAGTTCATCGCCTACAAGGCGAAACGGGCTGGGGTGCCGCTGGTGTACGTCGATCCGGCGTACACCAGTCAGCAATGCTCCGAGTGCGGCCACATCGACCGGCGCAACCGGGTCGACCAGGCAGCGTTCGCCTGCCGGTCCTGCGGGACCGTGCTGAACGCGGACGACAACGCATCCCACAACATCCGCCGCAAGGGCGAGACCGTGTGGATCGCGGGGCGTGAGTCACGCGTCCCAGCACTCACATAGGTGCTCAGACGTGGGAGGCCATGCGGCAGCCAGCCGCGCCCTACCCACAAGCCCGGCCCGTTGGGGCCGGGCCGAGTTGACAGGGAGTTGGCGAGCGTGACCGTCCTATAGTCATCCTTCGCTAATCCAACTTGTCCGAACAGGAGACCTGGTGACGGTACGAGAGATCCGCACGGCGGCGCGGCTCATCGGGCGGCGCAACGCGCTGCGCTACCTGGCCATCGGCGTGGGAGCCTCGGTACTCGCCGCCTGCACCGGCAAGACCCCGGACCCGGCCGCGCCGGCCGGCCCGGAGGCACCGGGCGCCGGCGGGCCTGCCACAACGGCGCCCGCCCCCACGGCGCCCGCGACGGCGCCCGCCCCCTCCACCCCGCCCCCCGCCCCCACCGTGGCCGGCCGCGCGTTCGACGCCTTCATCAGGGGCAACTGGACCATCGAATCGACCACCCCCGGCGGTCAAACGGGACGCGGCAAGGCCACGGTCAACGCGGACGGCGGCGGCAACGGCGGCTGGACCATCGAATGGGACGGCGGCGCGGGCACCTGGCACGGCGGCTTCCTGCTGCGCGGCGGCCACCTCGTGCTGGACGTCTACCAAGCCCCCAAGGGGGTACAGCGCCTGACCGGCGGCGAGGCCCTCGCCGTCCCCGCGACGGTCGGCGAGACCGTCTCCCTCACCCTGCCGTGGAAGCCCCCGGGCCACCCCAACGCGAACGACGGCCAGAAGCTGTCCGTCGAGTACGCGAAGAACACCCTCACCATCCGCCACGTCGAGACCAGCGGCAGCACCACCACCCACGTCTGCACCCGGGCATGACAGCCTTACGCCGGACGGCCGCAGCCCTGTGCGCGGCCATGCTGATGCCGGCCCTGGCCGGCTGCGAACGGGCGGGGCCCGAGCGGGGATTCGTGCCGGCGTACGAGAACCCGGCGGAGGCCGACCGCGACAGCGCCCGTTTCCTGAAGGAGCGCAGGCTCACCGAGACGGTCGCCGCCGACCTCAACGCGTACCTCGCCGTCCCGTACCGGCTCACCGTCCTCGCCCGCTCCTGCGACGGCGAAGGGACCGGCTACGACCCCAAGGAGCACCGCATCGAGCTCTGCTACGACGACCTGGCGGAGGACCGCGAACTGTTCGAGCACGCGGGGGACCCGCATCCGGACGACCGGCTCGCCGAGGTCGTCCGCGAGACGCTGTACCACGAGGCCGGCCACGCCCTCGTGGACGCCCTCGACCTGCCCGTCGGCGGCGACGACCGCACCGAGGAGGACGCCGCCGACCGCTTCGCCCAGCTGATGCTCCTGCGCGACGACCCCAAGGGCGAGCAGACCCTCCTGACCGCCGCCCGGGCCTACGACCTCGCGGCGGCGGCCGACCCCACCCCCGACCCCACCGACGAACACGCCCCGGACGCGGCCCGCGCGGAATCCCACCGCTGCGCGGTCTACGCCGCAGCCCCCACCCGCCACCCGGACCTCGCCACCCTGCCCCGTGCGGCCTGCCCCGCCACATGGACCCGCATCCGCGACGCCTGGACCCACGACCTGGCCCCGTTCCTTCGCCCCTGAAGTGATCTCGTGCGGCAGGATGGCCCCATGCCGAACCGCCTCGCGAACGAGACCTCGCCGTACCTGCTCCAGCACGCCGACAATCCCGTCGACTGGTGGCCGTGGTCGCCCGAGGCCTTTGCGGAGGCACGGGAGCGCGGGGTGCCGGTGATGCTCAGCGTCGGCTACTCGAGTTGCCATTGGTGTCATGTCATGGCCCACGAATCGTTCGAGGACGAACTCGCTGCCGCGTACATGAACGAGCACTTCGTCAACGTCAAGGTGGACCGCGAGGAGCGGCCCGATGTCGACGCCGTCTACATGGAAGCCGTGCAGGCCGCCACCGGGCAGGGTGGCTGGCCCATGACCGTGTTCCTCACCCCGGACGCCGAGCCGTTCTACTTCGGGACCTACTTCCCGCCCGAGCCGCGGCACGGGATGCCCTCCTTCATGCAGGTCCTGGAAGGCGTGCGGACCGCGTGGGTGGGGCGGCGCGAGGAGGTTGCCGAGGTCGCGCAGAAGATCGTACGAGACCTGGCCGGGCGGCAGTTGGACTACGGGAGGGCCGGCAGCCCCGGGCCCGAGGAGCTGGCGCAGGCGCTGCTCGGGCTGACGCGGGAGTACGACGCCACGCGCGGCGGGTTCGGCGGGGCGCCGAAGTTCCCGCCGTCCATGGTGCTGGAGTTCCTGCTGCGCCACCACGCCCGCACCGGGGCCGAAGGCGCTCTCCAGATGGCCGCCGACACCTGCGAGGCCATGGCCCGGGGCGGTATCTACGACCAGCTCGGCGGCGGGTTCGCGCGGTACTCCGTGGACCGGGAGTGGGTCGTGCCGCACTTCGAGAAGATGCTGTACGACAACGCGCTGCTCTGTCGGGTCTACGCGCACCTGTGGCGGGCCACGGGATCGGATCTGGCGCGCCGGGTCGCGCTGGAGACCGCCGACTTCATGGTCCGGGAACTGCGCACCGACCAGGGCGGTTTCGCCTCCGCGCTCGACGCCGACAGCGAGGACCCGCTCAGCGGGAAGCACGTGGAAGGCGCGTACTACGCGTGGACGCCCGCCCAGTTGCGGGAAGTGCTGGGGGAGGACGACGGGGAGCTGGCCGTCGCCTACTTCGGGGTGACCGAGGAGGGGACCTTCGAGCACGGCAAGTCGGTGCTCCAGCTGCCCCAGGACGGGCCCGCGGCGGACGCCGAGCGGATCGCCTCGATCCGGGCGCTCCTGTTCGCCGAGCGGGAGACGCGGCCCGCGCCCGGGCGCGACGACAAGATCGTCGCTGCCTGGAACGGTCTCGCCATTGCCGCGCTTGCCGATTGCGGGGCGTTCTTCGAGCGGCCGGACCTGATCGAGCGGGCCACCGAGGCCGCCGATCTGCTGGTGCGCGTGCACATGGACGGACGGGCCCGGCTCGCCAGGACGAGCAAGGACGGTCACGTGGGCGCCAATGCCGGCGTGCTGGAGGACTACGGCGATGTGGCGGAGGGGTTCCTGGCGCTGGCCGGCGTCACCGGCGAGGGGGTGTGGCTGGAGTTCGCCGGGTTCCTCGTCGATCTGGTTCTGGACCAGTTCACGGCCGAGGACGGTTCGCTCTACGACACCGCGCACGATGCCGAGTCGCTGATCAGGCGGCCGCAGGACCCCACCGACACGGCCGCGCCGTCCGGCTGGACGGCCGCCGCCGGGGCGTTGCTGTCGTATGCGGCGCACACCGGTTCGGAGGCCCACCGCACGGCCGCCGAGAGGGCGCTCGGGGTGGTGCACGCCCTCGGGCCGCGCGCTCCGCGCTTCATCGGGCACGGGCTGGCGGTCGCCGAGGCGCTGCTGGACGGGCCGCGCGAGGTGGCGGTCGTGGGTCACCCGGAGGATCCGGCCCGGGCGGCGCTGCACCGGGCGGCGTTGCTGGGGACGGCTCCTGGGGCCGTGGTGGCGACGGGGATGCCGCGTTCGGCGGACGGCGGTGGGGGTGAGTTCCCCCTGCTGGCCGAGCGCACACTCGTACACGACCGTCCGACGGCGTATGTGTGTCGACATTTCGTCTGCGCGCGGCCTACGACGGAGCCGGTCGAGCTGGCGGAGCAGTTGGGTACGTTTCGTCCCTGAAGTGGCTGGAGTACCGTCAATTCCGGTTGCTCTCATATGAGTTCAGAAACGTGCTTTTTATCTGTGCTGCTCCTGGGTGTCATGTTCACTGACTAATCTCGTGTCATCGGGCAGGTACCGGGACGCCGCATCGGGGGGTGCGCGCGAGGGGGGAACGGGGGCGGCGGGCCGGGGGGCCCGCCGAGAGCCTCCGGGGGGTTTGACGATCGCCGCCTGGGGTTGCGGCATGTCTGGGGGGACAATTTGTACACCTCTGTGTTCATTTCTGTCGTTTCGCTTGCGCTTTTCGGGATAGCCGCCTTTACGCTCTGGTGGCAGATGCACGCCTGGCGGACGCCAGAGGTGCTGGCCTCCACCCGTTTCGACCGCCCCGACGGCGGCGGCCGACTGGCCTTCTCGCTGCTGTTGCCGGCCCGCCACGAGCAGGCGGTGCTGGAGCACACCATCGACCGGCTCCTGGAATCGAGCCACACCGACTACGAGATCATCGTGATCGTCGGCCATGACGACCCCGAGACCGCCGCCGTCGCCGAGCGGGCCGCCGCCCGGGCACCGGGCACCGTCCGGGTCGTCGTCGACCACCACGAGAAGAAGAACAAGCCCAAGGCCCTCAACACCGCCCTCCCGTACTGCCGGGGCGACATCGTCGGGGTCTTCGACGCCGAGGACCAGGTCCACCCCGAGCTGCTCTCCCACGTCGACCACGCCTTCCGCTCCACCGGCGCCGACGTGGTCCAGGGCGGGGTCCAGCTCATCAACTTCCACTCCAGCTGGTACAGCCTGCGCAACTGCCTGGAGTACTTCTTCTGGTTCCGCTCCCGGCTGCACCTGCACGCCGAGAAGGGCTTCATCCCGCTCGGAGGCAACACCGTCTTCGTGCGCACCGAGGTGCTGCGCGAGGCCGGCGGCTGGGACCCTGACTGCCTCGCCGAGGACTGCGACCTGGGCGTGCGGCTCTCGTCGGTCGGCAAGAAGGTGGTCGTCGCGTACGACGCCGACATGGTCACCCGCGAGGAGACGCCGGGCTCGCTGGTGAGCCTGCTCAAGCAGCGCACCCGCTGGAACCAGGGCTTCCTCCAGGTCTACCGGAAGAAGGACTGGCGGCAGCTGCCCGGCCGCGGTCAGCGCTGGCTGGCCCGCTACACGCTGATGACGCCCTTCATGCAGGCCGCGTCCGGCGTGATCATCCCGCTCAACTTCGCCGTCGCTCTCTTCCTCGACGTACCGGTCGGCATCGCGATCATCACCTTCCTCCCCATGATCACGGCGATGGTGACGTTCGTCTTCGAGATCGTCGGCCTCCACGACTTCGGCCGGCAGTACGGACTGCGCGTCCGCTTCTCGCACTACGTCAAGCTCGTCGTCGGCGGCCCGTTCTACCAGGTGATGCTCGCGGGCGCCGCGATCCGCGCGGTCTGGCGCGAGCAGCGGGGCCAGGGCGAGTGGGAACTGACCAGCCACACCGGCGCCCACCTCGGCGAGGCGCCCGCCACCGCCACCGCGACCGCCACGGCGTCTGCCGCTGCCGCTGCCTCTGCCGTGCCCACGTACAGCGCGTCCACCTCGCCCGCCGCGTACTCCGCGATCCGAGAGGACAGCCACCGGTGACCGCCACTGTGCCCACGGCCACTGATCCCCGGCCTGCCGCGCCCGCCACCGCCACCGCGACCACCACCGAGCCCCGCGTCCCCGCCCAGCGCAACGGCCGCGGCGGGCTCGGCGTCGAGCCGCCCGCGCCCGCCCGCCCGCTCGTGCGCTTCCGTTCCTCCCGCCCCGACCTGCTCCTCTGCGGGGCCCTTCTGCTGGTGATCGTCCTCGTCCAGGGCTGGAACCTCACCGGCTTCCCGACCCTCAGCGACGACGAGGGCACCTACCTGGCCCAGGCGTGGGCCGTCCAGCAGGGCCACGGCCTCGCCCACTACACGTACTGGTACGACCATCCCCCGCTCGGCTGGATCCAGGTCGCGGGCCTGACGTACCTCCCCTCCCTCTTCGTGCCCGACTCGATGACCGTCGCGACCATGCGGTTCTCGATGCTGGTCGTCTCCGCCGCCAGTGCGGTGCTGATCTACGTCCTCGCGCGCCGGCTGTGGCTGCCGCGCTGGGCCGCTGGGCTCGCGATGGGTCTCTTCGGACTGTCCCCGCTCTCCGTCGTGCTCCAGCGGGAGATATTCCTCGACAACCTCGCGGTGATGTGGATCCTGCTCGCCTTCTGCCTCGCCGCGTCGCCCAGCCGCCACCTGTGGCACCACTTCGGGTCCGGGCTGGCAGCCGCCACCGCCGTCCTGACCAAAGAGACGATGCTGGTGGTGCTCCCGGCGCTGCTGGTGACGATGTGGCGCCACAGCCACCGCGACACCCGCAAGTTCGCCGTCACCGGAGCCGTCACCGCCTGTGTGCTCATAGGGCTGGCCTATCCGCTGTACGCCCTGCTGAACGGCGAGCTGCTGCCCGGTTCCGGCCACGTCTCGCTCATCGACGGCATCACCTACCAGATGGGCCGCGAGGGCTCCGGCTTCATCCTCGACGCCGGGTCCGGCTCGAACGGCGTCTTCCGCTCCTGGCTCTACTACGACACCGTGCTGCCGCTCGGCGGGCTGGCCGGCGCCGTCCTGCTGCTGGCCACCCTGCGCTGGTCGGTCACCGCCCGCGCGCTCGCCGGTCCCGCGCTCGCCGCCGTCATCCTCGCCCTCGTCGCGCTGCGGCCCTCGGGCTACCTCCCGGCGATGTACGTGATCCAGGCGCTGCCCTTCCTGGCCCTGGTCCTCGCGGGCGGCGCGGCCAGCGTCACGCACGCCGTGCTGCGCCGCCGCCGGACCCCGGGGGAGCGCAGGCGGCTGGTGTACGCGCGCTGGGCGCTGCTCGGCGTACTCGCCGCGTCCGCCGCGCTGTATGTCCTGCCGCGCTGGTACGAGGGCAACCGCACCGCGCTCACGGTCGACGCGAACGCCCCGTACCGGCAGGCCGCGGCCTGGCTCGGCAGCGAGGTCGACGATCCGGCGCGCACCCGGGTGCTGCTGGACGACGCGCTGTGGCTGGACGCCGTGCACCGCGGCTTCGAGCCGGGTCTCGGCGCGATCTGGTTCTACAAGGCCGACCTCGACCCCGCCGTCACCAAGACCCTGCCGCATGGCTGGCGGGACATCGACTACGTCGTCTCCTCGCCGACGGTGCGCCGCGACGCGGTGGACCTGCCGAACGTGAAGGCCGCGCTGGAGCATTCGACGGTGGTCGCCGTCTTCGGCTCGGGCGATGACCGCATAGAGATCCGCCGGACCGACCGCACCGACACCGGCAACGCCTCCGACACCGGCAACGCCTCCGACACCGGCAACGCAGCCGACACGGGCAACGCCTCCGACACCGGCAACCGTGCCGACAGCACAGGCAGCACAGGCAGCACAGGCAGCGCCGACGTCCAGAGTGGGAGCTGAGCCACCATGAGCGAGGACCTGTGGTCCCTCCATGCCCCGATCGATGCGGAACTCGCCGTTCCGCAGGCGGTCGCCGGCAGCGTCACCCTCATCGTCCCGACCTTCAACGAGTCGGGAAACATCGACGAGTTGCTGCGCAGGCTCGGTGACGCGCTGCCCGCACACCTGCCGTGCCAGGTCCTGTTCGTGGACGACTCCACGGACGACACCCCGGCCGTCATCGAGAAGGCCGCCCTGGAGCACCCCTTCCCGGTGGCCGTCCTGCACCGCGAGAGCGCCGACGGCGGCCTGGGCGGCGCCGTCGTCGAGGGGATGAGGCGGGCGGACACCGACTGGATCGTCGTCATGGACGCCGACCTCCAGCACCCGCCCCACCTGGTGCCGGAGCTCGTCGGCGAGGGCGAGCGCACCGGCGCCGACCTCGTCGTCGCCTCCCGCTACATCAGCGGCGGCAGCCGGGCCGGACTCGCCGGCAGTTACCGCATCGCCGTCTCGCGCGGGGCGACCTGGCTCACCAAGGGACTCTTCCCGCGCGCCCTGCGCGGGATCAGCGACCCGATGAGCGGCTTCTTCGCGATGCGCCGCTCCGTGGTCACCGCGGACGCCCTCAGGCCGTTGGGCTACAAGATCCTGCTGGAGCTGGCGGTGCGCGGCCGGCCCGCGAAGGTCGCCGAGGTGCCCTTCGTCTTCCAGGACCGCTTCGCGGGAGAGTCCAAGTCCACCGCCCGCGAAGGCATGCGCTTCCTCGCGCACCTCGCCTCGCTGCGCTCGGCGACCCCGCTGGCCCGGCTGATCGGCTTCGGCCTGATCGGTCTCTCCGGCTTCGTCCCGAACCTGGCCGCGCTCTGGCTGCTCACTTCCGCCGGGATGCACTACCTCCCGGCGGAGGTCGTCGCCAACCAGGCCGGGGTCCTGTGGAACTTCGTCCTCATCGAGACCCTGCTCTTCCGGGACCGCCGCCGCCACCGCCACTGGGCGGACCGGGTGGGCCGCTTCGCGCTGCTCGCCAACGCCGATCTGCTGCTGCGGATACCGCTGATAGCGGTGTTCGTCGCCAAGTTCGGCATGACGGTGCTGCCGGCCACCGCCCTCGCGCTGGTCACCACCTTCGTCCTTCGGTACGCGGCCACCGAGGCCCTCGTCTACCTGCCGCGCGGTTCGCGCACGGCAGGGCGCCACACCAGGAGTTGAGCCGCACAGAAGGGAACCTTTCGATGCGTCTGAAGATCCGGCGGCGGGCGGGGCGGCGGGCCGCCCTGCTGGCCGTCGGGGCGATGACCGCGGGTCTGCTGCTCACCGCACCGCAGCAGGCCACGGCCGGCCCGCCCAATCTGCTCACCAATCCAGGTTTCGAGACCGCCGGCGCGCCCGGCGCCGACATGCCGTCCTGCTGGTCCACATCCGGCTGGGGCGACAACGACTTCACCTTCGCGACCGTCGCCGACGCGCACAGCGGCACCAAGGCGATGAAGGTCTCCCTCACCCGCCGCGTGAACGGCGACCGCAAGGCGCTGGTCACCGAGAACACCGCCTGCGCGCCCGCCGTCACCCCGGGAAAGCAGTACGACCTCTCCGCCTGGTACAAGTCGAACACCCCGGACGTCTCGGTGACGGTGTTCCGGCGGGAGGCCGCGACCGGGGTCTGGCAGTACTGGACCGACCTGCAGAATCCGCCGGTCAGTGCCGGATGGGCGCGCACGGAGGTCCGTACGCCGGCCGTCCCGCCGGGCACCGACAAGATCGCGTGGGGGCTGTCGGTCTACGGGGTGGGCACGCTCACCACCGACGACTACGCGCTGGAGGAGGTGGGTGCGGTGCCGCCGCAGCCCACCTGTTCGGGCACGGCGGAGGAGTGCGCCAAGGGCAAGTGGGAGGTGATCCCGGCCAAGAACCCGGTGCGCTCGATGCACGCCGTCGTGCTGAAGAACGGCAAGGTGCTGCTGATCGCGGGCTCGGGCAATGACATCGCCCAGTTCAACGCGGGCACCTTCACCTCGGCCGTCTACAACCCGGCGAACGGTTCGTTCAGGACGGTGCCGACGCCGGTGGACATGTTCTGCTCGGGCCACGTGCAGCTGGCCGACGGCCGGGTGCTGGTGATGAGCGGCAACAAGGGCTATCCGTCCGCCGACGGCAAGATCGGCTACCAGGGGCTGAAGGACAGTTACGTCTTCGACCCGGCGACCGAGACGTACACGAAGACGAACGACATGAACGGCGGGCACTGGTACCCGTCGGCGACGATCCTCGGCAACGGTGACGTCATCTCCTTCGGCGGTCTGAAGGAGGACTCCACGGGCAACGTGACCGCGGAGAAGTTCTCGGCGGCGCAGAACAAATGGCTGCCGATGAACGAGGTCAACCAGACCTGGTCGTACTGGGGCCTGTACCCGTCGATGATCCTCATGCAGGACGGGCGGCTCTTCTACTCGGGCAGCCACACCTTCGGCAACAACACGCCCGGCACCGGCTCCTCGGTCTACGACTACGCCGCCAACACCATCACCGACGTGCCCGGGCTGCGCAACAAGGACCAGCGCGACGAGTCGGCGAGCGTGCTGCTGCCCCCGGCGCAGGACCAGCGGGTCCTGACCATCGGCGGCGGCAACAACGAGACGAACCCGGCCGCGAACCGGATCACCGACATCATCGACCTGAAGAAGCCGAGCCCCGCCTACACGGCCGGTCCGGACCTCCCGCAGGGCCTGGTCGACACGGGCGCGGGCAAGCGGCCGCAGAGCGGGGCCGAGGGCAAGATGTACGTGTCGGCCGTGCTGTTGCCGGACGGCAAGGTGCTGGAGACCGGCGGCGGGCTGCACGACCGGGCCGACCCGGTCTTCGAGGCCTCGTTCTTCGACCCGGTGACCAACACGTACCAGGCGGGGCTGGCCGCCGACCCGATCCCGCGGACGTACCACTCGGCGTCGTTCCTGATGCCGGACGGCCGGGTCATGTCGGTCGGCGACAACCCGGGCAACGGCACGTACAACCACAACGTGTCGATCTACACCCCGCCGTACCTGTTCAAAGGCCCGCGCCCGCAGATCACCTCGGTGATCGACACGCAGTGGGTGTACGGGGACACGCAGCGGATCACCGTCGACCGGCCGGTCGCCAAGGCGGAGCTCATCCGTCCGGCGGCGGTCACCCACTCCTCGGACCCGAACCAGCGGTTCGTCGACCTGCCCATGACGGTGAACGGGAACAACATCGACCTGGGCGTCACCAGCAACCCCAGCCTGGCGCCGCCCGGCTGGTACATGCTCTTCGCGGTCGACGCGAACGGCATCCCGTCGATCGCGACCTGGGTCCACCTGGGCGGGGCCCCGGCGCTGGCGGCCGCCGAGGAGCGGCCCGCCGCGCACGTGCACGATTTCGCGGACAAGCTGGGTCCCGCCAAGGAGCCCGTGTCCGACGAAGAGGGCGCGAAGCGGGGCTCGGTCCCGGTCGCCCCGAGCGTCGCGGGCTGCGACCGCCACTACGGCACGGTCAGCCTGTGCGTACCGACCCGCTTCCCGGTGGAGGTGAAGGAGACGACGAAGGCCCGCTGCGACTGGCTGGCCGCCCACCAGTACCCGCGGCGCATGAAGGTCAACGGCAGCGACCCGCTGCGGCTCGACAAGGACGGCGACGGCTACGCCTGCTGAGCAGGCCACAACAGAGGGGCCCGGCCGCGTGTCGCGGCCGGGCCCCGCCCTGTGGCCTCTGCCTATCCTGCGCACATGGCAGACAAGGACGAGATATTCACGCCCAGGAACGGCTGGACGCTGCTGGGGGCCACGCTGGCCGTCGCGCTGCTGGCCTGGGTGATCGCCGCGGTCAACACGGGCATCGCGTACGCGGCGTTGGGCATGGACGGGGTCCCGATCATGAGCGGGGTCGTCCTGCTCGTGGTCTTCGGGTGCTTGCTGGCGGCGCTCAACAACCGTCCGTGGCTGGCCTGGCTCTCCGCCCTGCCGGCCCTCTTCGTGCTCGTGGGCTCGGTGCAGTACGCCCCGGAACTCGCGCTGGACCGGCGCGGAGTCCGGGAGCGGGTGGTCATCACCGCGGACAGCGCGGAGGAGACGGGCGGCAACAACCACCGGTACACCCTGCGCCGTGAGGACGGCGTGGTGCTGGAGGAGAAGCTGGGCTACGACGGCTCGGGTTCCAGCTACCGGGTGGGCCAGAGCATCGAGGTGATCCGGGACCCCGAGGGCGTCGTACCGGTCGAGGACGCGGCCACGATCGATCCCGCCGGGGAGCTCGACACGCTGCTCATGGGGGCGGGCGGCCTTTCGGCGCTCACCCTGCTCGCCGGCCGGCGGGGCCACGTGCTCAGGCGCCGGGACCGGGAGCGGGAAGGCGGCTGGGCCCAGCCGCGGCCGGCCGGCTTCCCCCGCTGACCGCGCCCCCCGCTGACGGCGCGGCCGCTGACGGCGCCGCCGCCGTCAGTGCGAGTACGCGGCGAGCGAGATGCCGACGTAGTGCGCGATGAAGGCCGCGAGGGTCAGGGAGTGGAAGACCTCGTGGAAGCCGAAGAAGCGTGGGGAGGGATTGGGTCGCTTCATCCCGTAGATGACCCCTCCCACGCTGTACAGCAGGCCGCCGACGATCACCAGGACCAGCACGGCGATGCCGCCGGTGCGCATGAAGTCGGGCAGGAAGAAGACCGCCGCCCAGCCCATCGCTATGTAGCACGGGGTGTACAGCCAGCGCGGCGCGCCGACCCAGAAGACGCGGAAGGCGATGCCGGCCACGGCCGCGAGCCACACCGCCCACAGCAGCGTCCGGCCGGTGGAGGGCGGGAGCAGCAGCACGGTCAGCGGGGTATACGTCCCCGCGATGATCAGGAAGATGTTGGCGTGGTCGAGCCGGCGCAGGATCGCCTCGCCGCGCGGCCCCCAGGTGCCGCGGTGGTAGACCGCGCTGACGCCGAAGAGCAGGCATGCCGTGAGGATGTAGACGCCGCAGGCGACGCGCGCCCGGGTCGAGTCGGTGAAGGCCATCAGCACCACGCCCGCGATCACTACGGCGGGGAACATCCCGAGGTGCAGCCAGCCACGCATCAGCGGCTTGGCCTCCGGCTCCGGTACGGCGGCGGCGTCAGAAATCATGAGCGACATGCTACCTACGGGTCCGTAGGTTTCCGTTGGTCCTCTTTACGGAAGATTGACGGACGTGGCGATGCTCACGTGAGAGGCCCTCTGGACATATGCGCACACGCACCGGATGATCAGATGAGTGCGGTCGACACCGGATGAGCGGAGCGCGAAGCGTCCGGGTCGCAGCCCCCACGGGGCCTATACCAAACACACCCCTCAACAAGGAGCAATCGTGGCGCGCGACAACGCGGCTCCCACCATCCCGACGACTCACCAGGAGCTGATCTCCTGGGTGGACGAGATCGCAGCCCTCACCCAGCCGGACCGCGTCGTCTGGTGCGACGGCTCCGAGGGCGAGTACGAGCGCCTGTGCGAGGAGCTCGTCGCCAAGGGAACGTTCAAGAAGCTCGACGAGACGAAGCGCCCGAACTCCTACTACGCCGCCTCCGACCCCTCCGACGTCGCGCGCGTCGAGGACCGGACCTTCATCTGCTCCGAGAAGGAGGAGGACGCGGGCCCCACGAACCACTGGAAGGCCCCGGCCGAGATGAAGGAGATCTTCGCTGGCGAGAAGGGGATCTTCCGCGGCTCCATGAAGGGCCGGACGATGTTCGTCGTCCCGTTCTGCATGGGCCCCCTCGGCTCCGAGCTCTCCGCTATCGGCGTCGAGATCACCGACTCCGCCTATGTCGCGGTCGCCATGCGCACCATGACCCGCATGGGCAAGCCCGTCCTGGACGAGCTCGGCTCCGACGGCTTCTTCGTCAAGGCCGTCCACACCCTCGGCGCTCCGCTCGCCGAGGGCGAGGCCGACGTGCCGTGGCCGTGCAACACCACCAAGTACATCTCGCACTTCCCCGAGACCCGGGAGATCTGGTCCTACGGATCCGGCTACGGCGGCAACGCCCTGCTCGGCAAGAAGTGCTACGCGCTGCGCATCGCCTCCGTCATGGCGCGTGACGAGGGCTGGCTCGCCGAGCACATGCTGATCCTCAAGCTCACCCCGCCGCAGGGTGAGGCCAAGTACGTCGCGGCGGCGTTCCCGAGCGCCTGCGGCAAGACCAACCTGGCCATGCTGGAGCCCACGATCCCCGGCTGGACCGTCGAGACCATCGGCGACGACATCGCCTGGATGCGCTTCGGTGAGGACGGCCGCCTCTACGCGATCAACCCCGAGGCCGGCTTCTTCGGCGTCGCGCCCGGCACCGGCGAGCACACCAACGCCAACGCCATGAAGACCATGTACGCGAACACCGTCTTCACCAACGTCGCGCTCACCGACGACGGCGACGTGTGGTGGGAGGGCATGACCGAAGAGGCGCCCAAGCACCTCATCGACTGGAAGGGCAACGACTGGACTCCGGACTCGCAGACCCCGGCCGCCCACCCCAACGCCCGCTTCGCCGTCCCCGCCTCCCAGTGCCCGACGATCGCCCCCGAGTGGGAGGACCCCAAGGGCGTCCCGATCTCCGCGATCCTCTTCGGCGGCCGCCGCGCCTCCGCCGTGCCGCTGGTCACCGAGTCCTTCGACTGGAACCACGGCGTCTTCATCGGCTCGAACATCGCCTCCGAGAAGACCGCCGCCGCCGAGGGCAAGGTCGGCGAGCTGCGCCGCGACCCCTTCGCCATGCTGCCGTTCTGCGGCTACAACATGGGTGACTACATGGCCCACTGGGTCAAGGTCGCGGCCGACAAGGACCAGGCGAAGCTCCCGAAGATCTACTACGTGAACTGGTTCCGCAAGAACGACGCGGGCAAGTTCGTGTGGCCCGGCTTCGGCGAGAACAGCCGCGTCCTGAAGTGGATCGTCGAGCGCCTCGAAGGTACCGCCGAGGGCGTCGAGACCCCCATCGGGATCCTGCCGACCAAGGACTCGCTCGACCTCGACGGCCTGGACCTCCCGGCCGCCGACCTCGACTTCCTCCTCACGGTCGACAAGGAGGTCTGGCGCGAGGAGGCCGCCCTGGTCCCCGAGCACCTGAACACCTACGGCGACCACACTCCGAAGGAACTGTGGGACCAGTACCACGCGCTCGTCGAGCGCCTGGGCTGACCGCCCCGCCCCGATGACCGGGGCCAACGAACGTGGGAGCCCCCGACCAAGCGGCGCCCACCGCTGTGGGAGCCCCCGACCAAGCGGCGCCCACCGCAGCACACCGCCCGTCCGTCAGGAGCGTCCGCGCTCCTGACGGACAGGTCGTGTGCGTCTGCTGACGGCCGGCCTCCACCTCGTGGAGGCCGGCCGTCACGCGTTCCGCCTCGTCGTAGGGCGCGCCTCCGAGGAGGAGCACACCCGGGATGATTCCCAGGATGCGTCTCACGGTGCAGCGTGTTCGCGGAAACCTACATTCCGCGCTGAGTTGAAAGAACGTCAGGTGTCCAGGTGGTCCCACTTCGAAATGCTGTGTGAGCCCGTGGGTGCTGGTGGGAGGGGCGGCCGCCCGGGAGGATCTGGGCATGGGCGTGAGCGCGTTGAAGTGGCAGGGCTGGCTGGTCGGCCTGGTGACACTGGCCGGGCTGTTGGTGTTCGCCCCGCTGGGGCTGTACGTGTGGGCCAGCGGCGAGCCGCCCCGCGAGGTCGTGGAGGACGTACGGGCCCGGGTGACCGGATGCCGAATCGATCCGGCGAGCCGGCGCGTGGCGGCGACGGTGGAGGTGACGGGCCAGGGCTCGTACGTCGTGACGGTGGAGTTCCGCGACCGGGAACACCCCGGGCCGGGCGCGCGGGTCGCACAGGCCCTGGTGAAGATCCCGGGGGTGACCCCCGGGACACCGGAACACGCCGAAGCGGTCGGCCCGGTCTGGCCGGCGGCGACGACCCCCTGGTGCGGGGTCGCGGACGCGGTCGAGTCGGCCCAACTGGAGCCTTGAGCGAAGCCCTACCGGACCGGGCGGTCGTGGCCCGGCGTTCCGCGATGGCTCGGCCCCGGAACCCTCACCCGTACGGCGCTCCGCGCCCGCGCTTCAATCGCCGGCGGGGCACTATCCAGCCCCGCGGCGCAATTTCAGCCCCCGCCGGCGTTTGAGGCGCGGGGTCTGGGGCGGAGCCCCAGCAGCGGTGGCGCGCCCGGACCGCGCGGGTACGGGGCGCAGCCCGTGCCGCGCCGGGCGGCCGCGGCGGCTTCGCCCGCCGAGCTCACCGCAGGTGTACGGCAGGCGGCGGTGGCCCCGCAGAGGCCGGGCTTTCGTTCGCCGGGCTCCCCGCAGGGATATGGCGCCCGGTCCGGAGCCTCCGCGGCCCCGGACCGGGGCCGTCAGTGGGCGCCGGCGAGGTCCGGGGACCGGAGGGCGGCGGCGTGGGCGTCCATGCGCTCGGCGGCGAGGATCGCGGCGGTGGTGTCGGCGCGGGACGCGGCGACGAGGAGCGCGCGGGCGGCGAGGTCGTGCGCCCGCTGGTGCAAGGCCGCGACGTCACCGGCCGGCTCCTGCCGCGGCGCGCGGGCGGGCGGGGCCCCCCGCAGTCGGGCGACCTGCGCCGCGATCCTGGCGGCGTCCTCAGCCAGCCCGAGCTCGTCGGTGACGGCGAGCAGGGCGGCGAGGTGGCCGGCGAGCTGGATGTCCAGCGCTTCGCCACGGCTCCTGTGCGGATAGTCGGGCGTCTGGTTGCCGCCCACGCGGTGGACGACCGACTTGGGGCGGATCGGCTCGTACATGAGGTGGCCTCCTGCGTGGTCAGGAGACCATCCTACATTGGATCCGTTCTAAAGTTGAGCTCAATCCTGGTGTCCGGCTCGCGTGGTGCTAGGGCTGGCTGTATCCGTCGAGGAAGTTCCCGATCCGCGTCACGGCATCGGCCAGGTCAACGGCGTTCGGCAGGGTCACGATCCGGAAGTGGTCGGGCTCGGGCCAGTTGAAGCCCGTACCGTGCACGACCATGATCTTCTCGGCCCGCAGCAGGTCCAGGACCATCTGCCGGTCGTCCTTGATCTTGTAGACGGCCGGGTCGAGCTTGGGGAAGGCGTACAGCGCGCCCTTCGGCTTCACACAGGTGACGCCGGGGATCTGGGTGAGCAGGTCGTAGGCGACGTTGCGCTGCTCCAGGATCCGCCCGCCCGGCAGGACCAGGTCCTCGATCGACTGCCGGCCGCCGAGCGCGGTGGCCACGGCGTGCTGCGAGGGCATGTTCGCGCACAGGCGCATGTTCGCGAGGATCGTGAGGCCCTCGATGTACGAGGCGGCGTGCTTCTTCGGGCCGCAGACCGCCATCCAGCCGGCCCGGTAGCCGGCGACGCGGTAGTTCTTCGAGAGCCCGTTGAAGGTCAGCGTCAGCAGGTCGGGCGCGATGGCGGCGGTGTTCGTGTGGGTCACGCCGTCGTACAGGATCCGGTCGTAGATCTCGTCCGAGCAGACGACCAGGTTGTGGCGGCGGGCGATGTCCGTGAGCCCGCGCAGCATCGCGTCGTCGTAGACGGCGCCGGTCGGGTTGTTCGGGTTGATGATCACGATCGCGCGGGTGCGGTCGGTGATCTTGCGCTCGATGTCGCCGAGGTCGGGCATCCAGTCGGACTGCTCGTCGCAGCGGTAGTGCACGGCGGTACCGCCGGCGAGCGAGACGGATGCCGTCCACAGCGGGTAGTCCGGCGCCGGGACCAGCACCTCGTCGCCGTCGTCCAGCAGCGCCTGCATGGACATCTGGATCAGCTCGGAGACGCCGTTGCCGAGGTAGATGTCCTCGACGTCCAGCTCGATGCCCTTGGTCTGGTAGTGCTGCATGACCGCGCGGCGCGCGGAGAGCAGCCCCTTCGCGTCCCCGTAGCCGTGGGCGGTGCCCAGGTTGCGGAGCATGTCCTCAAGGATCTCCGGCGGGCACTCGAAGCCGAAGGCCGCGGGGTTGCCGGTGTTGAGCTTGAGGATGCGATGACCTGCCGCTTCGAGCCGCATCGCCTCTTCGAGGACGGGTCCGCGGATCTCGTAGCAGACATTGGCGAGTTTCGTTGACTGGATCACCTGCATAACGGGAGCTTACGGCGCTCCCCGCGAGCCCGCTGCGGCATTTCGACCGAAGGTGAAGGAGCGTTATGTCCGGTTTGGCGCGATGAATGGGTGGCCACGCGCTCCACCCTTGGAAACGGGGGCCGCGCCGCCGTTCCGGCCTGCGGAATGGGGGAGTCGGCGGCCGGGGCGCGAGTGAGGGTGTTGCGCTCGTCACCCCTGGCGTCCTGCGCCCCGATGTGGGGCCGGGCCGCGCAGCCGCGCGATGCTCGCAGGGAGGCTCGGCCGCCCGGCCTACAGCTAGATCGACACCCCCCACCGGGCATCCTAGATTTCGGCGCAGATGTCGGATTTCACCCGCTCTTCGCCGAAAGGTCTGCTTGCATGATTCGCCGATGGTTCACCCCGGCCCTGTGCGCGTTGCTGCTCCTCGCACCCGGGTCCCTCACCGCGGCGTCGGCCGCTGAGTCCCCGGCCCCTTTGCGGGTCCTGACCCGCAACCTCTACCTCGGTGCCGACCTCGCACCCGTCCTCGCCGCCACCAGCCCACAGGCGCTGGTCGCCGCCGTGACCACGGTGTACGCGAACGTCCAGGCGACGAACTTCCCCGAGCGCGCCGACGCGCTGGCCGACGAGATCGCCGAAGGCGACCCCCATCTCGTGGGCCTGCAGGAAGCCGTGCTGTGGCGAAGCCAGACCCCCGCCGGAACGGGCAGCGCCACCCACGTCGAGTACGACTTCCTGCAGATCCTTCTCGACAAGCTCGCCGCCCGGGGCAAGCACTACGCGGCCGTGGCCACCGTCACCGTCGGCAGCGACTTCGAGGCTCCGCGCTCCCTGCCCGGCGGCGGCCTGCAGGACATCCGGCTCACCGACCGTGACGTACTCCTGGCCCGCACCGACCTGCCCGCGCGTGTCTTCTCCGTTGCCAACGCGCAGACGGCCGTGTTCCAGAGCCACGTGGAAATCTGTGCTCCGGCGTCGCCGGGCTGTGCTGCCCGCATCCGGATCGAGCGGGGCTGGGTTGCCGTCGACGCCACCCTGCGCGGTCACACCGCCCGGGTGGTCACCACCCATCTGGAGCCCGCCTCTCCCCCCGTCCGGCTGCAGCAGGCCGCCGAACTGCTCGCCGGCCCGCTGAACACCACGCTTCCTGCCGTGTTGCTCGGCGACCTCAACTCGGGCCCCGGCACGCCGCCCCACAACGCACTCCTGACCGCGGGCTTCACCGACGCCTGGACCGCCACCCGACACCGCAATCCCGGCTTCACCTGCTGCCAGGACGCCGACCTGCTCAACACCACCTCCAAACTCACCCAGCGCATCGACTACGTGCTCTTCCGCGGCAGCATCACCGCGCGGGCGAGCGACCGGGTCGGTGAGGCGCAGGCCGACCGCACCCCGTCCGGCCTGTGGCCGTCCGACCATGCCGGGGTATGGAGCCTGCTCCAGCTGCGGTGAGTGCGCGGGCTGAGTGCCGGGCTGGGTCCGCGGGCTGAGTACGGGGGCTGAGTACGCGGGCTCATGCGCCGGGCGGCGGCCGGGGAGAGGGTGGGGGCATGCATCAGGGTGAATGGAAGCCGGCGGACTACCGCCTGGGCGCGGAACGGGTCGGCATGGTGATCACAGCCGTGGCGGGGGGCCTCATGATCGCGGGGGCGGTCTTCATGGCGTTCCTGCTGCTGCTGTTCCTGAACAGTCAGTGAGAGGTGCGGGGCATGGAGTTCGTAGTCGGTGACATGGCGATCACCACGGTCGGCTCGGACGGCGACGACCGGGCGATCGAGTTCCTGGTGGCCCAGCGGGGGGCCACCGAGGAGGCGCACTTCGTGATCCACCGCGAACACGACCAGGGCTGGGAAACCGCCCGCCTCACCGTCGAACCTCAGGCGGGCGGCGTCCCCGTGGCCGCGGTGGAGTGGGCGGTGGAATTCGCCCGGGAATACCTCTGAGGGGGCGGGCGGGCGGGGTCGGGGCGGGGCGGGGTCGGGGGCTTCGGGGGCGGGTCCGGGCTGGGCGGGGTCGGGGAGCGACGCGGGGGTGTGGAGAAGCCGGGCCTGGGCTGGGCGGGGTCGGGGACGTGCGCGGGGGAGTGGAGGGGCGGGATCTTGGCTGGGCGGGGTCGGGGACGTGCGCGGGGGTGTGGAGGGGCGGGATCTTGGCTGGGCGGGGTCGGGGACGTGCGCGGGGGTGTGGAGGGGCGGGATCTTGGCTGGGCGGGATGAGGGAAGTGGGTCTGTGGCTTCGGGTTGTCGGGAGCCGCTTACTCCGGATCAGGGTGGGGCTGGGGGTTTCCCGTCCGTCCCATCGTCTTCCGGGTCGGGCCGGTCCCT
>NZ_JBEZLW010000044.1:0-53978 GCF_040652395.1 Streptomyces sp. NPDC048269
GGGCGCGGACCCGGCGCCGGGCGCCGCGGGACGGGCTGGTCTACGCGTCGGCCCGGAGGCCACCGCGGTGGCCTCCGGGGCCTGGCCCGGACAGCTCAGCTGGACAGCGTCTCCAGGAGGTCGCCGACCTTCGCGTCGGGCAGCGCGCGTGCCACGTCGGCCTGGGCCACCATGCCGATGAGGTCGTGGCCGTCGATGACCGGCAGTCGGCGTACCTTGTGCCGGGCCATGGTGCGCAGGATCTCCGCGGCGTCGTCGTCGGCTCCGATGGTCACGGCCTCGCCCTGGGAGAACTCGCCGGCCTTGCACTGGGCGGGGTCCTTGCCCTCTGCCAGTACCTTCACCACGATGTCCCGGTCGGTGAGCATGCCCTTCAGCTTGTTGTCGGTGCCGCAGATGGGCAGCGCGCCGACACCGAGGTCCCTCATCTTCTCGGCCGCTCGGAGGATGGTCTCGTCGGCACCGATGCACTCGGCGCCTTCCGTCATGATTTCGCGGGCAGTGGTCATCGGCTGTGCCTCCTCGTCGCTCCGTTTTCGGTTCGTCTCCTGGCCCCTGCCCGGTCGCGTGCGCGGCTAACGCCGGGACGCCACCCGGGTAGGGGTTGCCGCCGGCCTCGCGGGTCAGGGTTTCCCGCGTCCCACCGCTCTGCCACGCCGCACCCCTCGGCGGGGGAGCAACGGATCAGCGACATCCTGACCCGTCCGGAGCAATCCAGCCCCGCGCGCCCCGCCCCAGGCCGGCCCGACCCCCCGCCCTCCGCCCCAGGCCACGGTCCGGCCGACGTCCGCCGCACGACTGCGGCCGGCCCCCCCCGTCTGGCGCGGGCGAGATGCGCGGTGGCCGACGTCCCCGCACCATGACCGTGACATCACAGCGTCGATGAAGGGATGCGACATGCCCCGAGGTTCCAGCCCGAAGCGTGAGCGCCAGTACGAGCACATCAAGGAGTCCGGCGAGAAGCGCGGCATGTCAGAGGGCCGTGCGAAGGAGATGGCCTCCCGCACGGTGAACAAGGAACGTGCACGTTCGGGGGAGAGCAAGACGGCCAGTCGCAGCTCCACCCAGGGAAAGTCCGCCTCGCAGCGGGGCGGCGAGAAGTCCGGGGGAGGCCGCAGCTCCTCCGAGCAGACCAAGGACGACCTCTACCAGGAGGCGAAGAAGCGGGGCATCGAGGGCCGCTCGACCATGACCAAGCAGCAGCTCAAGAGCGCCCTCGGTCGCTGATCTCACGCAGCCGACGCGGGGCCACGCCGTGCGAGCGCAGGCCCGCCCGCCTCGGGTTCTCGCCCGCCTTGACCTGGCAGGTCCGGTCCGGTCCGCGAGAACGCCCAGACACCCGAGCAGCGGAGAAGAGCCATGCCCTCGCACGAAGCGCCCCGCGTTCCCGACCCGGTGACCCGCCACCCCCGACCGCCGTTTCCCGACCAGGAGCAGGACCACCCCGGCTCCACCGAGGCGATGGATCCGCGACCCGACCACGGCGAGGACTCCTACCGGGGCCACGACGTGCTCCTGGACCGGGCGGCGGTCGTCACCGGGGGCGACTCGGGGATCGGCAGGGCCGTGTGCCTGGCCTTCGCCCGGGAGGGCGCCGACGTCGTCTTCACACACCTGCCCGAGGAGGAGAACGAGGCCGCCGAGACGTCGCGCCTGATCCGCGAGGCGGGCCGCACGGCCGTACCCGTCGCGTGCGACATCCGTGACGAGGGCCAGTGCGCGGCCCTGATCGAACGGGCGGTGAGCGAACTGGGGGGCATCGACATCCTCGTCAACAACGCCGCCTACCAGATGGCCCAGCCCGACGGGATCGAGGCAATCACCACGGAGCAGTTCGACCGGGTGATGAAGACCAACCTGTACGGGATGTTCTGGCTCTCCCGCAAGGCCCTGACCCACATGCCCCGTGGTGGCTGCGTCATCAACACCACCTCGGTGCAGGGTTACCAGCCCAGCCCCCACCTGCTCGACTACGCGATGACGAAATCGGCGATCATCTCTTTCACGCACTCCCTGGCGCAGATGGTCGCCGAGCGGGGCATCCGCGTCAACGCGGTCGCGCCCGGCCCGGTGTGGACGCCGCTGATCCCCGCGACGATGCCGGACGCCAAGGAGTTCGGAGGCAACTCGCCCCTGGGCCGCCCCGCTCAGCCGGCCGAAATGGCACCCGCGTACGTCTTCCTGGCCTCGCCCCAGTCCAGTTACATCACGGGGGAGATCGTCAACGCGACCGGCGGCACACCCCTCCCGTGACGCTCCCGGCCGAACTCGTCCGGAGATCCCGGTCAGGGGTTGAAGAGGACTTTGACCGCGCCGTCCTGCTTCTTCTGGAACATGTCGTACGCCTCGGGGGCCTCGGCGAGAGGCAGTCGGTGGGTCGCGAAATCGTCGACGCCGAGCGGGTCGCCGTCCGTGAGGAGCGGCAAGAGGTCTTCGACCCAGCGCCACACGTTGGCCTGGCCCATGCGGAGCTGGATCTGCTTGTCGAACATGGTCAGCAGGGGCAGCGGGTCGGTCATGCCCCCGTACACGCCGGAAAGGGAGATGGTCCCGCCCCGGCGTACGAGCTCGATGGCGAGGAGGAGCGCGGAGAGGCGGTCCACGCCGAAGCGTTGCATCATCCTCGCGGCCAGGACGTCCGGCAGCATGGTGGTCAGATGCTGGGCGCCCTTCGCCACGGGTGCACCGTGGGCTTCCATGCCGACGGCGTCGATGACGGAGTCCGGGCCGCGCCCGCCGGTCAGCGCCCGCACCTCGTCGACGAGGTCCGCGCCGTGCGTGGTGAGGTCGAGGGTGTGGACGCCGCGTGCGGCGGCGCGGCGGAGCCGTTCGGGGACGAGGTCGACGCCGATGACGAGGCTCGCTCCGCGGTGTGCTGCGATGCGGGTGGCCATGTCTCCGATGGGCCCCAGGCCGAGTACCGCGACGGTGCCGCCGGGTGGGATCGCGGCGTACTCGACGGCCTGCCAGGCGGTGGGCAGGACGTCGGAGAGGTAGACGAAGCGGTCGTCGGGTCCGTCGGCCGGTACGGGGATGGGAAGGGTGTTGCCGAAGGGGACGCGGAGGTGTTCGGCCTGGCCGCCGGGGACCTGTCCGTAGAGCTTGGTGTAGCCGAAGAGGGCTGCGCCGCTGCCGTGTTCGCGGACCTGCGTGGTCTCGCACTGGGAGTGCAGGCCCTGGCCGCACATGTGGCAGGTGCCGCAGGAGATGTTGAACGGGATGACGACCCGGGCGCCGGGCCGGAGGCGGGTGACCTCGGAGCCCACTTCCTCCACGATGCCCATGGGTTCGTGGCCGAGGATGTCTCCTGCGTCGAGGAAGGGACCGAGGACTTCGTAGAGGTGCAGGTCGGATCCGCACAGCCCGGTTGTGGTGATCTTCACGATCACGTCCGTGGGGTCTTCGATCACGGGGTCGGGCACGGTGTCGACGCGGACGTCACGCTTGCCGTGCCAGGTCAGGGCCTTCATGGCGACTCCTGCTCGTATGGCGTGTGCACCGGCTTCGAGGCGGTGTTCGTGGGGCCGGGAGCCGGGCCGGAGGGGCGGGCGACCAGCGTGATGCGGGCGCTGCCGGCCTTGAACAGCGGCTGCTTGGAGGCCGGATCCCAGCTGGTGGGCGTGAGCTCGTTGGCGGCCCGGTGGTGCCCCGCTCCCTCGGGGGCGTCCCAGTAGCCGTAGTGGAACGGCAGGAAGAGGACACCTTCGCGGATGCCCGTGACGCGTGCCCGAGCCCGGACGGTTCCCCGCCGGGTGGAGACCTCCGCGAGGTCGCCCTCCCCGATTCCGGCGGCCGCCGCATCGGCCGCGGATACCTCGATCCACATGTCGGGCGCCGCGGAACGCAGTTCGGGCACGCGACCGGTGCGCGTGCGGGTGTGGAACTGGTACAACGTGCGGCCGGTGGTCAGCCACAGGGGGTAGTCGTCGTCGGGCTGCTCGTGCGGCGGGACGTACTCGGCGGTGCGCAGGACCGCCTTGCCGTCCGGATTCAGCGACCGGTACGCGTCCTCGTCGAGCGGCGTGCCCGTGAGGAGGTCGCGGCCGTAGGTCTCGCAGTCTTCGGGCCTGCTGCGGAAGTCGCCCCGGGTGTAGAGGCGCTCGGTGCCTTCCGGGTGCTCGGTGGTGCAGGGCCATTGGATGCCGCCGCGCTCGCGCAGCAGCGCATAGGTCAGTCCGCTGTAGTCGCAGGGGCGGCCGCGGCTGCATTCCTTCCACGCCTCGAAGACCTCTTCGGGGCCCCGCCAGGGGACGAGCGGTGCGTCCGAGGCGTCGCGCAGGTCCATGCGGCGGGCGAAGTCCAGGAAGACGTCCAGGTCGGGGCGGGCCTCGCCGGGAGGCTCGACCGCTTTGAGGGAGAGGTGCACGGTGCGGTCGGCATTGGTGAACGTGCCGGTCTTCTCACCCCAGCCGGCGGCGGGCAGCACCACGTCGGCGAACTCGGTCGTCTCCGTCGGAAAGAGGTCCTGGACGACGAGGAAGAGCCGGTCCTGACCGAGCACGGCCCGAACGCGTTCCAGTTCGGGCAGGGAAACGGCGGGGTTGGTCCCGGAGACCCACAGCATGCGCAGGGAGCCTTCCTCGGCGAGGCGGATCATCTGCATGAGGTGGGTGGGCGGGCCGTCGTGGGGGATGCGGTCGGGAGTGAGGTTCCAGACCTTCGCGAGCTCCTCGACGTGCCGGTGGTTGGCCCAGTTCCTGAACCCGGGCAGGTCTCCGTCCGCTCCGCACTCGCGGGTGTTCTGGGCGGTGGGCTGGCCGTTCATCTGAAGGACGCCACAGCCGGGCCGCCCGAGCATGCCGCGGATCAGGTGCAGGTTGTTGACCTGGACGGCGGCGGCAGTGGCCTGGTGCGACTGGTAGAAGCCCTGGAGAACCGTGGACAGCAGCCGGCCGGCCTGGCCGAGGAGGCGCGCCGCGGCACGGATCTGCTCGGCGGGTACCCCCGTGGCCGCGGCGGCGGCCTCGGCCGGGAAGCCGGCCACCTGACGTGCGAGGCGGTCGAAACCGACGACATGGGCCTCGATGTACGCGGAGTCGATCCAGCCACCCGCGATCACCTCGTGCAGGAGGCCGTTCATGAGGGCCAGGTTGCTGCCGGGCTTCGGCTGCAGATGGACGGTGGCCGCCTCGGACACGGGGCCCGGCCGGGGGTCCACACACAGCAGGACGGGCGGTTCGCAGCCGGCGAGACGGTCCAGGACCCGGCTCCAGAGGACCCCCTGGGTCTCGGCCATGTTGTGGCCGAAGAGCGCGATGGTGTCGGCGTGGTCGATATCGCCGTACGACCCGGGCTGGCCGTCGCAACCGAACGACTCCTTGAGCGCCTCGCCGGCCGTTGCCGTGCACAGCCGGGTGTTCCCGTCGAGGTGTTTGGTCCCCAGGCCGCCGCGGGCGACGAGGGCCAGGGCGTAGTACTCCTCCAGGAACAACTGGCCACTGGTGTAGAAGCCGATCGAGGCGGGGCCGGGTCCGTCGAGGAGCGCGCGGGTACGGTCGGTGATGCGCGCCATCGCCGTGTCCCAGTCGGTTTCCCGCTGAATGCCGCCCACCCGGATCAACGGTCGGGTCAGACGGTCCGGCGAGGAAATGGCCTGCCACCCGTAGAGGTCCTTGGGGTCGAGGCGGCCGCGGTTGACCCGGTCGCCGGCCACCCCCCGGACGCCCACCAGCCGGCCGTCACTGACGGCCAGCTCCATCGCGTCCCCGTTCGAGTGGAAGTTGGAAGCGGTCGGAACCCACCGGTCGACGCGGCCGGCCCGGGCTCCGTCGGTGCCCGCGGAGCCGTCGGTAACCGAAGAGCCATCGGCACCCGTGGAGCCGGAGCCGTCGGCGATGTACGAGTCCACGCGCTCGGGCCAGGTTTCTCCCCGCCCGAACGGGGTGCGGCGCCCCCACGGCTCGGCAATACGGTCGGGGGACGGTTCGGGGCGAAAGGCCCCGGCGCTCACGCGTTCCGGTTCCTCTGACATGGCGGGCGCCTGCCCCCGTTTTCGGGCCGCCATGCCTTTCGTACGCGTGCGGGCGGCCCGTTCGCCTCGCCCGAGTACCGACGTGGCGCCCTGTATGACGGCTCTCACCCCCGCCGAATCGAGCGAGGCCGAGCTATGGGATTTGCCCAGGTATGTACGGGTAGGGGCAACTGGAAGAGTTCGCCGGGCCGGGTCGGCCCGGGGCGGCTGAGGAAAGGCAGGCATGGCCATGGCGAAACAGCGGAAGCCGAGCCAGGACGAAGCGACCAGCAGACACTCCGGTCAGCAGCACGGTTGGTCACCTGACGTGGACGCTACGCGTCAGCAGGAGAACCCGAGTGCCGAGCGCTCCTTCCACGCGGAGGAGCACGCGCCCGCGCCCGGCCCCGGCCGCAAGGTGTCCAACGAGGAGACGAAGGGCTCCGGCGTGGACGTGGGCAAGAGCGAAGGCCGCAGAGGAGAGCGGCAGGCCAAGGGCGCCAAGGGCGAGAAGGGAATGCGCGATCTCGGCCCGCAGGGCGCCTCGCAGCGCCCCAGTGGTACGCGGGACGCATCGGCTGTCACCGGGATCGATCCGCAGGACCCTCCCGGCAAGCGGAGCGGCGGCTGACCCGCGCGGCCCGACTGCACGCTGGGGCGGACCACCCGGCAGCCCCACCTTCGTCAGCCCTCGTGCGTTTCGCCGAAGCGGCCGTACCCGGCGCCGTGGCCGCGTAGCACTGCGGCGACTGATCAAGAGAGGCCGGGTCCGGCCGGGCCGACGATGCCGAACAGCGCGCCTTCCGCGTCCCGCAGGGTGATCTCCTGGGGAAGAGGACCGGAGTCCGTCACGGAAAGGGTGCTGCCGCCCAGTCCGATGGCCGCCTTCACCGCGGTTTCGAGGTCGGGCACCCGGAAATGGACGTGCCAGCGTGGCCGCAGGTGCGGG
This sequence comes from Streptomyces sp. NPDC048269, assembly GCF_040652395.1. Lineage (NCBI taxonomy): Bacteria > Bacillati > Actinomycetota > Actinomycetes > Kitasatosporales > Streptomycetaceae > Streptomyces > Streptomyces sp. NPDC048269. The sequence continues at coordinate 6,900 of NZ_JBEZLW010000044.1, forward strand.
TCGGGGGCCTCGGCGAGGGTACCGCCGCGCAGTCGGGCCACCGTCCGGCCCGCGTGGCGGAGCAGGATGCGGTTGTCCTCCTCCACGTAGGCCACCTGGCAGCAGCCGGTGTGCCCACAGGCCCACTCCAGCACTTCGCCGTAGAAAATGGCGGCGTCGAAGGCGTCCCGCGTGCGCAGTTCGAGCCAGGCCGGAGCGGCGTCGCCGCCCATACCCCAATCGGGGATGGCATCCCCCTGCCAGATCCCGAAGACCGCGCCGTCACGGTCGGAGGCGAGCGCCGCCCGTCCGGTGCCGAAGGACAAGGGGCCTACGGCGACGGTTCCGCTGCGTTCGAGGACGCGTGCGGCCGTGACGTCGGCGTCGTCCACGGAGAAGTACGGGGTCCAGGCCACGGGGACCGTGACCCCGGGCGGCAGGACGCCGATACCTGCCACCGGGACGCCGTCGCTGAAGCCCACGGAAAACCCGTCGCCGAGGCGGGCGGAACCGAATTCCCAGCCGAGGACCGTACCGTAGAACTCCTGCGCCGAGCCGAGGTCGCGGGCCATCAGACTGACCCAGCAGGGTGCACCGAATGTTTCGTGGCTCGATGTCGACACGACTCTCAACCCCATCCGCTGATGCGCCCCCGGGAGCCCTTCCACGGTACTCGCGGAGCGCTCCCGGAGACGGTGCGTAGGTGAGTGGGCGCGGTGCGTCAGGTACGGAGGAGACTGTTGGACCCGTCGAGTGCGTCGGCGCCCTCGTCGTTGAACCAGTAGTCGCCCGCCGCGAGGTAGCGGAAGGCGTGCGTGCTCGCCCCGGGCAGGGTGACGGTGACCGCTCGCGTGCCGTCCTTGCGCGGTTGCAGCTCGTGCGTGCCCGGCTGCCAGTCGTTGAAGTCGCCCACGACGCTGACCGGTCCCGGCGGGATGTCCGCCGACAGGACGAAGGTGATCTCCGTGTGGTCCTTGCTGCCTTTGCGGCGCTTGCGTTCGAGCACGGGAAGGCTCCTGCCGAGTCGGGGAACGTCGGCCACATCCTCGTACCGGGGCGGGCCGGCCCTACGACGACACGGCGGACGAGCACCCGGCTGGCGGAGCGGAGACGCGTACGGGGCAGCCCTCAGGACACGGAAAGGCCGCGCCGAAACCGCCGCCGAACTCCGCCCGCCCGCGCACCATGATCGCCGGCGGAGCCGGATCGACGACTTCACCGGATCGCGGCAGGACGAACCCGCCGCCCTCGACGCGTGCGACACAACCCTGCTGCCGGGCAGCTGAGGACCGGCGGCACGGCAGGCGTTTCAGCCGCCGCCCTCGGGGCCCTTCCATTCGACCCGGTGCTTGCGCGGGTCACCCGGATCCTGCGGCTGGACCTGCGGCCGGTCGAGACGGCTCGCCTCGTCCGTGTCCGCCGCCCGGGTGCCTTCGGGCTCCGGACGGGAGCCGGTCCGCTCCGCATGCGGCTTGCGGCGCCGGGTCTCTTCGTCGCTCTCGTCGTGCAAGGGCACGCCTCCCGCGCCACCTTGGTCGTCCATGACAACCTCCTCCGTGCTCTGCGCCGGACTGCCCTCCCTCGCCCAGCACGTGCCCCGAGGACCCCCACGCAAACCGCCCCGGCCGCCGGCACCGGCGGTGCCTCCACCCCAGCCCCGGCGCGGCGGACGCCACGGCCGCGCACGGCACGGGGCCAGGCCGTGTCGTCCCATGGCGCAACAGCTGCCGGCCTTGCCGCCGGCCCGGCTCACGCCTGCGCCCACGTGCGCAGCACGGCCTCCCGCTCACGCGGCTTCGGTGTGCCCTCCCGGCTGTGCTCACGACCCCACTCCTCGAGGGTCCGAGGGTCCGCGGTTCCCGCCACGAACCGGGCGAGCAGGTCCTGAGAGAGCGCTGCCTCCTCGGCGCCGTATCCCCCGGCCGCCGCCGAGTGCACCGTCACCGCCTCCGGGCCGGCCTCCGTCTCCAGCCGCAGCGTCATCTCGGGCGGCCCCTCGCCGAGGAAGGCGCCGAACGCGGCAGAGATCATCGACCCGAAGAACTTCGTCGCACGGCCCGACGGGCTTTCGGCGGGCACGTCCTCGACGACCGCGGACCGCAGGCCTTCCCACGTCCAAGCCCGGGAGCCGTCGGGGTCCTCGGCTTCCAGCCCCTCGGCGGTCAACCGGACACAGCTCCCGATGGCGGTCGGCGGCGACCCCACGTACACCGCGTCCGGAGTGACCCAGAACAGACCGACCATCGCCATGGCGCACTCCCACTCTCGTCACTCCAGTACCGGCCCCGCGAGTCCCGCCCGCCACCCGTACCGCCGACCCGGAACGGAACGCCGCAGACACGCCGAAGGGCCGTGCCGGAACCTCCGTCGGAGGCGAGGCCGCGCACCAGCACTGACACGTACGCAGGCGAGTGATTCCGGTGGACGGAGCCGACCGGATTCGAACCGGCGTCCTCGCGGTTTTGGAGACCGCGCGCGTCGACCTCTGCGCTAAGGCCCCGCCCGCCCCGCATCGTAATGCCGCCCGCAGCCGGGTGGCGGTGGAGGAGACCTGGGGGGCTCTTCAGGGACGGAGTTGTCCCAACCGGCGATCAGTGGCCGTTGCTCTCTGGTGAGCTGGGGTTCCGGCGTGTAACTTCAGCGGGAGCTGTCGTGGTTCGCAGTCCCTGCCCGCGCCCTGGCGTGGGCGTTTTGCTGTGCAGTGCCGGACCAGGGCGATCACCTCCGGGTCCGCGCGGTGCGGATCCGACATCGACTGAGAGGCATGACCATGGCCAGCGGAACCGTGAAGTGGTTCAACTCCGAAAAGGGCTTCGGCTTCATCGCGCAGGACGGCGGCGGTCCGGACGTCTTCGCGCACTACTCCAACATCAACTCCACCGGCTACCGCGAGCTCCAGGAAGGCCAGGCCGTGACCTTCGACATCACGCAGGGCCAGAAGGGCCCGCAGGCGGAGAACATCACCGCCGCCTGATTGGCGCAGCCCGCATCCGCCCGCCCCGGAGCCATGGGCTCCGGGGCGGGTTCGGATCGACCACCGCGTGCGTCCCTCCACGCCCGCAACGGGCTCCCGAGACCGCACGACCCGGAGCCCGGACTCCCGCCGCCGGGCCCGGCTCGGCCGTCGGCTCGGGACGACCCGGCCGTGCCGTCAGGTGAGGCGCACCACCACCGGGCCGCCTGTCAGGTCGACCCGGCTGGTCCACCCCGGCGGCAGCCGCAGCGACCGCGACGGTGACACCGGGCCCGGGAACCACCGCCGCCACAGCAGCCGCCCGTCCTGGCCGACCGACACCACAGGGCCGTTCAGCGGCTCCCCGGACCGCACCAGCAACGGCCGCCCCGCGACGCCCGTGACCCGGTTCGGCGTCACCCACACCAGCGGGGCCCGAACGACCAGTGGCGGGCCGGGATCCGGCCACCGCGAGCCGGACAGGTGGGCCAGCACCGGGTCCGCGGCGGCGGCGCCCTCCGAGGCGGCCGTGGTGGCGCGTTCGACGCCGTGGAGGGCGTTGCCGACCGCGAAGACGCCCGGCGCCGACGTACGAAACCGCCCGTCGACGGAGGGTCCGCGGGTGCCCGGCGCCAGGGCGATGCCGCCGCGCCGGGCCAGTTCGTGATCGGGGATCCAGTCACCGGTGAAGACCACCGTGTCGCAGACGAGAACGCCCGACCGGCCGTCCTCGTGACGCACGGCCACGCCCGACAGGCGGCCCCGTCCGCGCAGTTCGTCCACCGTCGTGGCCGTGAGCAGCGGGACCCCCGGCACGGCGGTGCCGCGCGAGCGCTCGGTGACCATCGCGACCACGTCCGCACCCGCCCGGCGCAGCGTACGTACCGCGTGCCGGGCCACCGGCTCGGCGCCCACCACCACGGCCCGCCGCCCGACGGACTGCCCGTACAGGTGGACCGACTGCTGCAGCTCCCCGGTGGTCAGCACACCCGCCGGACGTGAGCCCGGCACCAGCCGGGCGCTGCGGGGGCGCTCCCGGGCACCCGTGGCGAGGACGACGGCCCGGGCCGTGATCCGCTCCAGGCCCGCCGGGCTGGTGGTCTCCAGGGACAGGGGGCCGGCCCAACCGGTGGCGGTGACTCCGGTACGGACCATGGCCCCCGCTCCGACCGCAGCCTCCACCGACCGCCGGGCGTAAGCCGGTCCCCGGAGCCAGGGGCGCGGCGGCCACCCGAACCCGCCGTGGTGGCAGTGGCGTGGCACGCCTCCGGCGTCTTGCTCGCGTTCCAGGACCTCGACCCGCCCCGCGCCGGCGCCCGCGAGGCGGGCGGCGAGGGCCAGCCCGGCTGGTCCGGCGCCGACGACCAGGACGTCGACCGTACGGTTCACCGGCGGGCCTCCTCGAAAAGCGCGCGGACGGCTGCGCCGCAGTGGAAACCCTGGCAGCGGCCGCCCCGCGCGCGCGTGCGTCGCCGCAGGCCGTCCAGCGAGCCGGGCGGCACCGTCCCCGCGAGCGCGTCCCGGATCTCCCCGCGGGTCACCCGCTCGCAGTGGCAGACGATCCTGCCGTACTCCGGGTCCGCTGCGATCAGCTCCGCGTCGCGGTACGGCCGGGGGAATGCCTCTCCCAGGTTCGCCATCCGAACCGGCTCCAGCTCCCGCGCGCCCGTCACCGGCAGGCCGCCCTCGGCGAGCAGCTCCACCACATGGGCGGCGATCGCCATCGAGGCGGTCAGACCCGTCGAGCGGATCCCGCCCACGGTGACGTACCGCTGCGCGGGGTGGGCCCGGATCGCGTAGTCCTCGGACCCGGTCGCGGCCCGCAGCCCCGCGTACACGGCGGTGACCTCCTCCTCCATGAGCGCCGGCAGGATCCGCCGGCCCTTCTCCCGCAGCAGCGCGATCCCTTCGGCGGTCGATCCGGTGGCCGTCTTGTCGTCCAGGTCCTCGGCGGTCGGCCCGAGCATCACGTTCCCGTACACCGTCGGCGACACCAGCACCCCCTTCCCGAGGGCGCCCGGTACCGGCAGCAGGATGTGCCGCACCAGGCCGCGGGCGAGTTCGTCGAAGACGATCAGCTGGCCCCGCCGCGGCGTCACGGCGAAGTCCGCATGGCCGAGGAGCCGGTCGACGTCGTCGGCGTACAGGCCCGCCGCGTTGACCAGGTGGCGGGTGCGCAGCGGTCCCCGGCTGGTCGCCAGGACGTGCGGGTCGCCCGGGGTAGCGGCTTCCACACGGCAGTTGAGGTGGAGGTCGGTACCGGCGCGGACGGCCTGTGTCGCGTACGCGAGCGTGGTCGTCCAGGGGCAGATGACGGACTCGCCCGGCACGTCGAGTGCCCCCAGCACCCCCGGCCCGAGTTCCGGTTCGCGGGCCCGCACCTCGTCGGCCGAAACGATCCGGGCCGAGCGGTAGCCGTTGCGTACGGCCTTGTCGGCCAGGCCCGGCAGCGCGGCACGCTGTTCCTCGTCCCAGGCCACCAGAAGTGCCCCGAGCGGTTCCACCGGGATGCCGCTGTCAGCGGCGTACGCGGCGAGCCTGCGCCGGCCCTCCCGGACGAGCCGGGACTCCAGGGAGCCGGGCACGGCGTCGAAACCGGTGTGCAAGATGGCGGTGTTGGCCTTGGAGGTGCCGTCGCCGACATCGTCGGAGGCGTCGACCAGGGCGATCCGCAGGGGGAGCCGGGAGAGTTCGCGGGCGATCGCCGAGCCCACCACCCCGGCGCCGACGACCGTCGCGTCGTACACCCCGCCGGGCAGGGCGCCCCGAGTGGTGACGGTCACGCCGGGCCGTCGAGCAGGGCCGACACCGCCGTCCGGAACCGTGCGCGGCGCTCCGCGGCCTGCCCGGCGCCGGCCCTCGGCTCGTATACGGCGGACGGCTTCCACCGCGGGACGGCCTCCTGGACGGTGAGCGCGGGATCCAGCCCGAGCCGGGCGACCGCGCCGACGCCGAGCGCGGTGGCGTCCGGCAGCGCCGACACCTCGACGGGGATCTGGAGCAGATCGGCCTGGGCCTGCATGAGCAGCGCGGACCGGGTCAGGCCGCCGTCGACGCGCAGGGCGGCGAGCGGGGCGCCCAGATCGGCGGCGACCGCGTCCGCGAGCTCCGCCACTTGGGCGGCGATGCCGTCGCACAGGGCGCGCACCAGGTGCCCGGCCGTGGTGGCGAGGCCGAGACCGGTGACCGAGCCCCGCAGATCGCCCCGCCACCACGGGGCGGCGAGCCCGGCGAGAGCGGGGACGAAGGTGACGCCGCCCGCATCCTGGACGCTGCCGCCCACGGTGTCGATGTCCTCGGCGCCGGAGATCACGCCGAGGTCGGTCAGCCAGCGCACGGCGGAGGCGGCGGTGTACACCTGTCCGTCCAGGCAGTAGCTGGTCCGTCCGGCGAGCCGCCAGGCCACACAGCCGACCAGCCCGGAGGCGCTGCGGCGGGGGAGTGGACCGGTCTGCGCGAGCAGGAACGCGCCCGTGCCGTAGGTGCACTTGGCGGTTCCGGGCTCAGTGACGCGCTGGGCGAGCAGCGCTGCCTGCTGGTCGACGAGCAGCCCCGTCAGCGGCAGCTCGGGCCCGAAGGCGGAGGTGGTGCCGACGCGGGTGTCCGCGTCGACGATCTCCGGCAGCCGCTCGCCCGTGAGGCCGAAGGCGTCGAGTGCCGGCTGCGACCAGCCGACGGTGTCGAGGTCCAACAGCTGGGTGCGGCCCGCCGTCGCCGCGTCGGTCACGAACGCACCGGTGAGGCGGTTCACGAGCCACACGTCGCTGGTCGTGACGACGCCGAGGCGCGTCAGGTGGCGGCGTATCCAGGCCATCTTGGGCGCGGCGAAATAAGGGTCGAGCGGCAGACCGGTCGCCTCGCGCAACAACGCTGCGTGCGGGGCGAGTTCGGTGCAGAGCGGTTCGGCGCGCCGGTCCTGCCAGACGATGGCGTCGGTCAACGGCGCACCGCTCGCAGGGTCCCAGGCGAGAACGGTCTCGCCCTGGTTGGCCAGCCCCACGGCGACGACCGGCTCACCGGCCGCCGCGAGCGCGGCCCGCCCGGCGTCGACGACCGAATCCAGCAGCTCCCCGGGGTCGACCTCCACCCGGCCGTCCGGCAGGTGGCGGGGCCGTACGCGTGCGGAACCGGAGCCGATGACCCCGCGTACCGGACAGACGACGAGGGCCTTGGTTCCCGACGTGCCTTGGTCGACAGCGAGCACCGGGCCCGTCATCACCACTCCGTCCCTGGTGTCGGCATGCGTGATCGTCGGTCGGAAGCCTCCACCAGCGGACGACGCGCGTCAAGATCCTCCACCGTCACCCGGGAGTCACTGACGCAAAGTCATGTTGCTCACATGGCTTGTACGTTGCGTTCGAACAAGAATCCAGCGGTGGATCCCCCCACTCGCCCTATAGTGATCGCCGATCAACGGGAAGACGTCGACCGCGGGTCAACGGCGGGGATCCGGAGCTCAGTTCACGCGCGGCTCGCGCATCCCCGGCGCCGGCACGGCTGCAGTGCGGCAGTCGAACGCCGGATGGTCCCACCCTCCACGCGATCCGAGGACTCATGACCACGACCACCGCAAGCCGCGCCCGTCCCGGGCGCCCACCGACCGGGACGAGGTGATGGCGGGCAGCGACTTCCGGCCCGTCTACCACCCCGCAGGCCACGACAACGAGCTCCGTGTCGCCGTCCAAGACCTGCGCACCGGCCGATGGGTGTCGATGGCGCACTTGCTCGAACGGACGGACAGCTGGGGCCTGTGGACCCAGCGCACCCAGGTCCTCGCCGCCGTGGCCGCCGGATCCGACGTGGTCCAGGCGTGGCGGACCGAGGAACCGCACAGCGTCGCCGCGACCGTGATGCACACCCGTGTCGTCGTCGAACGGGCCGTCCGCGCCCACCGCGCCGGACATCCCCGCACCGGCGAGCTGTGGCAGGAGGCCTGGGAAGCCTGCCGGCACGCGGCCGGCGTCAGCCCCGCCGACCCCGTGCCCTGGGTCTGCCTGCTCGCCCTCACCCTCCTCGACGAGCACCGTCAGATGGACGAGCACCGGCTGCCGCCGCCCGGCCCGATGCTGCCCCCGGGACCCTGGGGCCTCCTCGCCGAGGCGGACAAGCGGGACCCGCACAACCGCGAGGCGTACCACAGGATGCTCCAGTTCGTGTACGCGGGCACGACCGGACCGCTCTCCGAGGCCGCCAACTTCGCGCACTGGGCCGCCGGCTCCGCCCCGTCGGGGTCCGCCGCCCACGTCCTGCCGCTCTACGTACGGGTCGAACGCTACCGTCGTGAACGCGGCCAGGAGAGGGCCCTCGATCTGCACTGGGTCGCCGAGAACGCCATCCGCGACGCCGGCAACGCGCTGGACGCCTGGTTCCGCAGCGCCGACCCGCGGCACGCTTCCCCGCTCGACCTGAACCACCTCGCCCATGCCCTGTGGGGAGCCCTCCGGTTCGACGAGGCGGCCCTGGTCTTCGACGCGATCGGCCGGTACTGGACCACCCTGCCGTGGGCCTACCGGACCCGCGCCCCGGCCGACCAGGCACTGGCCGAGGAGGTGTTCCTGCAGGCCAGGTCCCGCAGCCTGGCAGCCCGGGACTGACCTTCCGTCCCCACGGCAGCCGCTCTCCCGCCACCCGCTCGCCCGCCACCCGCTCCCTCACACCCGCTCCCTCACCCCGTTCCACGTCCCCGCGCTCCACCGTCCCCGTGCTCCACCACCCACCCGGAGGTACCGCCATGTCCCGAACCGCATGGGCTGCCGACCAAGGCCGCAACGCCCCGCGCCCACAGGACGAGGAGGAACGGCTCAGAGAACTCGGCTACCAACCCGTCCTTGCCCGCCGGATGGGCGGCTTCGGCAACTTCGCCATCAGCTTCTCGGTCATATCCGTCCTCTCCGGGTGCATGACCCTGTACGGCTTCGGCCTGGGCACCGGTGGCCCGGCCGTGATGCTGTGGGGCTGGGCCGGAGTCGGCCTCTTCGTGCTCTGCGTGGGTCTCGCCCTGGCCGAGGTGACCAGCGCCTATCCCACCTCGGGAGCGCTCTACTACATGGCCGACCGGCTCGGCGGACGCCGCTGGGGCTGGTACACGGGCTGGCTGAACCTGCTCGGCCTGCTCGGCGCCATCGCCGGAATCGACTACGGCGCCGCCCTGTTCACCGGCGCCTTCCTCAACCTCCGGTTCGGCTTCGTGCCCACCTCCGGCTCGACCTTCCTGATCTTCCTGGCCATCCTGCTGCTGCACGCCTTGCTCAACCTCTTCGGTGTCCGCCTCGTCAGCGTGCTCAATTCCGTCAGCGTCTGGTGGCACCTGGGCGGGGTCGCGCTGATCGTCGGCGCCCTCGCCTTCGTTCCGGACCACCACCGGTCGCCGTCGTTCGTCTTCACCGAGTTCGTCAACGACACCGGCTGGGCCAACCCGTTCTACGTGGCGGCGGTCGGCCTGCTGCTCGCCCAGTACACCTTCTCGGGGTACGACGCCTCCGCGCACCTCTCGGAGGAGACCTCGAATGCCTCCGTCTCCGCCGCCAAGGGCATCGTCCGGGCCATCTGGGTCTCTTGGATCGCCGGATTCGCCCTGCTCGCGGGGCTCACCTTCGCCATCGAGGACTACGCGGCCGTCCAGGGCAGCGTCACCGGCGTCCCGCCCGCCCAGATATTCCTCGATGCCCTGGGCCCCGGAGGCGCCACCGCCCTGCTCCTCGTCGTCATCGTCGCGCAGCTCTTCTGCGGCAACGCCGAGGTGGCCGCCGCGAGCCGGATGGTCTTCGCGTTCAGCCGTGACAACGCGCTCCCCGGCTCCGCCCTGTGGCGCAAGGTCAGCGGGCGCACGCAGACACCGGTCCCGGCGGTCTGGCTCTCGGTCGTCGTCGCGGGCGTGCTCGCGCTGCCGTCGCTCTACTCCGCCACCGCGTACGGGGCCGTGACCGCCATCAACGTCATCGGTATCACCCCGGCCTACGCCATCCCGATCTACCTGCGGCTCCGCGCGGGCAACCGGTTCGAGCCCGGCCCGTGGAGCCTGGGCCGCTGGAGCAAGCCGATCGGCTGGATCGCCGTCGTCTGGGTGGCGGTCGTCACCGTCGTGTTCTGCCTGCCGCAGAAGTCCCCGGTGACCATCGACTCGATGAACTACTCGGTGATCGCCCTGGCCGTGGTACTGGTCCTCGCCAGCGTGTGGTGGTCCGTCGCCCGGCGCTCCTACGGGACCCCGTCGGCCTACGGGAACGCCCGGGAGCAGGCGGAGATCGCCGAGGGCATCGTCTGAGCCCTGCTACGCCCGTCCGCCCGTCCGCCCGTCCGCCCGTCCTTACGCTCCCGCCCGCCCGCGCGGCCGCCCGGCCTGCAGGGCGGGCGCACGCGTTCCAGGGCTGGGAGCTTCAGTTGCTCTTGCAGGAGCACTGCCCTCGGCTGACCTGCGGCGGCAGGCCGAGCAGCCAGGTCGTCACCACCAGTAGACGGGGTAGCGGGGGCTTCCGGAGCGGGCGCGGGAGAGGGCGCAGCCGGCGAGGACGAGGAGGACCGCCGATCCGGCGAGGAGCGGCACGAACGTTCTGGGGTCGGGTGTGTTCAGGACGATGACGACGGCGGTCGCGCAGGCCGGGGAGTGCGGGGTGCGGGCCACGGTCATCAGGGCCAGTCCCAGTCCGGCCGCGACGGCCGCCGCCCAGGGGGCACTGCCCAGGGCGGCAAGGGCCCCGTATCCGACGGCGGCACAGATCAGGTGGCCGGCGATCACGCTGCGGGGCTGGGCCAGCGGCAGGCCCGGGACGCTGTGGACGATCGCGGCGGACGCGGCCAGCGGCGGTATGAGGACGGGCTCGTGGATCACCGCGCCGATGGCCACCAGCGCGAGCATGACGGCGGTGGCGGCGCTGACGCTGTGCAGGGCGGCGCCCGGCGCGGGCGGGGCGGGCGCGCGGCCCTTGAGGCGGGGAAGTACGCGGGTGGCCGGCTGGTCGGGCGCGGGCGGCGGGGGGAGCGTGGCGGTCGAGTCGGTGCGCAAGAGAGTGGTGTCTTCAGAGGATGGGCCGTCCGGGCAGGGGCCGACGGCGGTGATGGGCAGGGCAGGAGCCGCCTCGGCTGGTACCGCTGTGACAGCCCCTGCGATCGGCAGGACCGGGGACACTGCGGAGGCCCGGTGTCGGGGCTGCCGTGGACTCCCCTGGATCATACGAAGCCCGACAAACCGTGCGGCAACCGGGCCTCCGAACACCCTCGAGGCAACGACTCAGCAGTGTACAGAGAGGGGCAAATCCCCCGCCCCCGATTGTGGGACCGGGGCACCGCTCCTCGCGAGCGGCGGCCGTCGGCCGGGCAGTGCCCGCTCCGCGGACGTGCCACGGTCAGTGGGGGTGGGACCGGACGTTGCCGCTTCTGCTCCGGGTGACGCCGAAGGGCGCCGGGGTGGTGGAAGTCACCTCATCTTGAGCGCATGTCCGGGGGCGAGGGCGGCGGAGAGGCGTGCGGCGATCGTTTGCGCCGAGTTGCCTTCAGGGCTCTTGGGGCCCTGCGTCACGCTGACGGAGATCGACAGCTGTCGTGTCGGCAGGCAGGCCCCGATGGCCGCGTAGCCCGAGAACGACGGGTTCGTGAGGATCCAGCCGTTGGATCTGCGGCGTGTACTGGTTTCTGGTCTGGCTCAGCCGGAGCGGCTCCCACACGCGCTCCGCGAGCAGCCGGTCCATCGGGAGGGGCGGCCGTTCCGGTCTCCCGGTCGCCTAGAACGCCGAGTGGGTGAACCAGTGGGCGAGCAGGTCCGGGTCGCCGAGCAGGTGGAAGGCGTCACTGCGGCGGTCCAGGCGGCCGTAGAGGAGCAGCAGGAGGTCGGCGGCCGACCCCCGGACGGTGGCGTCCGCCGCGTGGGGCTCGGTGGGGTCGGCCACCAGGGCGAAGCCGTCGGGGCGCAGGCCGACCAGCCAGTCGCCGTCGCCGTCCGTGCAACTGAAGCGAATGGTCCGGTCGGGGGCGCGCAGTTGTGCGGTCAGCGGCGCGAAGGAGGATGCGAACGGCAGGTTGGTGAGGAACTCGTCGATGCCGTCGACCGCCAGTACGCGGTCGATGCGCGGTGGGAGCCCGAGTGCGAGTTGGGCGTCGGCCCGGTGGACCAGGGTCTCGAACAGCATGCGCCGGACCCAGAACCGGGCGTGCTGGTCGGCTCCCCAGGCCCACATCGGTGCGTCCAGGTCGGTGGCGGCGAACACCTCGGCGGCCTCCGCCGCGCTCGCGGCCAGCCAGTCCGGCAAGCCTTCGGGGTGCTCCGGCAGGCGCAGGTCCACCTCGCGGCTGGTCGGCGGTTGCTGGATGCGCCGGCGGAGCAGCTCGGTGAACCACCGGTGCACGCTGCCCACGTGCCGCGTGAGGTCCCCGAGGGTCCAGCCGGGGCAGGTCGGCACCGGGGTGGAGAAATCGGCTGCCGTGACCGTGGCGAATAGTGCGGCGGCCTCGGCTGCGACGGCGGCTCCGTGCTGGGCTGGTTTCATGCCTGTGCCCTTCCTCTGGTCGTGCTGCCCCGGGTGAAGAGGATGCTTAAGGTAATAGATGGTTCATGTTCTCAAGTAATGGCGAAGGTAATTCGCGAGCGCGCAGGATGTCAACTTTCGCCCTCCGCGTCGGCCCGGGCGGGGTGCGGTGCGTCTCGGGAGGCAGCGTGCACGATGCGCGAGTTGACCCTCCCCTTACGTCAGGCCGCAGGATGTCGCTTGCCGGACGGAAGACGGGACAGGGACATGGGGTACTCCGTAGGACAAGTGGCCGCGTACGCCGGGGTGACCGTGCGCACGTTGCACCACTACGACAAGGTCGGGCTGCTCTCACCCAGCGGCCGCAGCCACGCGGGCTACCGCTTCTACGACGAGGCGGACCTGACCCGCCTCCAACAGGTCCTCTTCTACCGGGAACTGGGCTTTCCCCTCGACGAGATCGCCGCCATCCTCCAGGACCCCGACGCGAACGCTCTCGAGCACCTGCGAGCACGGCAGCGGCAGTTGAGCGAGGAGATCGTCAGGATGCAGCGGCTGGCCGAGGTCGCCGAGCGGGCGATCGAGGTACAGCAAACCGGCGTGTCGCTCACTCCCGAGGAGCGCTTCGAGGTCTTCGGCGACATCTCCTTCGATCTCAGTTACGCGACCGAAGCGCAGGTCAGATGGACACATTCGGCAGCGCATCAGGAGGCCATGGCGCGCGCGGACGCCTACACCAAAGAAGACTGGCGGCAGCTCATGCGCGAGGCGGCGGTCTGGCGGGCGGAGTTGCTGGCGGCCTTCGACGACGGAGAGCCGGCCGACGGTGAACGGGTGATGGACCTCGTCGAGGAGCATCGCCGGCACCTCACCCGCTGGTTCACCGACTGCCCGCCTGCCATGCACCAGCGCATCGCGGACGACTTCGTCGCCGATCGGCGGGCCTTCGCTCTCGTCGTACCGCCGTCCCAGCAACGCCCGGGCCTTGCGGCCTACTTGTGCACGGCGATCCACGCCAACGCGGCCCGCGCCGACATCCTCCGTACCGGATCGGGGAAAGAACGATGAGAATCCTGATGGCCGCGGCCGGGTCGCGCGGCGACGTCGCACCGTACACCGGCCTGGGCGCGGAGCTACGCGGCGCGGGCCACGACGTCGCCCTGGCCACCACGGAGGCGTTCGCGCCGCTCGTCCGTGCGGCCGGGCTGGAATCCCGGCGGCTCCCCGGCGACACCCGGGCCCACCGCGAGGTCGGCGGCAGGCGGAAGCTGATGCGCGCCGCCGGCGCGTTCGTCACCGAGATGGGCCATGGGTTCGCCGAAGCGGTGGACGACGGCGCGGACCTGCTGCTGCTGTCGGCAACCACCGCCCCGCTCGGCTGGCACCTGTCCGAGGCCACGGGCATACCGAGCCTGGGGGTGTACCTCCAGCCCACCGAGCCCACCGGCGACTTCCCGCCCACGGTCGCGGCAGGCCGCTCGCTGGGCCGCGTCGGCAACCGCGCGGCAGGTCGCTTCGCACTGGCCATGACCGACCGGGTGTACGGGGGAGCGGTCGCGGGGCTGCGCCGACGGCTCCGGCTGCCGCCGCTCTCCGCCCCCGAGATGCGTGGACGACAGGAACGGGCGAACTGGCCCGTCCTGTACGGCTTCAGCACGGCCCTGGTCCCCCGCCCGTCCGACTGGCGTCCCGGATTGGACGTCGTGGGCACCTGGTGGCCCCACCACGACGCTGCCGAGCACCTCCCGGCCGAGGTGGAGGGCTTCCTCCGGGCCGGCCCCCGTCCCGTCCTCGTCAGCTTCGGGAGCATGGCGGCCGGGGACGCTGAACAGGTCAGCGGCATCGCCGTACAGGCCCTGCGCCGGGCCGGCCTGCGCGGCATCCTCCAGTCCGGCAACCTCGGCCTCGCGGCCGAGGGGGACGATGTCCTCACCGTCGGAGACGTCCCGCACGCCCTGCTGTTTCCCCGGCTGGCCGCAGTGGTCCACCACGCGGGTGCCGGCACGGCTGCGGCAGCGCTGCGCGCCGGGGTGCCCGCCGTCACCGTGCCGGTGGCCGCGGACCAGCCCTTCTGGGCCGCGCGGCTCGCAGCGGTCGGGGCCGCGGCCGGTCCGATCCCGTTCCGTTCTCTGACCGCCGAACGGCTCGCCGACGCGCTCGTCCGTGTCACCCGGCAGCAGTCGTACGCCCGAGCCGCCGCGTCGGTCTCGCGGCAGATGGCGGCCGAGGACGGAGGCGGCCGGGTCCTGATGGCCATCCGGCGGATGGCAAAGGGCTGACAGCGGCCGGAGCCTGACGGTGGCGGCAGAGGCGGGGGCGGTCGGCACAGCGGCTGAAGCTCTGGAGTTGCTCAAGTGGGGATTGGTGCGCTGACCGTGTGGGGCATCTCCCTCACACAGATGAGAGTGGAACGGAACGGGGGCGGAGCAAATGGACTACCTGGCGATCGTGGGGTTCGGCCTCATCGTCGTGCTCGTCCGGGCGGTGCGCGGGTCCGGCAAGCCGTCGCGGAGGCGTCGGCGCGGTTCGTGGCAGAGCGGCGACGGCGGCGGCTTCGGCTGCGGGGGCGGATCGTCGTGCGGGGGCGGCGGAGGCGACTGACGCCACGACCGCTGTCGCGGCCGGCGTGCCGTGGGGTTGCCACCGCGAGCGGAGGATCGCACGTACGTAATGGGCGCGTCACGGAACCGCCACAGCGGCGCGGACCGGGGAACCCGAGTGGGGCGTGACGCCGTGTCCAGCGGCGAGGGCCGGTGTGGGACCGGTCGTGACCTCGGGGAGCGCTCATGCACTACACAGCAAGCGTCAGAAGGACCGCGGCAGCGTTGGTGACGGCGGTGGCGGTCACCGCCCTGATGACGGGCTGCACACCGGGCGGCGACGACGGCGCGATCGACAGGCCGTCGACGCCGCCCGCGGGCTCGGAGCCGGCGAAGCCGACCCCCACCGGCGGCGCTTCCTCCACCGGGGGCGGTACGGGCGGTACCAAGCCCAGCCCCTCGGTACCCGGCCCGGGCGGCGGGACGAAGGCGTGCACGACCGGCCAGATCAAGGTCTCCGACGCCCATCAGGCCGATGTCCGGCCGCCGGGTACGGGAACGGGAGCCGCCATCGTCTCGGTCACCAACACCTCGACGCTTCCCTGCACGCTCCGCGGCTTCCCGACGGTCGCCGGAGCCGGCCACGGCTCGCCCGACAAGAATGTCCCGCTCTCCACCACCCAGAGCGGTTCGGCCTCCACGGTGTCCCTGGCCCCGGGCGCCCGCGCCTGGACGAAGCTCACCTTCGTCAACGTCCAAGGCGAGGCCGACGGTTACTGCGAATCCGGCGCCACGCCCGCCAGCTTCCCCACGCTCGTTCTCGGTGTGCCCGGCGCGGGCGCGCACCAGATCGCCATGGATGACGGCGTCTTCGCCGAATGCGACAACAAGGCGACCGTCACCGCCTTCTCGCCGACCAAGCCCTCCTGACGAACGGCGACGGTCGCAAGGTCGCGCCGTGGCGGAGTCCTCGGTGCTGCCGCAGATCGCCAGTACCGGGACTTCTCCGGGCTCGGCTTTGCGTCACGGCGGCGGGTGTGGGTCAAGGCCCGCCGCCACGGCACAGCGATGCGGACACCGGCACGGGTCAGCCCCTACGCATACGGAGGTATCACTCTACAGTTGTAGAGTGAGGGCTCTATGGATGTAGAGGGTGCCGCACCGAAACGGAGAGGTGTTCCATGCCGAATCGTCACGCGGTGGTGGCCGGAGCCGGAATCGGCGGGCTCACGGCCGCCATCGCACTGCACCGCCGCGGCTGGCGCGTCACCGTCTGCGAACGCGCCCCCGAACCCCCCACCACCGGCGCCGGCATCGGCCTCGCCCCCAACGCCCTCCGCGCACTCGATGCCATCGGCGTCGACGCCGCCCACGCCGCCGGCAGCGCCGTACCCACGACGATGGGACTGCGCCGCTCCGACGGCCAGTGGCTCACCCGGACCGGCACCGCGGACATGGCGGCCCGCTACGGCACGCCCCCGATAGCCGTCCCGCGCCCGGCCTTCACCGCCGCCCTGGCTACCGCCCTGCCGCCGGAGGCCGTTCGCTACGGCACCGCCGTGACCGCCGTCGACGACGCCGCGGGCCGTCCGACCGTCCGAACAGCGGTCGGCCCGGACCTCACGGCAGCCGGCCCGGACCTTCCCGCCGATCTGGTGGTCGCCGCCGACGGCATCCACAGCCCGCTGCGCCGTGCGTACTTCCCCGCCCA
This sequence comes from Streptomyces sp. NPDC048269, assembly GCF_040652395.1. NCBI lineage: Bacteria > Bacillati > Actinomycetota > Actinomycetes > Kitasatosporales > Streptomycetaceae > Streptomyces > Streptomyces sp. NPDC048269. The sequence goes on from NZ_JBEZLW010000044.1 coordinate 23,541, forward strand.
CCCCGGCCTGCACTACATCGGCGAGACCGCCTGGCGGACCATCGTGGACGCCCCGGACCTCCGGATACCGGCCATGAGCGAGACCTGGGGGCGTGGTGAGCGGTTCGGCGTGACCCCGCTCTCCGACGGCCGGCTGTACCTCTACGCCACGGCAGTGGTCCCGGCCGGCACCCGCTCGGCCGACCCCCGCGCCGAACTCCGGCACCGCTTCGGCTCGTGGCACGACCCGATTCCGGCTCTGCTGGACCGAGTTCGCCGCTTCGACCCCGCCGACGTCCTCCAGAACGACCTCCACGACCTGGCCGCCCCGCTCCCCAGCCTGCACCACGGCCGGATCGCCTGGCTCGGCGACGCCGCCCACGCCATGGCCCCCAACCTCGGCCAGGGGGGCTGCCAGGCCATCGAGGACGCGGTGGTCCTCGCCCACCTGCTTCCCGCCGGAGACAGCACGGACAGCGCGGACTCCGTCCCGGCCGCCCTCGCCGCCTACACCGCCGCCCGCCGCGACCGCACCGACGCCGTGCGTGTCCGCGCCCGCCGGGTCGGCCGCCTGGGCGCCCTCCGCAACCCGCTCGCGGCAGCTGCCCGCGACCTCGCCGTCCGTGCCACCCCCGCCCGCCTGGCCCTGCGTGGCATGGACGACCTCTTCAACGGCTTCCGCCTCCCCATATAGGAGGGACCACCGGTCCCGGACGTCGGTGGGCGTACCCCGGCGGCCGGAGCCAGACCGCCCGGTCGAGCGGTGCCCGGGCCGTACGGGCCACCTCGGAAGTCCTCGCGCCGATCGACGGATCCGGGACCGACTGAGCACACGACCAGCTCCGGAGCCGGCGGTCTGAGTACGCGCACACCGGCGACGTGAGTACCCGGGCGGCTGCGCCGGGCCCGCTGAGCGCGTGGGATGGGGGCATGAACGCAACTGCTCCCTCTGCGGCATCCCCGGTCCGGATCGGCGGAGAAAAGGACCGCGCCCGCCTCTGGTCCGGCCTGGCCGCCGCCCTTTTCCTGCCGGTGGCTCTGCTGGCCGCCGTGCTGACCCTGTCGTCCGAGCGGGCGTCCCGTTGTGTGACGTACGGCGAGCAGTGCGCCGCCTGGCTTCCCTGGTGGCTGTTCGGCTGGAGTGCCGGCCTCGGCGCCGTGGCGCTCGTCGTCACCCTGGCCGCTTCCGCCCTGCGGGTGCGGCAGGCGGCGCTCGGCGCCCAGCTCCTCGCCGAATGCACGGCGCTGCTGGTGATCCTCAGCTACACATGACCCGGCGCGTCCCCTTGGCGGCGAAGGGTGCAGCCAGATGGCGCCGCGGGCAGGGACGCTCCGGTGGCTCAAAATGCCGGCTTCAGGCGCCTCCCGCATCATGAGTGCTGTGTATGACCCACGCAGGGAATCGATCGCTCTGTCGATCGTGGTTCCCGTCTTCAACGAGGAGGAGGCCCTGCCTGTTCTGGCGGCGCGGCTCCGGCCGACCCTGGACGGGTGCGGCGAACCGTACGAGGTGCTCGCCGTCGATGACGGCTCGACCGACAGGACTCCCCATCTGTTGGAAGACCTGCGGACCGTCTGGCCCCAGCTGCGCATCGTGGCCCTCCGGCGGAACAGCGGCCACCAAGCTGCCCTGACCGCCGGACTGCACCGTGCTCTCGGCGCCTATGTGATCAGCATCGACGCAGACCTCCAGGACCCGCCGGAACTCATCCCCGAAATGCTGGCCCTGGCACGGGCAGATGGTCTGGACATCGTCTACGGCGTCCGTATCGACCGCTCCACCGACACCGGATTCAAGCGCCGAACGGCCGCCGCCTACTACTGGCTGATGCGCCGCCTGGCCGGCTCCTTCGTCCCCGCTCAGGCCGGCGACTTCCGCCTGCTGTCCCGCCCCGTCGTGGAAACCCTCAAAACCCTCCCCGACCAGCAGCAGATCTATCGTCTTCTCATCCCTTGGCTCGGTTTCCCCGGCGGCCAGATCACCTACCAGCGCGGGGAGCGAGTGGCCGGCACCACCAAATACCCCTTGCACAAGATGGTCCTGTTGGCATGGGACAGCATCACCAGCTTCTCTGCGGTCCCCCTGCGCCTGGCCACGGCGATCGGCGCCTTCAGCCTCGTCGTCTGTCTCGCGTTCCTCACCTGGACCCTCACCGTCTACGCCACGGGCAGCACCCTGCCGGGCTGGACCTCCTTGATCACCACGGTCCTGTTCTTCGGAGCTGTTCAGCTCTTCTGCCTGGGAATGCTCGGGGAGTACGTGGCCCGCATTTACACGGCCGTCCAAGCCCGGCCCACCTATTGCGTCGCTCGCGACACGGACGAAGAACGGCAGTAGAGCTCGTTTCCTGTGTGGTGAGCCCGGCTCCGCGACGTCCGGCCCCAAGGGGCCGTGCCCCGGGCCGGGCGCGTCACTGTTCCTGCGGCGGCTTGCCCTCCGCCGCGGACACTTCGACGAACTCGACCTGTCCCTTGCCGTTGAGGCGCAGGATCGGAACGGCCTTGTTGCGCGGATTGCCGTTGTTCTGGAAGGAGATGAACCCGCTGGCCCCGGCCACCTGCTGGGTGCCGTCCATCTGGTGGAACATCCGGGCCACCGCGTCGCCGACGACCTGCCCCTGCCAGCGGGCGGCCATCTGGATGCCGTGGGCCGCGGCGAGGACCGCGTCGTGACCCATCAGCGCCCCGCCGTCCTCCCGGGGGTCGTGCGGGAACCACTGGTCCAGCAGCCCGCCCGGCTGGAAGTTCTTCGCGGACGGCGCGGACACCGCTTGCGGCGCCGAGCGGTACATGTCGGGGTGGGAGAGGCCGGTATAGAGCACCTCGATGCCCGTCTCGGCGGCGTGGGCGAGCTGCTCGGCGCTCAGATTGGTGGTGTCGTCCCCGGCGAACACGGTGAACTGCTGGTCGGTGCAGCTGCGGTTGGAGAGCGCGTCGAGGAAATGGGTGAGGTGCCGGCCGCGGCCCGCGAAGTACACGAGCTGAGGGCGCTGCTGGCACAACTGGCCGGGCATGTAGCGCAGTTCGTTCTGCCAGGCACTGCTCACGGAGGAGTCGTACGTCATGCGCTCGGCGACGAGTCTGTGCTTGTCGCCGTCCTGGAAGGCCTTGGTGAAGGCGGTGCCGAGGGTGGAGGCGTAGAGGTTTCCCTCCGCCACGTCCTGGAGGACGACAGCGGTGGCGACGCCGCGCCGTTTGAGGTAGCCGGCGGCCGCGTACGCCTCGTCCTCGTTGGTGGGGGCGATCCTGACGAAGCCGTTGATGCCCTGGATGTTCGTGGCGGTCATGGTGGCACCGACCATGGCGATGCCGTGTTCGGAGAGGCGTTCTATGGCCGCGAGGTTCTCATTCGTGCTCGGGCCGAGGCCGGCCACCGCGACGAGCCGGTCCGGGGAGTCCTTGCGGGCGATCAGTTCGTCGACGGTGTGCTTCCACTGCGTGGACCTGCTGCCCGGATTCGCCAGCAGCAGGCGGATCTTGGGGGTGGCGGCGAGGTCGCCCTGGTTGTGCCGGTACTGGGCGAGGTAGGCGCCCTGCAGTTCGTGGCGGACGCCCTCTGCGGAGTTGCTGTCCTCGGCGGTGGTGGTGAAGGAGGTGAAGTAGGCGACGCTGACGTACGGTTCCTTGTCCGCGTTGGCGAGGACCCGGCGGTTCTCCTCCTCGATCTTCCTGCTGACGGCGTCGAGGTGCGGAGCGAAGACGTAGGAGCCGTCGGTCACTCCGACACACTCGTCGTCCGGGCCCTGTTCGACGACCCCGTCGGCGCAGCTGGCCTGGCGTTCCTGCAGCCAGCCGACACCCAGCCAGAGCGCCGCCACCAGGGCGACGGCGGCCGCGGTGGCGAGGGCGACGCGGCGTACGACGTGCAGGGGCCATTCGAGTCTGGGCACGCGCTCAGCCCTCCCAGCCGGCGGTCTGGGGACCGCGCCAGTGACGGTACCGCTCCGCCTCGTTGAACAGGGCCACGATGTCGTTCCTCCGCAGTTGGGACAGCTGGGTGTAGCCGTCGGCGATCATGTCGTTGAGCCGCATGGCGGGATCCGCGAGCGGATCGCTCCACACCCAGCGGGTGGTCACCAGGGTGTGGATCACGGACTCGGTGTCCATCACGCGTCCGGGGCGGCGCGGGACGAGTCCGGCGAGGAGTTCCAGCGGTCCTCCGTCGGCGGGGAGGCGGTTCGGAGCGACGGTGATCGCCTCGAACTCGGAGATCCACTGCGCGGCCGGTACGGCGGTGAAGCGCCGTGTCAGGTGGGCGGTGACCTCCTCGGTCCGCCCGAGGGCGAGCTGGTGGTACATCTCCTGCACCGGCTTGCCCTCGCCGCGGTAGTACTCCGCGAGGAGTTCGTGCACGGCGTCCCACCCGTCGGGGCGTGCCGCCAGCCGCCACAGGAGCAGCCGGCGCAGCCACGGGTGGAGTACGGGGACGACGGCGACGGGTCCGGTCAGCAGCCAGCGGGAGCGGATGTCGCCGAACAGGGAGTCGTCGGGGCTGAGCAGCCGCGTGGCGACGGAGAAGTCCCGGGCGGCGGCGCACTCGGCGAGGGCGGTGCGCTGGGTCCCGTCGAAGTCGCGCAGGAGGTGGCCGAGGGCGGCGTCGGCAAGGGTGGCGGAGTCCTCCCCGGTGCGCAGCGGCCGGTCGGGCAGGGTGCGCAGCCAGCGGTCCTGCTGGGGGCCGGAGTCCGGGGGCGGCCCGGCCTGGCGAAGTACGTCGAGCACCTGGTGCACGGCGCGCGGCAGTCCTCCGGTGAGCCGGTGCACGAAGGGGGTGAGGCGGGTCAGCGGGGCCAGGTCACTGTTCCCGCCGAGCTGGAGCTCTATCCGGATCCGCACCTCGTCCAGGTTGAGGTCGCGCAGCCGTAACGGGTACCACCAGGTGTCCTCGCTGTCGCGGGTCGGCCGGTGGGCGTTCCAGTCGGCCAGGGAGGCCCGGTCGGGGCCGCGTAACTGCCAGGGCCAGGAGTCCCCGGTGGCCGGGCCCCAGCGGGGCAGCCAGCGGTTGGAGCTGGCGACGACGGTCAGCGGGTCGCTGGCGTGGCCGGCCACGACCGTCTGGTCGTGCCGGGAGCGCAGCAGCAGGTCGAGGAAGCGGCGGCCGTACTCGGTGTGGGAGTTGTCGAGGAGCAGCAGGTAGGAGCGGGGCATGAAGTTGCGGGCGGTGTTGCGCCTGAGGTCCTCCAGGAAAGCCGAGAAGAGGACGAGGTCGAGCCGCTCCTGTTCGTTCTCGTCGCCCTCGTGGCGCCACAGGTTGAGTTCCACGAGGGCTTCCATGGGGTCCGCGCTGCGGGTCATGGGGTGGTGTCCGTACCACTGGGCCCCGGCGGTGAGCCGACTGCCCAGCCTGCCGCCGAACAGGCCGGGCACGGTGCGGCGGCCGCGCCGCAGGGCGTCCTGGAAGAGGGCGAGTGCGGCGGTGGAGGCGCCTTCGGGCATGCCGACCGCCCCCATGCCCACTTCGAAGAAGGCCGCCAGATAGTCGCCGTGCCGGGCCTCGTTCTCCTCCTGGAACCGGTCGAGCTGGCGCTGCACCGCGCGCCGGCCCTCGGCGAGGCTGCGCATGCGCAGTTCCTGGTCGGAGGCGAGCAGGCCGAGGCTGAGCAGGGGGAAGTGGGAGCGGCCGTAGCGGGGCAGTTTGCGTTCGAGCTGGCGTGCCAGAAGTCCGAGGGCGTAGCGCGGCAGCAGGGACTGGGCCCCGCCGAAGTTGACGAAGGCGAAGGGGTAGTCGGGCCCGAAGTGCTCCATGAGCGCGCTGTGCGCCTCGCTGGCTCCGCTGCCCGCCGGGCCGAGGAGCATGGTCAGGGGCCGCTCGGCTGCCGGGTTCTCCTTCAGGCAGGCGTCGACCAGCGACAGGATGCCGCTGCGGCCCCGCAGGCCCATGCCCGTACCCGGCTCCATCACGCGTGATCCCCCCCAGGACGACGTTTCCGAGGAATAGAGACTGCCATCCGGAGCCGGAGTCAGACAGGGGTTTCCCCTCCTTGATTCGTTCCGGTCTCCCTCCGCAGACAACCGGCTCCGCCGTCCGCGGTCGAGGGGGCGGCGGCCGCGGGGGGGTCGGGACGGGGACCCGGGCACCGCCGACGCGGACAGGCTCGCGCCCGGCTCCTCTGCGCACGTCACCTCGCCACGGGCGACGGCACGTCGGCCCCGGTCTGAAAGACCGGTTACACCAGCACCCCGGAGAAAAACATCGCCCCCAAAAAGGCATACTGGATCGTGCAGACCGCCAACACTGATACCTGAATCCATCGGGGCATGCGCCTGACCAGGATGAGCCCGGCAAACATTTGCGCATGATTGCGGTACCACGACATGGCTGCACCAGCGAAGAACGGCAGCAAGAAAATTGCCACCGTCAAGACCAAGGCTGCCCATTCCTCGACGTCGAGCCGACGGTTCCGGAGGAATTGAATTGCGGCCGTCGCCAGTACGAGCAGCACGAAGGCGGTATTCAGCCATAGCTGGGCCCTGTGCGCGGCCAGACTGTGCTCCACCAGCCACGGCAGGTTCCCCTCGGGCGTGTACCAGTCGCTGAAGGGAAAATCGTAGGCCTTCCTCATCTCCTCGAAGGGCTGACGTAGGTCACCTTGTCGGTAACTGGATTTCTGGATGATCTCGTACGCGTCCCAGTGTCCCGTCGCCTGCCACATCAGCCATTTGGCCCAGAGCACGCCGCAGCCGGCGACAGCTGCTGACGACCCGGCCTTCGCGAACCGTATCGGCCACGTGTCCCTCTGCCACGCGAAGAACGCGCTCAACAGCAGCATCCCGACAGCGACAGCGCCGACGGGGTAACAGGAGGCCGCCACGAAACCACCAGCAGCGGCGATTGCCCCGGAGCCGCGCTTCACTCCGGCGATACAGACCAGCAGTCCCAGCGTTCCGGTGGCGATCGGGAACATCGCATGGAGATAGATGCCGCCGGGGAATACCGTACCAATGGCGAGGGTGAGGCCCGTGGCCCATGTGAGCCGGGCGCCGAGCAGCCACCACAACACCGCGAACATGCCGAACAGTGACGCTTCGGTGACGACGACAGCTGATATCTCATAGGAAAGTCCGGTGGCGGAAACCGCCCGGACCGCCATGGGGTACCCGGGAAACCATGCAACGTTTCCGCACATCACGTCGCGAAAGTTCTCGTAGCGATCACGGCACCAGAACATTTCGTAGCCGGTCTCGGCGATGGACAGGTAGTGTCCGGAATCCCAGCGATGGCGGCCGGCGGTGGACCAATAGGCCACCTCGGATCCATCGCCGGCAACGGATCCTCTCGCGACCAGCCAGGTGATGAGGTTGGTGATCAGCCATGCGACCACTGGCGGCAGCAGGCCATGGCGCCCAGCGCGGCGCGCCGGCCGGGTGGGTTCCACCAGTGCGGAGTCAGGCACCAGGCACCGTGCCGCTCACCGGTTGACCAGCGGCGGTGCTCGCCCACCCGGACTCGCCCTCCGTACGGGAGCGCACGGACACGGGGAAACCGATCATCTCCAGCTCCGTGATCGCTCGTCGGTGAGCTCGATGGACCGCGGCGTGTGCGGCCTCGCCCGGGCCGCGTCCGCGACATGAAACGTCGCGGGCTGCGGCCTGCCGACGACCACCGGTACGGTGCCGTGCTTCACGATCAGTTTGGCGAACGCCTCGCGGAGCTGCATCCGGGACTGCTCCTCCGGCCGAGCCGGGGTCCGGTTCGGCCCGTGGCCCTGGCCGCTGTGCGCAGGGTCTTGCCGTCTACCGCCACTGCGTGCAGCTGACCGTAGGCCCCAGCGCGCCGGCCGACCGGCCAGCGGCCCACCGCCCGGTCCCACACGTCGCCGTCGATGCGGCCCAGCAGCGGCCGCGGCGTCGCCTCCGCCGGCAGGCACCGCTTCGGTGACAGCGGACCGGCCGTGTCACGGGCCGGTGGTGCCGGGCGATGTCAGCCCCGGGCGCGTCATCCGCCCGCGGCGTCCTCGCCCTCCCAGCGCAGGAGGTCGCCCGGCTGGCATTTGAGCACCTCGCAGAGCGCGGCGAGCGTCGCGAAGCGCACCGCTTTGGCGCGGCCGTTCTTGAGTACCGCCAGGTTGGCGGGCGTGATCCCCACACGGTCCGCGAGGTCGCCCACGGACATCTTCCGCCTGGCCAGCATCACGTCGATGTCGACGACGATCGGCATCAGATCACCTCGTCCAACTCGGCCTGCATCTGCGCCGCTTCGACGTCGCGCGCGACGGCCTGGGCGAGCAGCATCCGCAGCACGAGCACGATGAGCGCGACCCCCAGGATGGCCAAGCCGACCCCGCCCATGATGACGGTGACGCCCGGGTCGTCCCGCTGGCCCGGCGCGTTGAGCACCGTGACCGTAAACCACAGGAGGGAAGCCGCCACGATCGCGCCGATCACGGCGTCCACGTACCGGAAGGCGGCGTGGGAGAACACGGTTCCGCGTCGCACCATCGCCACCAGCCGCCATACGCTGACCAGGGCGACCTGCGCCGACACCATGCCCAGGATCGTGATCACGCGCAGCGGGGTCAGCGGGAGCGACCCGTCCTCCGGGTCGGTGGCCAACGCCCACACCATCAATGCCTGTACGAACACGGTGCCGGCGAGCACCACCACGAGCACGGCGCGCAGCGCACCCACTGTCAGCTTTCCCACGGTCTGTCCTTCCATCGAGTTGCGATGGAAATCTATCGAATGTCGATAGGTGAAGCAAGGGTGGGGACGGCACGGGTGGGTGGCAGCATTGTTGGCATGACCAGGCATGAGATTCTCGGCGTCACGCACGTTCCCTCCCTTGAGGCCTTTCTTGCGCGGACGGGGACCGTCTTCCGTAGGTTCGATGACCAGGACTCCGGCTGTGTCTCCTACGGGGTGCTCGATGGGGGGCGGCGCTGGTTCGTGAAGAGCGCCGCGACGCCGCTCGGTGTCTCGTCGCTGAACCGGGCGGTCCTCGTCCACAAGACCGTCGTCCACCCCGCGATCGTGCCGCTCCTGCACTCGTTCACGACGGATGAGGGCTTGGCCCTCGTCCATCCGTGGGTCGAAGGGCAGGTGCTCTACCACCCGACGCGATCCCGTCACGGGGGCAGGAGCGCCCCCGACAGCCCCCTGGCACGGTTTCGCAGGCTGCCGGTTCCCACCGTCCTCGCTGCCGTGGACTCGATCCTGCACGCGCACCTGGCTGTCGAACAGGGCGGGCTCGTCGCCGTCGATCTCTACGACGGGTGCATGCTGTACGACTTCGAGAAGCACGAGATGAGGCTGTGCGACCTGGACGAGTACCGCCCGGGCCCGTTCACCCTGGAGGCGGACCGGCTGCCTGGCTCGGCCCGTTTCATGGCTCCCGAGGAGTTCGTGAAGGGTTCACGCATCGACATCCGCACCACCGTATTCACCCTAGGCCGGGCCATGCGGCTGCTCCTCGACTCGGGCGACGAGGAGGAACAGTGGAGAGGAACCTCCGGCCAACTGGCCGTCATCGGCAAAGCCACGGCAGCCGACCCCGAGAGCCGCTATCCGTCCGTGCGCCACCTCGTCGACGCCTGGCAAGCGGCCGCTCGGGAGGGCTTCGACCGTGCCCGCAGCGGCACCTGACAGTTCTCGGTGAGGACCGTGCTCCGCCGTACACCCCCTGACTCGGAGGCGAAGCGGGCGGACGCGGTCGGATTCCACCGAGGGCGGCGACGGCCAAGACCTGTCGCAGGCCAGTCGGCCGGGACGCCGTGCGCCCGCACCGCGGGGTCAGTCGAACAGGTTCTCCCGCTCCGCCAGTTCGCGGTCGATCAGTTCCTGAACGGCAGTTCGCGTGGTTTCGCTGAGCCGCCGGGCGGCGTCCCGGCGGGCGGCCAGGCCCTCGGGCCGGGCCGGCGCCGGGATCGGCTCCCCGATGGTGATCGTCCAATTGGACGGCAGCGGGAACGGCGTGGTGAGCGGGAAGTACGGCATGCCGAGGAGCCGAGCGAGGGTCGGCACCTCACCGAGCTTGGGGCACGCCTCTTCCGCGCCGACGATCCCGACCGGTACCACCGGGGCACCCGAGCGGATGGCAGCGACCGCGAAACCGGGGCTGAAGGACCGCAGCCGGTACCGCTCACTGAACGGCTTCTCCAGACCGGCGATCCCCTCCGGGTACACCCCGACGAGCCGGCCCGCGTTGAGGTGGTCGACCCCGGCCGTCGGACCGATCGGCAGCGCGCCGTTGCGGCGCGCGTGCCGACCCAGGATGGGGGTGCGGAAGACGAACGGGGCCGCGAGGAAGCGGACGCGCCGGTCCAACGCCCTGCCCAGGACCTTGTCCAGTACGAACGCGTCGAGACCCCAGGCGCCGGAGTGATTCACGGCGATCACGGCCGGGCCCTCCGCGGGGATGTTCTCCAGGCCCAGCGCGACCACCCGGAAGTAGTCGTCGACGAGCCAGTCGAGGAGGCGGTCCCACGCCACCCCGCCGGCTTCGCCGAGCAACCGCCCGGCGGAGCGGAGTTCCGCCCCGGTCGCCTTGATCATCTCGGCCACGTTGTCCCTCACGGTCGAACCTCACTCTCACATCGCACGTCATCGACAAGGTGTCGGCGAGACGGTTTCCCGCCGGTTCAACGCCCGTGAGCTCTGTTGATCACGGCCGATCGGGGCGGAACCGCGGGAGGTCGTCCGTTCGAGGGCCGGGGCAGGAGCGGCACCTCCGCACGCAGGTCAGTCCGACAACCGCCTCGCGGCATGCCGTACGTCGGCGGCCGCCCTGGAGCACCGGTCGGCGTGCGCGAGGAGGATCATGCGGAACCGTTCGCCGGCCTCGCTCCCGTTCCAGCCCGTGTCGGCGGCGCAGACCGAGAGGCTCTCGGCGTGCCGGTCCAGCCGGTCCGCGCCGGCCCGCCCCCGCGCCCCGGAGGCGGAGAGCGGTGCGGTCACCGTCGAGCCGACCGCCGGCGGCTCGCCGTGCCCGTCCGGAGTCCCGCCGGGACCCTCGCACGCGGCGAGGGCCACGACCACCGTCCGGGGGTCGAGGGAGTCCGGCAGGCGGTCCCCTGCGAACCGCGGAGCGAGGAGCACGGGGCGCACCTCTGCCGTGATCCCGCGGACGACTTCTTGGCCGACGAGTGCGGCGAACCGTGCGAGAGCACAGCCGGAAGGATTCCCGCACAGCGCCCACGCCGGATCCGTACCCTCGCCCTCCGTGCGCTGCCCCAACAGCCTCGGGACGTACAGGATTTCGTCCCCGGCTCCGATCGCCGGACCGTCGCCGCCGAGCGGCGCGCGCACCGGGTACACCACGGCGGACAGTGCGGGGTAATGGTCCAGGACCCGGTCCACGGCCTCCTCGGCCGACGTCACGGTCCCCGTGGAACCCGTACGCCCACCGGAACCGGCCGCACCTGCCCCGAGCAGGGCCAGGGCCTGGAGCGCCGACGCACCGGTGGCTGCCGACACCATGGCCAGCGCGTGCGCGACGGCCAGGTGCGTCTCCGCGGCGTCCTGGCCCCGGTCCGCCAGCCCATGGGCCAGGGAGCCGGGCTCGGGATCGGCCAGGTACGGAGCCACCCGTCGTCGTACGGCCGCCGCCCGCGCCTCGTACGAACGGCTGCCCGCGGCGCCCGCCGCCGCCGTGACCACCTCGCTCAACAGGGTGTCCTCGGCGGCGCCCGCCCCCAGCACGACGCGCCGGCTCAGCCGCAGCATGCCGTCGCGCCAGTCATCCTGGTCGAGGGTGCCGTCCTCCCTCCGGGCACCGACCACCGGAGCCAGGTACTCGGACACCTGGACGGTCAGCCCGTCGAGTCCGCCCTCCGTCAGCACGTCCCACGCGCCCGCCGGCGCCACGTGCGGCGACAGTCCGTACCGGCGTCCGTCGGCGAGACCGGACGGAGTCCCGAGAGCCCCCGCGCCGTGGGCCCGGGTCAGCAGGCTTTCGGCGTCCGCCCGGGTCAGCGGCACGAGGAAGGTGCCGAAGGGCGTGCGCAGCCGCACCGGGCGCCCGTCCCGGCCGCCCTGCAGATGCGTCATCAGCCGGCGCGTCAGCCCTTCGCGGGTCAGCGCGTCCAGGCCGAGCGCGCGCGCCGGCAGGTCCGCCCACGGCATGCGCGGGGCCACCAGTGCGGCGCTGAACAGCAGGTTCTCCATGGGCCAGGCCGTCTCGGGCCGCGACACCGTCGTGGTCTTGCCATCGGCACGGGTCATCGGTCGGTCTCCCTCGTGGTCACTTGTCGCGGAGCATGTACGGCTGGTTCCCGACGACTTCACCGTCGTAGGCCCTGATCAGTTCGTTCACCCGGTCCCGGTGGTGCGCCATCTCCCCGCGCAGGGTGCCGGAGTAGGCCTGCGGCGCGTGCGAGAGGGGGTAGTCGTAGGACTCGTCCAGCCAGGTCAGTTCGACCCAGCCGGCGGGGATGTCGTGGGGGGAGGCGGGCCCGCGCCCGTCGAGCATGGGGATCACGTCGTGCTTGTTGACGAGACTGATCACCTGGGTGGTGTGGTCGGCCGGGCGCTTGTTGTCGATGGGGGAGCCGACCGTGACCACGTGCGTGATCCGGTAGGTGGATGCCAGCTCCACGTCCATCGCCAGGTTCATGGCCGTCAGCCCGCCCAGGCTGTGTCCGACGAGCATCAGCTCCGACCCGGCCGGCAACCCCGCCCGCCGAAGCAGCTTCTGCGCGGCGCGCGTGTAGGTCGTGTCGGAGCGCAGGCTCCCGTCGAAGGCGCCGACCAGGTCCTGCGGGGTGCTGTTGCTCGGCAGCCCGAAGCTCGTACCGGGCAGCAGCAGTACGTGCCTGACGTGGCCGTCGGCGCACTCGACGCGCCGCAGCAGCGCCAGCCCGTGGTTGCCGAGCGCGCCGATGTCGTTGATGTAGCTGACGATGTCGTTGCGGGACGTCCTCAGGACCTTCGCCAGGATGGAGTCCGGCTCGATCCGCTCCGCGCGTCCGGGACCGGGATTGAGGTACCGGAGCACCGAACTCGGCAGCCCGAAGAAGGGATCCGTGGCCGGCACCCCGCCGGCGAGCGTCACCCAGGAGAAGCTGTCGTTGACCGGATTCTCGTCGAGCAGCCCCAGCAACGCCAGCAGCTCCATGATCACGGGGCTGACGGTCGTCAGGGCCCGGGTCACACCCAGCCGCTCGACCAGTGCGTGCAGCGCCCGCAGCGCTTCCCACCGGTTTCCCTCCACCATGGCGTCGGTGAGCCGCCTCGCCAGTGCCGAGTCGAGGTTCGGGTGCTCGACCGCCGCCGCCTCGATCCTCAGCGCGAAGGCGTCCACGGCCATGGCCACGGCGGCCGGGCGGCGGTAGGTCACGCTCCCCGCCATTCGGGCCAGTTCCCCGACGAATCCGCCGTTCGGCCCGAACCCGAGCCCCGAAGGGCTGGTCAGCGCCTTGGCACAGGACACCGCCGTGCCGAGCGCCCACCCGGGACGGCGCAGTGCGGCCAGTCCGAACCGCCAACTGCTCAGCGCTCCGGTCAGTTCCGCACCGGCCCGCTTCGCGGTAAGGGCCGCGTCCGCCAGCAGCACGGACGCGGCGATCAGCAGCTCCGCGTCGGGCCGCCCCACCGCCGGCCCGGCGGCCCGGGGGAGGGCGCCGAGCGTGTCGACGGGCGGTTTGGTCTGTCCCGGAATCGGCTGGGTTGCTTCATCGACCGCATGAGGCGTCACGGTCCTCCCTCTCATCGCTGTGCGGTTTCACCGCGCTGCCCCCTTTTCCGCCAGGATGGTGGCATCGAAAGCAGCGCACTTCGCGCACACCGGCGGTGGTCGGCAGGCCGCGATCCGGTCCCGGACCGCCGCCGCCCCCCGGCCGGAGGGCTTCGGGGCCCGATTCCAGGGACGGTGAGGCGGGCACGGCAGCGCGGTGCAGCCTGACGGGATTCACCGGCCCCGAGGATGAGTAGCGGATCACGACGTTGACGCGCGCCGGCCTCGGCCCCCGCGACTGGTCCAGACGGCCCTGCCCGCAAGGCGACCGTCACAGCCGTCTCGCCGACCATCCTCGTGGAACCGGTTGCGGTCGGCCGAGCGCACCGTGGCGCGTCTGAGCACCTTCTCCTTCGGCGTCTCGGGCACGGCGAGACCAGACATCAGGAGCAGATGGCCTTGCGCGCCACGTCGAGGATCTTCGCTGCGGACCCCGTCCCTGCCGGAGCCGACACGGCGGGACCAGCCACTCCGTACTGGGGCAGACCCGGCCTTATGGTCGGAGCATGGTACGCAAGCGTGTGATCGTGTCGGGGGCCGTGCAAGGGGTGTTCTTCCGGGACACCTGCCGCCGTGAGGCGCTTGCGCAGGGGGTGTCGGGCTGGGTACGGAATCTGCCCGACGGCGATGTCGAGGCGCTGTTCGAAGGAGCCGAGGGCGCCGTCGCGGCGATGGTGCGATGGGCGCGTACGGGACCGGCGGCGGCCGAGGTGCGGGCTGTCGAGGTCCGCGAGGAGACACCCGCGCCGGTGGAACTGCTCGGTTTCGAGGTACGCCCCACTCCGCGGGACTCGGGCTGAGCCCGCTCCGTGTGAGGTGCGGCGAGGCCTGGCGGGCCCCGTACCGTGATGAGGTGCGCCTTGTCTCCACTGCCGTCGCGGCGGTCGCCGTGCTGTGTACCGCCACCCTCGCCTGCACGGCCGTCCCTTCGCACCCGCTCGCCGCCCGTGTCCAGGCCCACGCTGCGCTGGCCGCCGAGGTGGACAGGGTTCCGGCCGCAGCGCTGGGCGCCACGTACGGGCCGGGCTGTCCGGTCGGCCCCGACCGTCTGCGGCTGATCCGGATGAACCACTGGGGCTTCGACGGCAAGGTCCACCGGGGTGAACTCGTCGTCCACGAACGGTCGGTCCGCCCCCTCCTGTACGTCTTCGGCAAGGCGTTCGAGGCGAGGTTCCCCATCCGTCGCATGCGGTCGGCCGCGGTCTACGGCGGTGACGATGCCCGTGCGATGGCAGACGACAACACCTCCGCCTTCAACTGCCGGCAGGTCACCGCCGATCCCAGCCGCCTTTCCCGGCACGCCCACGGGGAGGCAGTGGACGTCAACCCGGTGGAGAACCCGTACGTGGACCGCCAAGGCACCGCCCGCCCGCCCGCCGGCCGCCGGTATCTGCGGCGCGACCGCCTCACCCCGGGCATGATCCGCCCCGGCGACGTCATCACCCGGGCCTTCGAGAAGGTGGGCTGGCACTGGGGTGGCGGCTGGGCCAACCCCGACTACCAGCACTTCTCGGCAAACGGCGGCTGACCTCCGCGCGTCATGCGGTTGCGGCTGGTGACCTGGTTCCTATCCGGCACGCCCGCAAGTGCGCCGGGCTGGTCGCCGCCGACTTCGGTGGGCAGGGGAGGCACTGTGAGGTGCCGCTCATCGGCGCCGAGCGATCCCGCGATCCCGGTTCGACAGGGCCACACCGCATCGGCACAAACCCGTGGGCAGCTCGGCAGATGGCGGCATAGTCTCCCTGGATGACCACCGTTGCTGTTGAAGATCTCGCACGCGCGTCCAAAGCCGTCGCCGACCTGATCGCCGAGATCCGGTTCGAGCAATGGAAGGCTCCGACGCCGTGTACGGAATGGAACGTGCGCGAGGTGGTCAACCACCTGGTCGGCATGGACCTGGTGTTCGCAGCCATGATCGAGGGCGGCCCGATGCCCGAGCGCGGAGCAGACAGCCTCGGCGACGACCCGGTCGGCGCCTACCGGTCCTCCAGCGCAGCGCTGCAGGCCGCCTTCTCCCGTCCCGGGGTACTCGAGCAGAGCTATCGCGGAGCCTTGGGGAGCGCCACGGGCGCCGAGCGCCTGCAGATCCGTCTGTACGATCTGCTCGCTCACGGATGGGACCTCGCCCAGGCCACCGGAATTCCTGCCCGGCTGCCCGAAGACCTTGCCGAGCAGGCCCTGACGTTCGTTCAGGTCCAGTTCTCCACTCAGTCCCGAACGGGACGGTTCGCCGAGCCGCAACCCGTCGAGGAGACCGCTCCGGCCATCGACCGGCTTGCCGGGTTTCTGGGCCGGCCGCTCCCACCGAGGCTGTGAGACCGGTGCCGGGGACGCGAGCCCGCCCCGGGACTGAGGGGCCGGAGGTCTCAGGGAGTCGCCGATCGCGAGGCGAACGTCGTGGGTGCGCGGACGGAGGCGGTCCCGGACTCGGTGGGAGGAATGGCCGTGTGGACACCGCGCCTGCCTGCTAACGTTTTCGGCATGAAGCGCGCTGCCATGACGACGACGCCGGAGAGTGTCCCGGCGCGCTGACAGATGTCTCAGTCCGAAGCCCCGGGGCGAGTGCCCCGGGGCTTCGGCTTGCGGTCACTCGCCCGATGTCCGTGAGGAGACCGCCATGCATGACCATCGCAAGCTCGGCCGTACTGGGCCTGTTCGACACCGACCCGCTGATCGGTGCGGGCCTGCCGTACTGGCTGCCCGACGGCGCGACCGTACGGCACACCCTGGAGGAGTACATCCGCGCCGCCGAGCGGCGAGCGGGGTACCGGCACGTCTACTCACCGGTGCTCGGCAAGCGGGAGCTGTACGAGATTTCGGGGCAGTGGGCGCACTACATGGCCATCCAGCTCAATGACGCGCACATCTTCTGCACCCTGGACCAGGTCGCCGACGAGGCGCGGGCAGCGCTGGAGCTGATCCGCCAGGCGTACGAGGCGCTCGGTATCACCCCGACCCGCTACCGGCTCTCCCTCCCGGGCCTCCGGTGGCAAGTACGTTGCCGCACCCGAGAAGTGGCAACGGTCCACCGCCCTGCTGACCGACGTCCTCGACCGCTCCGGACTGCCCTACGAGGCGGCCGAAGGTGAGGCCGCGTTCTACGGCCCCAAGATCGACGTCCAGGTCACCGACGGCGCCGGCCGGGAGTCCACCCCGTCCACCGTCCAGGTCGACTTCCACCAGCCCGAGCAGTTCGACCTGCATTACATCGGTGCGGACGGCGCCAAACATCGGCCGGTCGTGGTCCACCGCAGCATCATCGGCAGTGTGGAGCGAGCCGTTGCCCATCTCATCGAACAGCACGGCGGCGCCTTCCCCGCCTGGCTCGCTCCCACTCAGCTGGTGATCCTTCCGGTCTCCGACACCGAACTGCCGAACGCCGCAGCCCTCGCTCGGCGATGCGCCGGCCTCGGACTGCGTGCCGAGATCGCGGGACCGGAACGCGGCAGTCTGGGCGCCCGCATCCGGGAGGCCCGCCTGGTTCCCTACCAAGCCGTCATCGGCGCCAAGGAGGCCGCCGGCGATCAGGTCGCGCTGCGTCTGCGCGACGGACGCCGACTCGACCCGCGGCCGGTCAGTGACGTAATCACCCGCATCAGCGCTCTCGTCGATGCCCACCGCACCGACCTGTGGGTCGACGCGGCCTGATAGCGGGCGGGGCGATCAGCGCCTGCTAACAGCCCGGGGCACGGCCCGGCCCGCTCCGGACCGTGCCCCGGGGGGCACGGTCCGGTCCCGGCCGCCTGAGGATTTGCGAGGGGCGGGACGGGGCCTGAGGCAGGCCGTCATTGGGCCCAGGGCAGGATGCGGGTGCCCTCGGTGCCGGGCACGGAGGCCACGCCGTCCGAGCGCATGGAGACGTGGGCTTCGGCTGCCTGCGGGGCGTGGACCTGGCGGAGCACGTCCGGCGGGAGGACGAAGGTCTGCCCGGCCGTGATCTTCTCGGTGCGGCCTCCGCAAGTGACCTGAAGGGCTCCGGTGGTCACCGTCCAGACCTGTTCGCGGCTGATGAAGTGCTCGGGGCCGGTCTGGCCGGCCTCCATCGCGACGGTCCAGGTGCTGAGCTCGGCGCTGCCCCGGCTGGGGGCGGCCAGGGCGGTCATGGTGGCGTTCGGGGAAGCGGTGACGTTCTCAGGGGCGGGGGTGATCACGTGCATGGTCGGCTCCTCGGCCGCCGGGGTCTGCGCGGGCCCGTCGGGGGTGGCCCACTCGACGAACTGGACGACGACTCCGTTCGGGTCGGTCAGCTGGAACAGCCGCTCGCCCCAGGGCTCTTCGCGCAGCGGCATGGTGATCGGAGCGCCGGCTTCGCGCAGGCGCCGCTCCTCGGCGTCGAGGCCGGTGACGGTGAGAGCGAGGATCAGACCGCCCGCCTGGCGGTCGCGCTGCTCGGGTGGGAGCACCTCGGTTCCACGGCGGAGCAGCACGATGTCGGGGGCGGCGTCACCGCGCGTCAAGGACGCGAAGCCGTCGGCGGCCATGGCGACCTGGTAGCCGAGGTGGGTGCAGAAGAACTCGCGTGAGGCGTCCACGTCGGCGACGGTGAGGGACAGGGTGGAGGTGGTGACGTTCAGGGCATCTCCTGGCAGGTTCGGGCATGGCGGAAAAGGGCGTTGTGGGACGGGCGTGGCGGGTTCGTCCGGCGTGGCGGGTGCGGGCGGTGAACGTGTGCGCGGGCGCCGAGCGGTGCTGCTCTAATCGGAGGCCTTCGTGTAGGTGACGATGAGGTTGCCGCCCTCGAACACGTGGCTGTCCGCGAGCCGGAAGGCGCGCGGCGAGAAGTCGGCGCGGAAGAGCGGGATGCCGGTGCCGGCCACGAGCGGGTACTGCTTGACGATCAGCTCGTCGATCTCGGGGAGCAGTTGGCCCGCCAGGTCGGCGCCGCCGCAGAGCCAGATCCCGAGCCCGTCCTCCTGCTTGAGCTTGCGCATCAGGGTGGCCGGGTCCTCCGCCGTGACCTCCACAGCCGGGTCCGGGCTGGTCGTGAGCGAGCGGGAGAGCACGATCTGCCGCAGGTGGGCGTAGGGGCTGGTGAGGCCGCCGCTCAGACCCACGGCGTTGTGCCGCGGCCCATGAGCACCGTGTCGAAACGGGTGTTGGGTGCGTCCGCAACGCCGAGGGCGGCGCGGCCCGGCGTGGGGAGGGTATCCGCGTACTCGCCGATCAAGTGCGGGAGGTAGTCCTCGGTGAGGCACGGGTCGAAGAAGTCGAAATCGCCGTCGGGAGCGGCGATGAACCCGTCGATGGTGGTGCCGACGTAGTAGGTGAGCTTGCGCATGCAGATCCGTTCACTCGGACGAATTTTGCGACAGACGTAACTTTCGCAGAGAGCTTCGGATCGGTCAAGCGTAATTTTGCTACGAGGGTAAGATGTCTTCATGCGTATCGAACTGGGGCTCCGTGAGTCCAAGAAGCGGGAGACCCGGCAGCTGATCTCCGACTGCGCGACCAAGCTCTTCATGGAGCAGGGCTTCGAGCAGACCACCATCGCCGAGATCGCCGCCGCCGCCCGCGTGGCCAAGAAGACGGTGACCAACTACTTCCCCCGCAAGGAAGACCTGGCCCTCGACCATCACGAGGCGTTCACCGAAGGCCTGGCCCGGACCGTTGCCGAGCGCGGACCCGGCGAAGACCCGCTCACCGCTCTGGGACGGACGTTCCGCACCGCCCTGCTGGAGCACAACCCCGTCGTCGGCTTCACCGGCCCCTCGTTCGCCCGCATGGTCGCCGACAGCCCCACCCTCACCGCCCGGCTGCGCGAACTGCACGATCAGCGGGAGGAAGCACTCGCCGCAGCGCTGACCTCCACCGCCACGGATCCCGAACCGGCCATCGCGCCCCGGGCCGCCGCCGCCCTGATCGCCGCAGCGGACCGTCTGCTGTTCCGGCGGATCCAGGAACTCACCCTGGCCGGCCGCACCGACGACCAGATCGAGGCCACACTGATTCCGGAAGCCGACCACCTCCGCACCCTCCTCGCCGCCGCCCTCGGCAACCACCCCACCACCGTGACCCCGTGACCTGGCCGCACGCCCTGCAAGTGGGCAGGGGAGGGGCGGGCCGTACGGCAATTCGTGGCACGCACAGAGAACCGGGACTGCCCAGGCGTGCCGTGGTTCGGGCAGGGACGCGGTAGCGGAGCCCCGTAGCCGGCAACACCCGTGGGGGCCTGCAACAGCCCCTGCCCCGGCGCCCATTGCGCGCCCGCGGCTGCGTGCGCCGGGCTTCGCCGGTCCGGGTCGGGGACGGCCGATCGGTCCCGGGCGGGAGGGTTCCTGCGCTAGCCTCGGGGCAGCACCTAATTCCGGGAGGGCCCGATGCGGATCGTCTTCGACGAGTCGGAGCAGGACGCGCTGCGCGCAGACGCGCGGGACCTGGTGGCCGATGATCCGCAGATCGCGTACGTGCTCGAGCGCCTGGCCGGCGAGGGCATCGATCTGGACCGGATCACCCCGTGGGAGGACCTGCGGGAGAACCTCGGGCAACCCCCGCTGGACGACAGCCCTTCCACCGCACACGTCGCCTGATGGGCAAGCACGGCCCGCGACGTGCGCGCGTCGTCTTCTACGACGTGGCGCAGGAGCAGATCGAGCGCATGTCCGAGGTGGAGCGCGCGCGGCTCGATCCGGTGCTCGTCGCCGTCTCCCGGAACCCGGAGATCGGCGTGCTGTCGAAGCACGGGTCTGTCCGCGAACACCGCGAGGCCGGGGTCCGCGTCCTGTACGTGCCCACGGCTCTGGGCACACTGATCCTCGTCGCGTACGCCGAGGCCTGACAGCCGCTGGTACGGCGTGCAGCCGCCGTCCGTTCGCCACTCACACTCACCCACACCCACTCCGGCCCTACCGGGTTGAGGTCGCCCGATCAGACGTGGACTCTCCGCCCGGAAGCTCCGCCGGGAGCGTCCCACGCCTCGCACGAGCGTGACCGCCCCCGGCAGCCGGCTCAGTCCATCTGGAGCTGCAGACGGAAGGCCGGGCAGGCGTCGGGATCGAAGTCGGCGTAGACGAAGATCCGCTTGGCGTCGCCCCGCGTCCTCGCGGACATCCTCCGCGGTCCCGCGGCGCGGGCGCTGCCGACACCAAGGCCCGCCCACCGCCGACCTGGACACCCTGTGCACGATCAGTGCGCGCGTGCAGAGGTCGAAGCAGCGTGGTGGGTAAAGCAGTTCTTGCTGACACGCCTGGGCCTTACGGTGGCGTGATGTTGCAGGTGCGGGAGATGCGTGAAGCTGATATCGAGGCTGTCTCGGCGATCCGGGTGCGGGGCTGGCAGTCCGCCTATGCCGGGGTCGTTCCACAGACGTACCTGGATGCGATGACGATCGAGGGCGATGCGGAACGACGGAGGCAGTGGTTCTCCGCGCCGCCTCGTCAGTCGACGGACCTCGTCGCCCTCACCTCGGGCGATCTCGTGGGATGGATCAGCTTCGGTCCGTACCGGGGCCAGGTACCCGGTGCTGGACGAGCAGGTGAAATCTACGCCTTCTACGTTCGTCCCGACCTCATCGGGCAGGGCGTCGGCCGTACTCTCCTCAGCGAGGTTCACTCGCGCATGGAGGAGCAGCGGTTCCAGACCTTGGTCCTGTGGGTTCTCGGTGACAACCAGCAGGCCCGTCGTTTCTACGAGCGCGCTGGTTACCAGCCCGACGGCGGCTCTCAAGACGACGTCTACGGCGACACCACACTCACCGAGCTCCGTTACCAGCGTGCGCTCGGGTAGGGACACGCCGCTCTTCGGCCAGTCGACCGGAGGCCCCTCCTCCTGGGCTCGATCAGCCTGCCCTCGAACAGGCGACGGGCGAAGTGATCTCCGCCGCCCCGGTGGCGCCGCTGGCCGCCCTGCGCAGCATCGAGGAGTCGCGCGCGGGCCGCGTTGGAGGACCTGGACTACGCGCTGGGCGTGTTGCAGAGGCCCGGCAGCGTGTCCGCTGCGCTGCCGAGCCTGCGGGTACGGGGCAGCGCGGACGGCAGCACGAGCCCGGGCCCACGCGCGGACCGGGCTCCGCGGCGGACACGTGCTTGGCTCAGCAGCTCATCGCCCACGTGTGGGAGTCGCCGTTGTCGTTCGCTGCCCCGTCGTGGCCGACTTCCTGGCCCGGGGACAGGCAGATGGTCATGTGCCCGCCCTGATGTGCCCTTGAGTACACCTTGACGTGGTCCTTGACGCCCGGACCTGAGATGCCGTGATTCGCCCAGGAGGAGTCCTCGTCGGCGATCCAGCTCTCCCACCAGCCGTCATCACCTGACCAGTTGGCGCGCTGCCCGTCGAAGTTGGCGTGCTCCCACGCGCAGAAATGCCCGCTCGGGCAGTCGGCTGCGCCGACTGGTGTGGAGAGCGTCAGTGCTCCCGTCAAGGCGAGGAGCGCCGTGGCGGCGGACGTGATGATTCGATGCATGGTCATCTGGTGTCGGCCCTTTCGGTTCGGCCTGCTTGGGATCGGTCACCGGGTCGGTCCTCCGCCCGGGGCTTCCAGGAGCCCGGTGGCCCCTGCAAGGTTCTGCGCACGACGCAAGGCGACCGAGCGCAGCTGCTCGTAGGTACGCAATTGGCCGCGTCGCTCGGCGCGTACCTCCGCCAGCAGGGCCGGCTCCAGGCGGGCCTCGATCTCGGCCAGGCCGCTCTCGCGGCGACAACGATCGGCGACGGCCCGGTCCTGCTTCTGCGGACGGCTGCCGGACGGTCGCCCGGTGCAGTGGGTCCAGCGCGCCATTGCGGCCCGGTGGTCCCGATCGGTCGTCATCCGGGACTGGGCTTCCGCACGCAGGTTGTTGACGATCACCTCGGCCTGGAACCAGGTCTTCTGATCTCCGTACAGGGCGCGCTGCGCGCTGGCGAGGCAGCCGTCCGTGTTGGCGGTGACGGTGTACCCGGTGGGGAACTCGAGCGACAGCTCACGGGGGTCGGTGCCGAACAAGGCGGCCTGCAGCCGCTTGTCCTCGGGGGACTCCAAGCGTGCCCGTGCGGTCGGCAGGGTCAGGCCATTCCCTGCGAGGCAGCGTGTGACGAGGGCTCGCTGCGCGGTCTTGATGAGGTCAGTCCGGGCCTGTTCGCCTGCTGGGATGGCAGGGGGTGCGGTCGGAGACCCGGCGCAGCCCATCAGCAGCAGAGCCGCGGCTGCGGTCCAGACGGCGCGGATCAGCCACATGGCGCAGCTGACATGGCAGTCCACCGTTTCGCTCGCGCTGCCGCCGGGACGCCCGAACCCCGTGCTGCGCCGGTGATCATCTTCCTCACCGCTGGTGAACGATTGCCATGACCGAAGGTCACCCCCCGACCGCGATGGCCGAGCGTGGATGAACGGCAACCCCACCCCGGCCGAGGAGTCGCCCCTCCGCTGGACCTTGCGCGATGTGGCGGGACGTCAGATGGGCTTCAGCTGAGTGCGCAGGAGACAGAACTCGTTGCCCTCGGGGTCGACCAGGACGTGCCAGCTCTCTTCTCCGGTCTGGCCGATGTCGACGGGCACGGCGCCCACTGAGAGCAACCTGGCCAGCTCGGCGTCCTGGTCGCGGTCGGTGGCGTTGACATCGATGTGCAGCGGGAGCTTCCCGCGCCGGGGGTCGCGGCCCGCGTTGAAGACGAGAGTTGGCTGCGCTCCGCCGAATCCGACGCCGGGCGGGCCGATTTCGATGCTGCCGTCACTTTCTCGAGCCAGCTCGACGTAACCGAGGACATCGCACCAAAATGCGGCCAGACGGCCAGGGTCATCCGCGTCGATGACGAGTTCGCTGATTCGGCATGCCATACAGCGATGATAGGTGCGACGGCCCGGCCCCGGCCCTATCGCCGGCGGCGCGGGCCGTGTCCGTCAGGGTTACGCCGCCCCACTCGCTGCACTCAGCGCCAGATCGTCTGGACGGAATCGAACTGGACCCAGGTGATCGGGTTT
Source organism: Streptomyces sp. NPDC048269 (assembly GCF_040652395.1). Lineage (NCBI taxonomy): Bacteria > Bacillati > Actinomycetota > Actinomycetes > Kitasatosporales > Streptomycetaceae > Streptomyces > Streptomyces sp. NPDC048269. Next base: position 47,078 of record NZ_JBEZLW010000044.1, read on the forward strand.
CCGCCGTTGCCGCCGTAGATGGTCACGGACCCGGCGGTGTTGACCTCGAAACGGCAGGCATTGATGCCCTGGCTGTTGTTGCGCGGGGCAGTGGCACGGACCAGGGCGGTGGGACGAAGCCCGGCCGGCAGGGTGGCGACCTTCGTGTCGGCGGCGAGGCTGCAGGTCACCGATCCGCGCGCCTGGAGGAAGACCGTACCGGCGATGGTGATCAGCCGGACCTGCGGAGTCGCTCCCGTCTGGGCGGTGACACCCGGTTCGAGGAGGAGGTCGGTCCACGGCTGTGCCTCGACACCACCCGCGGCGACGGCGGGGGTGGCGGCCACCAGGTTCGTCGTGGCCAGCGTGGCGGGCAGGGCGAGCGCGGCACCGAGGATACGGCGGCGGTTGTGGGACATGGGGGGATGGTCTCCTTGGCCTTGGCGGAAAGGGGTTGGCGACGGGGATGGGGAAGGGGGACGAGGCGGACGTCAGCGCCAGACCACGCTGAAGTTGTCCAACTGGGCCCAAGTCACGGGGTTCGTGGAGCGCCCGCCGTAGAGCCAGAGCTCCCGCACGGAGTCCGCCTCCACCCGGGCGGCGCACACGCCACCGCTGTTGTTGCGCGGCACACTGCCCCGGACCGCCATGCTCGGCGCCAGCGCGTCGGGCAGCGTACCGATCCGGGTGTCCGCCTCGAAGGTCCCCTTCACCCCGCCACTGAGCTGCAGCACCGTCGTCCCCGCGACGCTGATGAGCCGCCCCTGCGGAGCCCGGACGTCGGCGGACACGCCGCTGGCCAGCGGGATCGGCTGCCAATCGGCCAGCACCTTCACCCCGTCGACCTCCGGCGCCCCGGACAGCGACAGAATGGTGCAGGTCCGCGGGCCGGGCTCCTCGCCGGCGAAGCCGAAGTGCACAAGCTGCACCCCGTTCTGCACCGATACGGCCATTCCCTCGGGTTCGCGCAGCTCCAGGCCGGGAGCGGCGGAGACGAACTGCTGGTCCAGGATGGCGCCAGTGGCCAAGTCCACGGCGGTCAGGTACGTGTTGCCGGGCGGCTTGACCTCGTCCGAGTAGCCCTGGCCGGCCAGCATGTACAGCACGCCGCCGAGGGAGGCGTACCCCTGGAAGACCCCCTTCGCGTCCGGCTGGGTGATCCGGGTCAGCGGCGTCCAGTCACCGGCCCTGGCCTTGTCCAGGTCGTAGGCCTCGAACATCATGGTGCCGCTCTTGAAGCGGACGATCACCCGGTTCGTCGTGGGGTCGATGGTGCAGGTCACGTTGGTGGCACCGACCACCGGCCGGTACGGCACGGCGAGTGGTGAGGAACCGGAGTCGATGACCGCGCCGTTGCGGAACTCGAAGTGGGTGACGGCAGTGCCGTAGCCCTCCTTCTCCTCTTCCGGCACGTTGCTGCCCATGGGGATGGACGCCGTCTCCGTCCACAACCGCGACACACCGTTGTGGTGCTCGACGCCCATGGACACGCCGTGGCCGAAGCCCCGCAGGTACATGTGCCCCGTGATGGTGCCCGCCTGGCTGAGCCGGGTCACGGTCAGGTCGCCGGCGTACGCCCGCTGCCTGCCGGTCTTGGGGCCCGACTCGCCCGGGAGGGTGAGGCTGCCCTCGACGACCTGCAGGACGAAGACCTCGCTGGTGACGGGGTCGATGCCGAAGGACTGCATCACCGTGGTGTTCTGCAGCCGCCGTCGGTGGAGCAGCTTGCCCACCGGACCCGATATGTCGATCTGCCCCTCGACGGTGATGCTCAACTGCGCCTCCTGCCCGGTCCGCACGCTCGTCCTGCTCAGCCAGCGCGTCGCCGTGCTGACCGGGGCCAGTCTCGCATCCGGGTCCGGCGAGGGGTGCGGCGGCATCTGTGGACTTCTCCGGGCCCTCCGCTCGACGTTGGCGCGCGAGCATGCGATTGACCGGGTTCGGCAGTGACCGAACGACGCGCACTCACGGGTGGTGCAGCCGAACTGCTCCTCCGCCTGCCCGCGGTCCGCGCCGGGGCTCGTCGCTACCGGGCGTTGGGAGAGCAGAGGACCGGGTCACAGGTCCTACCGGTTCACTGCTGGCAGCGTCCGAAGGTCACGACGTAGGTTCCGGCCTGGCTCGCGCCGGCCCCCGCAGGGTCCGCCGCACCCGGCTGGGCCCAGGCGCCGATCTCCCGCATCGACGGGTCGAGGATGATCTGGCGGTGGCCCCATGTGCTGACGTTCATCCACCAGTTGACCGCGGCCTTCGGGGTCCCCGAGCCGCCCCAGCCGGTGTACGTGATCTCGGCGACGGCCCATGACCTGGGGTTCGGGCAGTAGCCCGCCGCCTTGATCCGGCTTTCCGGTGTCGAACCGGTCTGCGGGTTGCGGTGCGAATCCTTGCCCGGTCCCCACCACTTCAGCTGCACGGCGGCGGCGGAGTGCTGCTGCGCCGCAGTTGTCAGTGCCTGGTTCGTGGTGAGGGCAGACAACCCCCTCTGCGTGCGCTGGGCGTTGATGAGGCAGACCACCGCATTCCGCACGGCGCTGTCGTTGCTGCTGCTCGGGGCACGGGCAGCGGCCGCGGCGTCGCACGCGACGGCCGTCGCCGGTGCTGCGGATACGGGTACCAGCGCGGCCGACAGGACTCCGGCCACAGCGAGACTCCGTGCCGTTCTCGTGAACGAAGCGTGCCTGCTCAAGGAGGTCCACCTCCTGCGACGAACAGTGGTTTCCAGCGGTGGAGGCGCCACGCGCGCCAGGGGCGGCACGTGGCATGGCCCGCTCCCGCTGCTACGACTTCTCCTTCAGGCTGCCACCGGGCGCGCCGACTCGCCATCCAGGGTTCCGGGCGGGCGTACCGGCTGGTCCCGGACCGTGGCGAACGCCTCGTCGAGTCGGCGTACTTCCGGACGGCTGCGCCGTTCGGCGACCCGGAGGGCCGGGTCCTTGCCGGGCACCGAACCACCCGAGCGCCTCGTCCGCTCACTTCTCCAGCCCCGCACGAGCGTGGACGCGGAGCGCTCGCGGGGCCGAATACCCACCTGGCCTGAACGTCCCCCGGCACCCTTGGACCGCGGTGACCGGGCCCGCGCCCCGTAAGGGCTCGCCCTGCCCCCGGCCGCGCACACCATTCCTCGGGCTGCCGCCCAGGCCGCTCGCCGACCGGCTGGCGGCGGGCCAAGGGGGCCGGGCGCCACATGGCTGACAGGTGCTGGAGCCGGCCACGCGAAAGGCAGCCTTCGACCCGCCTGTTTCCTTCGATTCCTGCCTCGTTCCGGTATCCGGCCGGGCTTCTCGAAGGGGTACAAGCAGTGACATTCGGTGAAATTCGGGCGCTTCTGGGGTGACCCGCCCCATAGGGCCCACATCACATACGAGCCGGGCTAGTAGTCCCTACAGGCCCGGTATCGCATCCTCGGACGGGCTCTCACCTGCACGGATTCCGCCGGGCCCCGCACGGGGCCATGAGTCCCCTACTGCGAGGGTTCCTAGTAGAAGGGGTCGTTGCCAGGGCCCCGGGGCGTCTGTAGAACTGGATGAGTCGCCGGGCGGCACGGGTGCTTCACCCGCCGCCGACGAACCCCTCTCCATCGCGTGAGTGGCTCACGCATGTCTTCGGCATGCCTGCGACCGCCCTTGTCCCCTTCGGAAGGTCAATCCGTGTCCAACTCCGTCATCCGCCGCATCGCCGCTTCCAAGAAGACCCTCACCGGTACCGTCCTCGCCCTCGGTGTCGCCGGTTCCATGCTCGCCACGGTTCCCGCCCAGGCGGCCCCGACGAGCGCCAAGGCGATCGCCCAGCAGATGATCAAGGACCCGGCGCAGTTCGCGGCCTTCAACAACATCGTTTCCCGCGAGAGCGGCTGGAACCACACGGCCACGAACGCTTCCTCGGGCGCGTACGGCCTGGTCCAGGCCCTGCCGGCCTCGAAGATGGCCTCCGCCGGCGCGGACTGGAAGACCAACCCGGCCACCCAGATCAAGTGGGGCCTGGACTACATGAACGAGCGCTACGGCAGCCCCGTCGGCGCCTGGAACTTCTGGCAGGCCCACCACTGGTACTAAGCCACCAGCGGGTAGCAGACGCACGAAAACGCTCGGCCGGGACTTTCCGGCCGGGCGTCTTTGCGTATGCGGCTCCCTCACACGGCTGCGCCTGGACGTGGCCACGGAATCGGTGGGCAGCGGGCGGCGGCTTCCCCCGCTCAGCTTTCGTTCACGACCCATTGCGTCCCGCCAGCAGGGTCGGGTCACGTCCCGGACACTCGTGTCACCGGTAGCCGTCCAGGCGCAGCCCACCGGGATCACGCGCTGATTTCTTAGCATCAGAGGCCAACTATTCGCCCGGTTGCCGCCAGGGCGACTACAAAGGACGGGACCGAACGGGACCGAACCGAAACCGGACGACGGGGATGATGCCACCCGTCGACGATCGGGATGATGTCGAAGGCGGTGGATGTGCGTGCGTGAGTGCAGCAGGACCGAACCGATTGCGGTCGGATTACCTCCGTGGAGTCCGAGTTCCGGCTCCTTCACCTGATGCGGGTAGCCATGCTGAAACCCGTGTCGTTTTCTTCGGCGGACGCATCGGTGGACGAGTACCGGCTCCTGACATCAACCATCCGGTCGAGAGCGGATGAGGCTCAGGGCCGTTTCAGCAGGGCCGGGCGCAGGGAGGGAGGAACACCTTGCCTCCCGGTGCGCATCCAGCAGCGGGGCTTGTTCATCGAGCTCTACATCGAGCTCAGCTCACCGAACGCGGGCCTTCGCATTGTCGGGTTCCGCAACACCTTCGAGAACGGGCAGGCCCCGCCGGAGGCGTACGTCCGCCATGTGCGGGACTCCGTCGCGCCACCGGGAATCCGCCGAACGCAAGCCCTGCCGTTCGGCGGAGGCCGCTCCGACTTGGAGACGGCCGCCGAGGTGCGGCGTTCGGGGATATCTCTGGGGCGCCGCCCCCTGGGCAACGCGGTCATCCGGCTGCATCGGAACCGCGATCCGAAGTGCACCGCACACGGCATTCTCGTGCTCTCGGAAATGCTCTGCGAGGCTGCCCAATTCCCCGTCCTGGCCGATGCGATGTCCCGCATCTGGATGACCGGCGGGCGACTGTCGGCCGCGGCAGTCGCCTGAAGATTCTTCATAGGCACTCACCCAAGGGCGTTGGGGCATCGAAGCAGGAGCGAGACCTCTCTCCAGGAGCTCATTTCAGCCCCCGTACGATCTGCGATTCCCGTCCTGGGGATCCACGGAACAGGAGCGAATGTGAAGAATGTGATAGCCAGGCGCACCGGTCGCCTCGTGATATTTGCCGCCGTACCCGCCGCCGTGTTCCTGACCCTGGGCCTTTCCGGACCAGCTCTCGCGGAGGGCGGGAAGGCGTACCAGATCGATCTGGCACAGCTGAACGAATCCGGCTCCAGCGGTACGGTCATGCTCAGCCTCAAAGGCAACCAACTCACCGTGCAAATCGAGTCCGAGGGCATGGTGCCCGGACAGCCGTCGGCCCAGCATCTGCACGGCTCGACGAAGGGGCACGACTTCCACTGCCCGGACGCCACCGACGACACCGACGGCGACGGGGTCCTCAGCAACACCGAGGCCACGCATGACTACGGCGACATCAACATCTCACTCACCACGGCCGGGGACACCAAAGCCACCAGCGGGCTCGCCGTGGAGCGCATGCCCGTCGCTGACAAGCAGGGCAAGGTCTCCTACAAGCGGACGATCGCCGTCGGCCAGGACGTGGTCGACCACATCAAGGACCTGCACGTCGTGCAGCACGGCATCGACCGCAACAAGAACGACAAGTACGACTTCGAGGGCGCCGGCAAGAGCGAGCTCGACCCGAAGCTGCCCCAGGAGGCCACGGCTCCGACCAACTGCGGGGAGGTCAAGGGCGCGGCCGTGGGGTCCATTCCGGTCGGCGGCATCGAGACCGGAGGCGGTTCTCCGCAGCGCGCGGCGGTGCCCGTGACGGTGCGCGACGGTGCGGCGATCACCGTACTCGCGGCGGTGGCCGGTGCGGTGGCAGTCGCGCGGAAGCGGGCCGCTGCCGTCCCCGTACGCGGGGAGATCGCCGGGGGCGGCGCGTGAAGTGGGCCCCCGCGCTCTGCGCACCCCCCGCATCCACCACACGGCCCCGCCTCAGGCGGACCGCAGGCCCCCTGGCGGCCGCCGCCCTCGCCGGGCTGCTCCTCGCGGGGTGCGGCGGCCAGAACGCGGTGAAGCCCCCCGCCCCGGAGGGGCAAGCCCTCCAAGGCGGGGCACCGGCCGCCGCCGACGCCGCTCCCACCGGGAAGGCACCCGCAGACGGATCGCAGAACGGTACGGGCACGGGTGCGGGCCGGGCCGAGCCCGCCCTCGCCCGGTCGGAGCCGCAGAAGATCACGATCCCCTCCCTCGGCCTGTCCAGCTCCCTGGAGACGCTGCGGCAGAACGCGGACGGCACCATGCAGACCCCGAAGGACCCCGCGCTCGCGGGATGGTACGAGCCGGGGCCGACCCCCGGCTCCCAGGGACCGGCCGTGATCGCCGGGCATGTCACGTGGAACGGAGCATCCGCCGTGTTCGAGAAGCTGAAGACGATGAAGGCCGGTGACACCATCAAGGTGACGAGGCGGGACAACAAGACGGTCACGTTCACGGTGGACCGGGTCGCCGAGTACCCGAAGGCCGAATTCCCCACGCTGGAGGTCTACAAGAACCTCGACCACGCGGGCCTTCGCCTGGTCACTTGCGGCGGCGACTTCGACCCGAAGAAGCACTACTACGACAGCAACGTGGTGGTGTTCGCCCGCATGACGGGAGCCGCGTAGCCAGGCCGGCGGGGCCGGTGACCGCCCGGAGCGGCTCGGCGTGGGCCGGGCGGAGGCGGCGAGCATCCGCGACCGGGTCGCCCCACTCATGACCGCCTACAACGCCCTGCACTG
>NZ_JBEZLW010000045.1:0-50077 GCF_040652395.1 Streptomyces sp. NPDC048269
GCCGTCCGCTGGGAACGCCGCACCGAACTCCACGACGCCTTCGTCTCCCTCGCCTGCAGCCTCATCTGCTGGCGACGCCTCAACAAACCCGAATCGTGATCGTGTTACGAGCTCTAAGGGCGTTGGGCGCGGGCGATGTCCGTGCGGCCCGCCTACTGAGGATTTCGGGTTGTCGTCGTGTAGTGACGGTTCGTGATCCCTGCGGTATGCCATTGGTATGCGTTATCCGGAGGGTGGGGGCCTGACCGCTGAGCGTCGGGCATTTCGGGAGAAGATCCGGCTCCAGGCCGGGCAACGATTTGCGGCGGGTGAGAAGACCGCGGTGATTGCGAAGGACTTGCGGGTGAGCGTGCGGTCGGTGGAACGCTGGCGCCGCGCCTGGCGGGAAGGCGGGCTCGAGGCCTTGCGCTCGGCCGGGCCGGCGAACTCTCCGACGATCAGTGGGGTCCAGTTCACCGTGCTTGAGGAGGAGTTGGCGAAGGGGCCGGCCGCGCATGGTTTCGAGGATCAGCGGTGGACCCTGGTCCGGGTGCAGAGCGTGATCCGCCGTCGGCTGCGGGTGAGTCTGTCGGTGGCGACGGTGTGGCGGCTGCTGAAACGGCACGGCTGGTCCTGGCAGGCCCCCTCCCGCAGAGCCCTCGAGCGTGACGAACACGCCGTCGAGTTGTGGAAGAGGGAGGTGTGGCCGCGGGTAAAAGCCTCGCGGCGGCCCATGGCGGCTGGATCGTCTTCGAGGACGAAGCCGGATTCTCCATGACGCCGCCACGCGCCCGCACCTGGGGCCGGCGCGGACACACCCCAGTCATCCACGTCCGCGGCCGCTCCCGACGAAGGACCTCGGTGGCTGCGCTGTGCTGCTACAAACACGGCGAGGGGAGTCGGCTGATTCACCGGCCCCGCAACCACCTCCTGCTGAAGGGGGCACGGAAGAGCTTTTCCTGGCAGGACTACCGGGACCTGCTCGTCCGGGCCCACATTCAGCTCGGCGCCCCGATCGTGGCCGTCTGGGACAATCTCAACACCCACCTGGCCGCAGACCTCAAACGGTACGAGGCCGAACACGACTGGCTCACCACCATCCGGCTGCCGCCGTACGCACCCGATCTCAACCCCGTCGAGGCCGTCTGGTCCTCGTGCGCAGAGCAATGGCCAACACCGCGTTCGATACATCCGACGACCTCGACCCACACTCCGCCGCGAGTTACGCAGAATCCAGCTCCGACCCCACCTGATCGACGGCTGCCTCACCGCCACCGGCCTGCCCCTCAACCCACCGACCCCACACTGAAAACCTCAGTAAACGGTCCCGAGGACCCGGCCTCCACGGTGCGAGCCGGGCGCAGCCGTCCGTCCCTGTGGCTGCGTCGGATCGGTGTCTGCCGCAGCCGTTCTCCGTTCCGAGCGGTCGGTGGTCGGCCGACCAGCCCGGCGCCATCTTCTCGGCGTCCTCACCGAGCTCTTCCTCCCGTCCGGTAAGGCGCTTCTGGGCGGCTCGGCGAACCGCGTCGGAGAAGGTCATCACCAGGCGGTAGGCCATCGCCCGCGGACGACCGCGAGGTTCTTCACCGTGCGGCCTGCGCGTCGGCTGGTCGGTCTGCGCCGCCTCCCCCAGCGCTTCGGCGAACGGCTCGGGCAGCGGCGGGTATCCAGACGTCATCAGCAAGGACTCCCTCGGCAGGCCACGGCCCGCGGCGCGCTTGATGCCCGCGGTACGCGGCCTCGGGCCCGTCCCCGGCGGCCGGCTGCCGGTCAGGGCGGCGGCCTCGCGCAGCAGCACGGCCGCGTCGGCGGCGGACCAGCTCGCCGCTGCGACGCCCCAGGACAGGGCTGTGACTGAAGCGGGCTCAGTTGGCCAGCTTTGCAGCTGAGCCGCTCAGGCGCGTGCCACACAGGGTGCGGATCGGTCCTCGCGCTGTGTGAAGACTGCACCGAGTCCCGCGGAGCAGCTGGTACCGACGTCATGGGGCCGTGGCGTTGCGAAGGGGTGAGGCCGTAACCCTTCCCCGACCAGTGAAGTTGATCTTGATGTTGAGTTGATCAGCTGTCAGGGATGAGCGCATGCGGGGGCAGCTGGCCGGCCGCCGTGCGCGGCCCGTCCTCTGGCTTTGCGGAAGGCCCCCCTTTGATGACCACCCCGATGACAGTCCTGCGCACGCGCGCACTGCTGGCCCTGCCGGTGCTGCTGGCCGGCGCTCTCGGCGCAAGCGGTTCCCCGGCACAGCCGCCGCGGACGCCACGGTCTACACCACCCCCGGCGAGTACACCTACACCGTCCCGGCAGGCGTGGAGTGGATCACGATCACCGCCGTCGGGGCCGGCGGCGGCGGAGGTGGAGGCGGCGGGGGCGTCATCTACTCCAGCGGGGGTGACGGCGGCCGCTACGAACGCAACGGCGCCTCGGGCGGTGGTGGCGGCAGCGGCGCCACCCGCACCTGCACTCTCCGTACCGCCCCCGGAACACAGTGGAGCGTGTTCGTCCACGCGGGCGGCGCCCGGCGGAACGGCCGGCAGCGATAGCGACGCCAGCAGCAACGGCGGTGACGGAAGCTTCGGCAACCTCAGGGGAGGCTCCGTCGCCTACGGCGGGGACGGTGCCGACGGGGACAATGAGATCCGCGTGGAGGGCGGCGGCGCCAAGGGCACCACCGGAAGCCATGGCGAGAAGAACGGGTCCGCGTCCGCCGGCGGCACCGGAGGCGGCGAGGGCAGCGTGAAGTGCCCGGGCAACCGCCGGACGACGGCGACCTTCGCCCTCGGCCAGAACGGCAAGGCCGGCAACAACGGCGACCTCAACGGCGGCGACGGCGGCGCCAGCCAGGCCCCTCAGGCCCGTGTGCCAGCGGGCGCCGGCGGCAGGGCTGGCAACGGCGGCACCGCCACCATCGGCGGCGGCAGCCTCCGCGCCGAACCCGGCAGCAACGTAGGGCGCGTTCCGCGACGCGCCCCCGAGCCGCCACGCACCTGCCTGACGCCATCTGGGGCTGAACCGCTCCGGCGCGCGCGACAGGGCGCCGGACCTCAACTCCCCGGTACGGCGACCTCGCCCAGGACACCCTGCCAGGCCGGGCCGGCCCCCAGCCGCACGGTGTGGCCGGCGTCGCGGATACCGGCCCGTAGCTCGACCTACCGCTGCCGGAGCTCGATCTCATCGCCGCGGACCCCCCGCGAATGACCGCCCGAGCCGAGAGCGCTCTGGTAGTAGGTGTGGCCCTTCCATGTCGTGGCGCTGCCGGTGACTTTGATGCACTGGCCCTTGCGCCACCAGGGGCCCTGGTCGGTCATGCCGGTGACCTCGTTCCAGGTGCGGAACCAGCCCGGTGCCCTGACGATTGGGCTCGCCGTAGATACGGATGTCGGCGCGCCAGGAACGGGCGAAGCCGGCGGTGGCCTTGGCGTCGCAGTCAGCGCTCGGCGACGTCGCGGAGCTGATCGCGGTTCACGACGTAGGTTTCCTGGAAGCCGCTGTCCGGGTCCTCGCGGAGGACGACGTGTACGAACTGCTTGTACACCGCGCCCGGCGCGTCCTCCCTGACGAAGTACCAGCGGCCGGGAGATCCCACGAACCAGCCCGGTGCGATCCGGTTCTCGTCGATTTTGACGAAGCCGGTGTCCGCCGGCAGTGAGCGCTGCCCAGCGCTGAGGAAGCCTTCGCTGTGCATCGCGTAGGTGTGGGCTTCCTCCTTCGTCCACGCCCGCCGGGAAAACACGTCCGGCCTGGACGGCTGCCCGTCCTGGCCACTGCCGGCCGGTGACACTGGCACGGGCTGGCTGTCGATGTCCAGCCCGCCGGGCATAGCCTCACCCGGGGCCGCGGGCGGGAGATACCTGTCCGGGATGGGATGATTCGACACCAGGGTGATGTCCCTGCCCACCACGACATACGCCGACCGGCCGAGATCATCCAGCGTCGCCTGCTCCAGCGTCCTGCAACGGCCGACGGCGGCCGCAGGTGCAACAGCATTGCGAACCAGGGGCGCGGGCGCGGGGCACGGAGAGGGCAGAGCGCGCCAGTGCGGGAGACGGCAGGCAGCCCTGCTGCCCCCCTGTCTACGGGGCGGGGGTGAACTCCACGCCGGTACCGCCGCAGCCGGCCGCGATGTCCAGCAGCCGGTCCCGCTCCGCCTCGTCGCCCGCGAGGCCCCAGCGGAGCTTGGTCGCGGTCCACTCGGCGCCGTACCGGCACAGCGCGTCCGCGGACGGCGGCAGCCACTGGGCCGGGTGCTGGTCCGCCTTCGACCGGTTCGAACGAGCCGTGACCGCGACGAGGGAGCCGGCTGGCCTTGGTCGTTCGCGTACGCCTCACGCCGCGCCGCCGTCCAGGCGGAAGCTCCAGCCGGCGGGGAGCGTCATTCGAACCGTGCGGTATTCCCTGGTGTTCCGGCTCGCCTGAGCGGCTCGGGCGGGGGCGTCAGCGGCCGTTACGGCGCCACTCGTACCGCCACGCATCGCCGAGGTAGATCTCCTCGTCAAGGACACCGGGCCGCGGCGGGCCGAGACGGCGTGCCGCTTCCACGCATCGCTCGTCGTCGTGGAGAGCAAGCCCCTGCACGGCGACGACCTGGACCTGGCGGTCCGCGTCATCAAGAGCGCGGCCATGGCTTCAGTGAGGACGGGAGCGCGGTCCCTGCCCCGGCCGACCGTGCGGCAGGCATCCCGCCGTACCGCCGTGTCGACGTCCGTCATCAGCAAGAGCAGCGCCTCAAGGACATCATCGGAGAAGGCGGGCTGCTCGGCCCATGTGCCGAACCCCTCCGCCACCAAGCGCCGCACACCGGCATCGGGGTGGCCGGTGTAGGCCAGGAGGGCGCTTCGGCACGCGGACCGGCATGCCCACCAAGCCCGCACAGCACCATGGTGAGGACCGCGAGGTCCCTCTCCTCAGCCGACCAGTCGACGAGGATGTCCAGGGTCGGACCTGCGAACGCCTCCTCCTCACTGTCGTCGAAAAGATCGATCAGCCGCACCAGGTCGGCACCGAACAACCGATGGGACGGGTCCGGATGCGTGCGCAGGGACGCGGCAGCCGTCCAGGTCTCCTGGTCGCGTCGGTGAGCCAGCAGGATGCTGGCCCGACCCCACGCGGCGTGGTCCTGGTCGTGGTCCAACGCGCGTGCCATCAGCTCCTCGAACGAGGAGCTGATGGCGAGCAGCTCCTCCAGGTCCGTGAGGATCGCCCCGTGCCCGTCCCGGACGGATAGTCCGCCGAGAGTAGGCTCGCCGACTCCGTAGTACTCGTCATCCTGAACCCTGGTACGGACAAGGTCGTCCTGGGAGCCCGTGCGCCGCCGCAGTTCGGCTTCGACCCCCGCCTCGTACCAGCGGCGCGCGAGATCCCGCATCTCCAGCAGCTCGGACTCGGCGTACCCGCCCCGGATCCTATAGTCCAGGAGCGCCGCAACGAGCGCGGGCGAACCCGAATCAATCGCCTCGCGCAGGGACAGCAGCTCGTCCGGCCCGCACTGGCTGGGATCGGCGCCACGCTCGAGCAGCAGTTGGGCGATGCCCCCGGAGAACGCCTGCACGGCCACGCCGAACGCCGCGGTCCGCTTGTCGTAATCGTCGTCTTCTTGCAGAAGCCTCTTCACCAGGGCCATGTCCCCGGTCCGAACAGCGTCGATCAGGGAAAGCTCCCCGGCGACCGCCACGCTCGCACGCCCACCCACGTCCATTGCTCTGCTCCCCCGTCGCGTTCCTCCAGCTCAGTGTAGGTCTGCCGAATCCAGCCCACCGGGACGGAGCACAGCCGGCGCAGTCGCGAGATTCGGTCACCAGGAGCTCCCGGCGGGCCCCTGCCACAGTTGCATCGCATGCAACATCGCGGCGTCAGGTACACCGGCCAAGGCCCAGAGCCCGCGCCGACACGTGGTCGATCGGCTCCCCGCCCTCAGGCTGCACCAACCCGTCAGCCGCGTTCGCGGAATGGAGCGGCCAGACCAATTCCGCCTACTTGCTGTCCCATGCCTCCGCCAGCGGCACCATGTGGTCGATGTCTAGCGCGCCGGGCAGCGGCGGCCGCGGTGGCGGCCCGCATCATCGTGATCATCACTAGGCGGTTGTAGCCGCACCCACGACGTCAGCGACAGCCCCCCGGCTGCGGGTTCACCCGCCCGGGGCGCCCGATTCACCGCCGAAACGCCACTGCACACCAACCCATAGGACGAGACGGCCGATGACCTCTCCATGGGTGTCGTGGGCCTTCGCCGGCCGCAGCGGAACCCAGGGGCCACCGACTCCTTCCCCGAGCTGATACCGAGCGAAGGAGTGGCGGGAGGATGGGCGGGTGCGAGCGCGAGAGGCCCGCTGTGGCCCCGCCCCACGCCACGGCCGCGCCGCTCCCCGGAAGCCTGGACGCCGGGGACGACGCGGCTTTGACCTTCCTGCGCTGGGCTAGGTCAGCAGGAGTTGTAGGTGTTCGTCGCCCGGACCGGGGTGCTGCTCGACGCCTGGTTCTTGTAGATCACCACATTGCCGCCCATCTGGATCTCCAGGCCGTTCGCTCCCTGCCAGAACGTGCCTGACGCCCAGATCGCCTTGCCGTCCGCGCGGTAGATGACAAGATTCCCGTCCCTCTGGAACTTCAAAGTGGATCCAGGTTGCCGTACGTCCCGGAGGCCCAGACCGGGCGCCCGTGGCCCGTGTTGCAGTACACGACGAGGTTGCCATCGGCCTGCCAGGCCAGCTTGGCCTTGCCGTAGGGCTGCCACACTTCGGGCTCTGACCACTGGCTACCCGCGGCCACGTAAATGGTCTCGCCAGCGGCCGCAGTGGCATCAGACATCGTGCCCACCATCAACGCGACTGCGCTCAGGGCAGCAGCAGTCACCTGCTTGGCTTGGTACTCATGCTCTCGATCCCCCATGTGGAAATGTCACCCCTCGGCCGATGCCGAGAGAGAAGTTTGATGGACAGTCAGATTTGTGAACGTGCAATTCGAGCCACCCGTCCATGCCGCCGACTCCAACCCGTCACGGACGAAGGGTGTTCGGAGGCGTAGGCCGAACGGAACGTGTCTAAGGGACGCCCCAGAGCCGGGACTTCCCTTCTGACCGGCACAGACGCCAATAGCCGTTGCTGGGATCGCATCCAGCAAGAGGCATGAGCCCGGGGGCTCTGGGGTCAGAGTTGTGCGGTTGATGCCGCCTTCGGCTGCGTGGCGCTCCCGGTAGCCGGTCATGTTGAACGTCGGCGGGCGGCCACTGCGAGCGCCGAGCAGGGCCAGGGGGTGGGCAGGAGGTGGGTCAGTCAGGCCCACCAGGTACTGCACGCCGGTCAGGACGGCCGGCAGCAGGGTCCAGAGTGCCCACCGGTCGCCGTGGGTTGCGCACCTGACGGCTGCGACGAAGCACCAGAGGACGGCGCGACTCACGGATCGATGGTGCTTATGGGAGTCCTGGCGAAGATGGCGGCACCTCCCGTGGTGACGTTCCGCAGTTTCACCCTTCCGTAGATCCTTTCCGAGCCGTCCTCCGTGTCCAAGACGTTGCTGGTCGTCGGGAAGGTCCAGGTAATGCTCTGCTGCGTTCTCGTAGGGACGAACCCGAACTCGAAATGCATCAGGAGTTCATCGTCGGCACCACCGAACGGCTCGCCGGTGTCCCTCTCGAAGATGCTCGCGGCATCCGCGAACCTGAACTGCTGGTTGAGTTCGCTTTGGGTGAATGTCTCCGTCGTCGTGACTTTGAGCGTCCAGTTGTTCCCCGCCTGGGTTATCGCCAGGCTCAGGTTGGTGAGGTTCATGAGAGGCACGGCGGCCTCAGGGGCGCGGACTGTTGCCTGGGCAGTCGGCGTAGCGACTGCGGGTGCGGTAACCGCAATGGGCAGCGTCAGACCCAGTGTTGCGGCAACAAGAGCATGTGCGAGTCGGTCGTGCATGGCATGACTCTCCTGCGGTTGCCTGTCGGATGACCTGTGTGGTTTCTACGGAGGCCACCACTCGTGGAGACATGCCGGCCATCAGTTTCGGTGCTCCGGCGGGCGCGCTGGCTGTGCGGTCCGGCCTGAGCCACCGACGACGAGTGGACAGAGCCGGGACGGCGGCGGGACATGTGCCACAACCCGCGCGCGGCGGTCGGCCGGCACAGGAACGCGAGCCTCGACAAGCGAACGG
Organism: Streptomyces sp. NPDC048269; assembly: GCF_040652395.1. Classification (NCBI taxonomy): domain Bacteria; kingdom Bacillati; phylum Actinomycetota; class Actinomycetes; order Kitasatosporales; family Streptomycetaceae; genus Streptomyces; species Streptomyces sp. NPDC048269. Next base: position 8,108 of record NZ_JBEZLW010000045.1, read on the forward strand.
CCAGACGGGCCTGAAAGGGTCCATCGCTTCCATAGTCCCCCGCCCGGCCCGACGTGTCGATCGGGGGCCGGGCCACGCTGTCAAGGCGACGTGCTGCCAGTCCCCCCGTGCGCGAGGTGCAGTCGGCATCGACAGCGGCACCCCCTGCCGTCGGTGTGGATCAGTGCCCGGGACTCATGGGCGCCGGCCCCTGTGTGGCGTTGCTGAAGGAGCGGGCTGGTCCCGCGATCCGGACCGGCGCGAAGCGCCTGCGCCGCCCTACCATTGCCAGCGCAATTCGGGCTGATGAGGGCTGCACGGTGCCAGAGCCAGCCGAGGGTTCAGCAGGGCCAGGTCGTCCTGGTGGAGACAGCGGTCGCCCGATCCGACCCTCCCGTCGGCGTCACGCCACCACGTCTGGGCGCGCGACCCGTTGCACGGCGACACGCTGACCTTCGGGGAAGCGGTGAGACAGGCCCCGGACACGGCGGACCTGATGGTTCCGGACGCGAATGTCCACCGCTGGGCCGGCGTACCGTCGCAGTCGCCCGTCGTGACGGGCCCATGTGCGGGCCGACGGACGTCCCTCTCGAGGCAACGCTCGACCGCGCCGGTCGAGTTGGTGCGGCCTATCGCCGACATGATCTCGCCGGGGCGGGGCTGCCGATGCAGCCTCCGGTGTTCCCTCTCGATCCAGCGGCGGAAACTGTGGCTGCGGGTGAATCTGGCAGGGCACGGCAATGTGAAGCATCCCGCGTAGGCGAGATACGCGTCGTAGACGGCCCCCTTGTCGTGTTGCTGTGCGGGAGTCAGGTTTGCCGGCAGCAGCGGCAGGGCGTAGCCCACGTAGGGCGCGACGACCGGGCGGGCGGCAGTGAGGAAGGCAGCCTTCCTGAAGAACCGTCCTGCCATCTCGTGATCGCTGTGATCGGCAGGATTCGGTGGACCGACCCCGAAGGTGGCGCTGTCGTAGTCCAGCGTCAGGACGCGTTCCGCCTTCCGGAGGGCAACGACGGCGGAGATCACAGCGGTCAGCTCCGCCTTGGTATAGGGCTGCGTTCCGTCCACCGGCTTGATGGTGCTGATCTGGCCGCGAAACAGCTTCAGCAGGCTCTGTTCGGAGTACTGCGTGCTCCCGGTGCCCGTCGGGAACCCGTCGGGCAAGCGGATGAAGACGAGCCGTACGTCAGAACGATCGCTCAGGACGGAGGACACAACCCGGCGGGCTCGCACGGTGAGATCGCTGCGGCGCCAGCGGTTCGGCACACCGGCCATTTTCGCGTAGGCCGCCTGCAGGCCCTCTTCCCGACGCCGCACGTAGGAATCCCGGAGGAAGGAGCGCCCGGCATCACCGGCGGTCAGATACACGGTGCCGACGGAACACCTGTGGCGGATCAGCCGCTGGACCTCGGGATTGAGGAAGAGCAGATCGTCGTCCTGGTGTGCCACGCCCACCAACGTGCGGCGACACTCCCCCGCGTCCGGCTCCACACCTCTGTGGAATGCGGTGCGCTGCCCACTGTGGGAATGCGCGACGTCGACCTGGAGGAACGAGGCGATCCCGGCCAGCACGATGCCCAGTGCGGAAGGAAGCGCCGGCCAACGGCACTGCTGCCCGCATGGGACTCGGCGGCGATCCGCACGCGGCGGGGACTGCGCTCCGCGACCTGGTGCGGAGTGCGCGGTGTCCCCGGTACCCACGGATATGCCGCTGTCGGGCACCTCAGGCCTCACCACGCGCCCCTTTCGCGGAGCCGGTCCCGTGGCGCAGGCGGCACCACGTGCTCCCGGTGTGACGTGCCCGATGCTATGGGCGCCCGTGGAACAGCGGCGACACGGGAGGGGCCGATCGGTGGATGCTCCGGCGGGGGGGCGGCCGCGTGGCCGCCCCCTCGGGTAGGCGACGAGAACGTCCGCCCGGTGGTCTGGTTCGGCTGAGCCGGCTCGACCCGGACCCCCGACCGGAGCCGGACCCCCGACCCGGGCCGAAGGGCGCGATCGTGGGCAGGCGCCTTGCCGACCACCGGAAGGCACCACGGCACTCTCCCCACCGCGCACCTCTACAGGTGTAGAGTGCAACTCGTCTCCTCCTCTACGGATGTAGAGGAGGAGACCCCAACCTCAAGGAGACACGATGAGCGCCACCGCCCCCTCTGCCCTGAGGCGCAAGCCCGAGCCGCTGGGACCCTTCCAGGTGGGAGCGAGCGGCTTCGTGTTGCTGGGTACGGGCCACCTCGCCCTTGCCGCCGCAGCAGCCTGGGGCGACCCGACCCCGCAGCAGGAAGCCTCCTCGGCAGCCATGCGGGCAACGAGCATGACGCTGCTGGGTCTGGAACGCAGCACCCTCGACGTCTTCCACGGCATGAGTTCCGTCATGGCTCTGTTCGTCATCTCCTGTGCAGTCCTCGCCCTGTTCGCCGCCCGGCACTCCCCCGCCCTGGTCGAGCGGCGCACCGCCTTCGGGTGGACGCTCCTCGCCGTCTCACTCGGCGGCCTGGCGATGTCCGCCCTCCTCCTGCCCCCTCCGCCGATCGTCGTCCTCACCGTCACCAGCTGCGCCTTCGCCCTGTCCCTGCGCCGGGCAAAGCCGTGACCTGAGCCAACTGGTCCGCGCCCATACGGACGCCGCCTGGGCGAGGAGCCGCCCCAGGCGGCGTCGACGAACCGCGCGCCCGCCCCGGCCTCGACGCCGAAGGTCCATCCGCCGCCTCAACAGCCGCATCGAACGCTCCTGATCAGCCGTCACACGGGCGGGCGCAGAGCCGATCCGGGGACCGCCGCACCCGCAAGGTGCGGCGGTCCCTCGCGTTCCGGCAGCCGGCCGGCGGTGCCCCAGCGTCCTGGGATGCCACCTGGCTGCGGCCCCTGAGGCCGGCTTCGTGCTGCCGCTCCTGGGGTTGCCCGCACGATCCCCCGGCCCGAGCACAGGTGGTGCAGGTAGCGGGGCCCGCGGGTTGACGCGGGCCCCACCGACCGAACCCGCATCCGGGGCCCCGACCACGCCAACACCATCGACACCCGCCACAACCTCGCCGTCGCCCTCTACTGGCTCGGACGTCAAGGACCAGGGCGATTCGTTCGAACTGAGCGTCTGGCTCACCGACGGCGGCCTGCTGGACGATGCCGCCCTGCTCCGCGTCGCGGAGACGGTCCTCCCCGCCGTCCCGGGGTGGCCCCCGGCCGGCTCACGCGCCGGCCCGAGTCGGGCGCGGGCCCGGTCGCCGGCCGGGGCCGGCGGGCGAGCCCGCGCCGTCGCTCTCAGCGGCCCGGGGCCGCGGGGGTCAGAGCATGTTCTTGTAGATGTTCCACCCGGTGCCGAACTTCACCCGGGGGGCGAAGGTCGCGGTGCCGGTCTTGCCCGTCGAGGTGTACGTGTACACGTCGCCTCCCGGGAGCCGGGCCATCAGGTCGCCCTTGCTGTCGCCGTTGATGTCACCCGGGACGAACAGCGTGTCGTACTGGTTGAAGCCACTGCCGACCTGCTCCCGAGCGGCGAACGGCGCGCTGGCCGTGCCGGTGCCCTTGTAGAGGAAGAGACCGCCGGCGGTGTCCCGGGCGAGCAGGTCGGGCCGCCCGTCCCCGGAGTAGTCGCCCGCGCCGACGATGGTGTTGTAGCCGTTCCAGCCTGTGCCGACCTTGATGCGCGTGCCGAACTTCGTGTACAGCAGGCCGTCGCCGGGGTGCAGCCACAGGACGCCGGCGGAGTCACGGCTGACCAGGTCGCCCTTCCCGTCGCCGGTGAGGTCGCCGGGGCCGGCCATCATGGTGTAGTTCCACGACGTACTGACCTTCACGCCGCGGACGTAGAGGTCGGTGCCGATGTTCTGCACGTAGCTGGCGTGGTTGTGGCTGTTGAGGCCCGTGGCGTACGTGTTGCGGGAGCCGGGCGTCTCCTTGCCGGCCTCGTACGGCGGCGAGTAGTAGGTGCTGTTGGCCAGGGCCTGGTACTTGACCAGGACGTTGTCGGCCTGGGTCATCACGTTCTGGCCCTTGCCGAAGAGCGATGTGGTGCCCGCGCCGACGATGAACTTGTTGAGTTCGTAGCCGCTGCCGAAGTAGGCGGGTGCGGCGAACTTGCCGCCGCCGATCGACTTGAACCAGTACTCCACGCCGTCGTGGTTGCGGGCGAGCAGGTCGCTGCGGCCGTCGCCGTCGCCGTCGTCCGAGCCGGTGATCACGTTGTACGTGTTCCAGCCGGTGCCGACCTTGACGCCGGGCTTGAGCGGGGCGGTGGCGCTGCCGGCTCCCTTGTGGAACCACAGCTCGCCGGCCAGGGTACGGGTGAGGACATCGCCGATGCCGTCGCCGTCGACGTCGTTGGCGCCCACGACCTGGTCATAGATCCCCCAGCCGGAGCCGACCTTGACCCGGGAGTTGAAGGGCTTGCTGACCGTCCCGGTTCCGGTGTACAGCCACAGGTCACCGGCGGGGTCCCGGGCCAGCAGATCGGGGCGGCGGTCGCCGGTCAGATCGCCGGTGGCGATGAGGCGGTTGTAGATCTGCCAGCCGCGGCCCGACCACAGGGGCGCCGAGGTGCTCTTCACGCCCGCCTCGTAGAGCGTGAGCACGCCGTCGAAGGTGAGCGAGAGGAGTTCGGGCTGGGTGGTGCCGCCGACGTCGCCCACCGGCAGCAGGTCCTTGAACGAGGCCTCGGGATCCGGATCGGTCTTGTAGATCGTGTAGTCGCTCCAGGCCTTGATGGACGACAGGTAGACGGCCGTGACCTGGTCGTACTCCATGACGATCATGTCGCTGACGCCGTCGCCGTCGACGTCGTGCCGCGGCTTGGCGGCAGCGGCCACCTGGGCCGGGACCCGGGCCGGCATGACGACGGTCGGGAGCCCTTGGCCGCGGGCCGTTCCGTCCACGGCCGACGGTCCCGGCGCCGGCACGGCCGGGCTCGGCACGGCCAAGCTCGGCGCGGCGATACTCGGTGCGCCCAGGCTCGGCGCGGCGATACTCGGTGCGGCGGCCAGAGCGCCGGCGGCCAGGGCGAGAACGCTCCCGGCGGCCAGGGCGCGCAGCCGTCTGCGCTGCGGTGACGTGCGGTGCGATGTAGTCAAGATCCCCCCTGAGGATCGAGCCGTGGGGCTCTGCCCTGGCACACGTCATGTGTGTGTCCGGGATCATGCGTCCGTGCGTGAACGGCCCCCCGCTTCCGTCCGTGCACGCTAAGCCCCGTCACCGACGTTCACGTCGGCACGATCACTCCGGTTCCCGTTCCCGGCACATCAGTTGGACTTCCTGCACCGGGCGTGTGAGGACGATGTGCCGGCGCGTCCCCTGTTCAGGGGCCGGCGGTCAGGTGCACGTGGACGGTCTTGCCGCCCTCGGGGACCGACCGGATCTCCACCGCGTCGGCCAGCCGGTTGATCAGCGGCCAGCCGTACCCCTCCCCGCCGTCGGTGCCGCCGTCGGCCGGCCGGCGCCGGCGCGGCGGGTCGGGCTGGCGTCCCTGGCGTCGACGCCGCGCAAGACCAGGCCTTCTTCACCACCCACTTCACCGGCGCCCGAGCCGCCGCCGACGAACCCGACCAGGCCGCCACCACCGCTTCGGCGAACTGATCGACTGCGGGCGGCACGACAGGTTCGGGGGTGGACACGGACCGGGCCCCTTCGCGAGGGGTTAGCTGGACTTGCCCGTGCCCCGCTTGGACGGGACGGGCGTCGTACGCGGTACCCCGGTAACGGCCGCCGGCACGGCCGGGCCACGGGCCGCCGCCCGCGGCGTTGCGGTGCGTGCGGTGCGCGCCGGGCCCGGCCCAGGCGGCGGTGCGCCGGCCGCAAGGGCCGCCGGGCGCAGCAGCGCAGATCAGCGCTGCTGGGGGGTGACCGCCTGGCGTCGTCTGCGGGACTGGACCGAGGCTGGTGTCTGGCCCCGGCTGCACGCGGCACTACTCGCGGAACTGCGAAAGACCGGCCGCCTGGAGATGGACGACTGCGCGGTCGACGGCTCCCATGTCAGGTCTCTCAAAGGGGGGGACCATGTCGGGCCTTCGCCGGTCGACCGCGGGCGCCCCGGCTCCAAGCACCACGTGATCGTCGACCGCTCCGGCACGCCTCTGGCCGTCTCGGTGACCGGAGGGAACCGGCACGACGTCACCCAACTGATCCCGCTGCTCGACGCGATCCCCCGCATACGCGGGCGGCGGGGCCGTCGATCATCGCCCATACGTACCATGCAATGCGCCCTCCGCGGCCGTCGACTCCCCACCAAGAGGCCTTGGGCCGATCCCACTCTGAAACGATCAGTTAGTCGACGATTGCGAGGACCGGCTGAGGGCCTCGCAATCGTCGGGCTCCGTCAGTTCAACGGCAGCTGCCCCGTGATGGACGTGTCCTTCTTCCTCGGCTTGCGGAGCTGAGGCCGGAGCATCAGCAGTCTTGATCAGCTTGGCCCGGTCGGCCTCCCGCATCGGCGGCCCGCCCGGTGTGATCCCGGACGCCTCCGCCGGCTCCAGGTACTTATGATGATCACGCCCTGTGGCGCGTGGGGATCTGACGGACAGCCAGTGGGCCCGGCTTGAGCGGATGTTGCCGCAGCGCATCAAGCCGGGGCGTCCGCGGATGTGGACGTCGCGCAGCTGATAGACGGCATACGGTGGCGAACCCGAACCGGTGCACCGTGGCGGGACGTGCCCGACAGGTATGGGCCGTGGGACCGGGGGTTGAGCCGCCATCACGTCGACGACTCGGCGCATCACCCACCCGAAACAAGATTCTCGCGAGTCCGACCCTCACAAAGGTCGCCTGACACCGCAGCCGGCCGTCCCCGGAGCGCCGAGTCATTCATGGCATGGACGGTTCAGCGGCGGGTACTCAAGATCTCCGCCTCCTCATCCATGATGGGTCCTCGCCGCGGTGTCCCAGATATCCCGCGTCCCAAGCATGGGCATCGTGGCGGGCATCACGCATGTCCCGGCCCCATGGCTGTTTCTCCGCGAATGCGACTGCTGTGCCGTCGCGCGCTCCAGTCGATCCAGCAGGCAAGCGTGAGAATCAAGATGAGAGGCACCAGGAAGAACCACAGGAGAAACCACATTCCCTTCATCGTGCCGTGGTTCAGCAACGCCTGCCAGACAAGGATCGTGACCAACCACGGGAACTTGATCGCCGTACCATGGCCTTGACATGCCCACTCGGGAGCCGGCCGCGCCAGCGCGGCGGCGACGAGGCCGCTGTTGTCAGGTGCGGGCATGCGGTTCCTTGTGGGGACAGGTGCCGGTTACGTGTGCGGCCCGGCGGTGTTACCCCCTCACGCACATCGACCATCAGGGCAAGAAGCTGTCCTCCATCGTCGCCAACAGCGTCAACTCCATCGTGACCCCTGGTCATCTCTGGCCCGGCCCGGTACCACCAAGCCGCAGCAGTCCGACCCGCTCATATCGGACAACGCCGAGGCCCCCCGTAGCCGCTATGCCCGAAGGTGCCGGTGATGTCCAGGCGACGCTGTAGCTGGCAGTTGGGAGAATTCAGGTGGATGGCGATGCCTGCCTTGTGGACCCGCAGGATCCGCCCGGCACCCTCAGCGGTTACACGGCCTATGCACGCGTCCTTGGCATGAATATCGAATTTGCTTCCTCCGGCGACCCGTAGGACGCTCAGCAGCCGGACCGCCCGTAGCCGCGACCTTTCGGCGAGCACGCCGCAAGGGCTGTGCCTTGCGTCGCAGGGCCGCGTCGAGCCCGGCCGTGACGGGGGAGGTGCGTAAGGCCGGCACGGGCCGCCGGTGCCATGGCCCTGGTGGTGACCTATTGGAGGAACACGTGGAAAAGGCTGAGCCGCAGCGGCGATCGCACTCTGGTGCGGGGGGTCCGGGTGAGGGCATGGACGGTCTGCGCGAGCGCGGGTTCGCCCGCTATGGAGCTGAGCAACTCGGTATCATCCCGGCCGGCGCCGCTGCGAGGGACTTGGCCGGGATCCGGGAGGTCTTCGCGGCTCTGCCGCCCGACCCGTACGCTCCGGGAACGAATCGGTTCCGCCGGTACTCCCATGCCGTGTACCTGCCGTGGAAGGACGAACTGTCCTGGATTCCCGGAACCCCCGACCCCGTACACGGTACGGTCACCGACTTCTCCCAGGGCGAGGACGACGCTGAGTACCCGCGGAAGCGGCGCGCGCTCCCCGACATCCCCGAGGCGCTGCGCGGCAACGCTCTGCTGTTGCGACTCCTGCGCTGGGACATTGAGCAGGTCCTGTCCCTGAAGAATCTGGGGAGACGGCCGCTGTGGGCCGGGGTCCACCTGATCAGGCTCGGCGTCGACCGTCCAGGCCAGGACGCCATTTCTTCCCCGAACTGCTTGCACCAGGACGGAGGTTCGGCCAGCACGTTCACTTTCGCCCACCTGATCAGCCGTACCAACGTCACCGGCGGGCAGAACGTCATCGCCACACCGGGCAGCGCGGGCCTCCACCCCGAGGACCCGTGGGCGGACATCCACGCCCGCTTCACCCTCACCGACCCACTGGATGGCTACGCCGTCCACGACCACAGAGTCAGCCACTACGTCGGCCCGGTGCGCGCGGGCTCCGAGCCAGGGCCGGGCGAACGGTCCATCCTCATCGTCGGCCTCGCCCCATACGTCCCCCAGCTGTGACACCGGCACCACCCGAGCCCGCCGACACGCCGCCAGTGCGCGGTTCCGTCTTCGACCAGCCACGCGGGTGCTCCTTCGGCGACCGTCTGGACGCGGCGAGTACTTCCTGCTCCTCTGCGGCAGCCAGGGACTTCTCGGTCCGGCCGAGTTCGCCGCGAGCCCACCCGGGTTACCCAGCCCAACATCCCTGACCATGGCGGCTGGCCACCACGCCCGTCCGGCCGTTCGTTGTACCTCCGTGCAGGCCGGGCTTCGTCGCCCGGGGAGCGATGCGGGAACGAGAGCATGAGCACGATCGACCCGGCTGCCGAGCGGAACCCCATCCCGAGTAGGTCGGGACTGATGCGCGGTGTCGGTCATCTATCGGCGGCCGCCGGTTCGCTGTCGGTGGCTTGTCGGCGAGGTCCGGCAACGTTCCAGAGACGGCCGGCCGGAGCTCACTGGGCGGCCCCGATCCCCAGGAGCCACCATGCACATGCCCGTCACGATCATCGGCGCCGGACTCGGCGGACTCACTCTGGCCCGCGTCCTGCACGTCCACGGAATCCCGGTCACGGTCTACGAGTCGGAGTCCTCCCCGACGGTGCGCACGCAGGGTGGGATGCTCGACATCCACGACTACAACGGACAGCTCGCCCTCAAGGCGGCCGGCCTGATGGACGAGTTCCACGCCATCGTCCTGGAGGGCCGCCAGGCGATGCGGGTCCTCGACCCGGACGGGACCGTCCTGCTCGACAAGGCCGACGACGGCACGGGCGGACGCCCCGAGGTGCAGCGCGGCGAGTTACGACAGATCTTGCTCGACTCGCTCCCGGCCGGCACCGTCCGGTGGGGGCACAAGGTCAGCAGCACCCGCGCCCTCGGCTCGGGCCGCCACGAGGTGACGTTCGCCGATGGCGGCACCGTCGTCACCAGCCTGCTGGTCGGCGCGGACGGCGCCTGGTCACGGGTACGGCCACTGCTCTCCACCGCCACACCCGAGTACGCCGGCACGTCGTTCGTCGAGACTTACCTGTTCCACGCCGACACCCGCCACCCGGCCGCCGCGAAAGCGGTCGGTGGCGGGATGCTGATCGCGCCCGCGCCGGGCAGGGAGATCTTCGCTCACCGGGAAAGCGGCGACACCCTGCACACCTACGTGGCGCTGACCAGGCCGCAGGACTGGTTCGCCGCCATCGACTTCACCGATGCGGCCGCGGCCACCGCGCGGATCGCGCGCGAGTTCGACGGCTGGGCACCGGAACTCACCGCGCTGATCACCGACGGCGACACAGCGCCGGTCCTGCGCCCCCAGTACGCTCTGCCGACCGGGCACCGGTGGGACCGGGTGCCGGGGGTCACCCTGCTCGGCGACGCCGCCCACCTCGCGCCCCCGAACGGCGAAGGCGCCAACCTGGCCATGTACGACGGCGCCGAACTCGGCAAGGCCCTCGCCGCGCACCCCGACGATGTCGAGGCCGCGCTCACCGAGTACGAGCAGGCGATGTTCCCCCGCAGCACCGAGGTCGCCACTTTTGAAGGTGGAGAGGTTCGGGGGACGGACTCCGAGTACAACACGGCCCAGGGACTGATCAACATGATCACCGAGAAGGGCCAATGAGCCGCTCAGGCCCGAGGGGATCTGGTGGCCGTTGCCTTCGCCGGCGCCATCTGCGCCGGACCGCAGGGCGGGACGCTCCCCGAGGACGTCGCGTCACCATCTGGGAGGTGGGCAGGGCCCCTGCCCACCCTCGACAGCACCGCCGCGCCCCGCTCGGCCCTGTCGAAGGACCTGCTGCGCGGCTACACCGCCGCCCTCGCCCGGCGCCCTGCCCCTAATCGGCCACGGCCTGGCCCTGCGACGGGACCCGCTGGCCAACCCGTTGATCACGGCTCGTGTGGTGGGGCGGCACCCTGGTGGTCTCGGCTACGGGGGAGGTCCGGCCGGTGGTGGATGAGGTAGGGACTGCACACCACCGTGGTGCCCTTGGCTATCCGGTATGACCTCCACCTGCCAATCGGGCAGATGGTCCCGGCCATGTAGTCGCCCGGTCCGTACGGCCAGGCCGCCGCAGCTGTCCGGGTGAACACCCTGCCCCGGCTCCAGCGCGGCAAGCCCTCTTGTCGCAGCAGGAGCGAAAGCCGGAGCGGCCAGGGCCGCGAACGCGGAGAGGAAGAAGGCCGTTTGAGCTGCTTCCCCTCCGGGAGGGCTGTTCGCCACGGATCGACGAGCCCGAGCTGCGGATCTCCGGAGCGAGACCCGCATAGGCGGCGAGAGCGGCGGAGGGGAAGTTGCTGCCGTCGCAGGAGACGACAGTTCCTGGGGGAGACCTCGACTACTCAATCCCCGGCTCCGCCGAAATCCGCGGCGCCGGCCCCACCCGGTCCCTCGACCGGACGGCTGGTCGGTGTGAACCTGGCGCGGGCTCTGGCCGTGTTCGGTACTGGGGCGGTGTCCTTCGGGGGGGCGTTCGAGCCGAATGAAGGGCGGCAGACACCCGGCAGTCCTGGGTGCCGCTGCTCGTGTTCATCCTCGGGGCGACCGTTTTCGCCGCGATCTGGTCCCGCTTCTTGCGCCGCGGACCGCTGGAGTACCTGCTCAACGCCGCCACCAAGCGGTGAAGTACATCCGGTGAAGCCCATGGGTATCCGATTCCGGGACTGTCCGTCGTCGCTGCCGTCGCCGTCCTCGTCTAGCTCGAGGGGCGTGCCCTGCCAGCCCCTCCCGTCAGCGGCCCCAAACAGCCGCTGGTCCCACCCTGTACGCTCGCTCACCGAGAAGGTGCACTGTTCTTGCGGCGGATCCGGCCTAGACACTCGAATCCTCGCAGCTCAGGGGTACCTTTTCCTAACTCAGCGTCAGATCACCAAGCCCAGTCGAATACCCGAGGCCAAGGTGTGGCGACGTACTCGGCGGATCGCTCCCCTGAGGGAGGTGGGAATGGGGCTCATGGATGCGGACCACGCGCAGCTGGTTGTCGCGGCGCAGGCCGGTGACGATCGGGCGCGCGAGAAGCTGATCGCCGCGTACCTGCCGTTGCTATACAACGTCGTCGGGCGAGCGCTGAGCGGACATGCCGACGTCGACGACGTCGTCCAGGAAACCCTGCTGCGCGTGGTGCGCGACCTGCCTTCCCTGCGGGCCCCGGAGAGCTTCCGGTCCTGGCTGGTCTCGATCACGCTCCGCCAGATCAATACCCACTGGCACCGGCAACGCTCCCTCGCCGGCCGGACCACGGTCATCGACGAGGCTCTCCAGGTACCGGACGCCGGCGCGGAGCCGGAGGACGTGGCGATCGTGCGTCTGCACATGTCGGACGAGCGCCGGCAGGTCGTCGAAGCCGTCGGGTGGCTCGACCCGGACCATCGGGTGCTGCTGTCGCTGTGGTGGCAGGAGTGCGCCGGTTCGCTGAGCCGTGAGGACATCGCCGCCGCGACGGGGCTCACTGTCGCCCACGCGGGAGTACGCCTGCAGCGCATGCGCGAGCAGCTGGAACTGAGCCGGACGATCGTCGCCGCGCTGGAGGCCGAGCCGCGCTGTCCGCAGTTGGGCGAGACCTTGGCCGGCTGGGACGGTCTGCGTGCGTCGGTGTGGCGCAAGCGGATCGCGCGGCACACCCGCGGCTGCCCGGTCTGCACGGCGACGACGACAGAACGGGTTCCGGCCGAACTGCTGCTCCTCAGCCTCGCGTCGCTGGCCGTCCCGGCCGGACTCATCGCCGCGCTGGCCGCCAAGGGCCTGCTGTCGGGTACGGCCGCGAGCGCCGCCGGGCTGGCCACGGCACCCGTGGCCCTCGGCACGGCGACGGGTGGAGTCGGTCTGCACAGCTCGCTGATCGGCAAACTCTCCGCGGTGACCGCTCATCCGCTGGTGGGCCTGGCCACCGGCGCGGTGCTCATCGCCGGGACCGCTACCTACGCGACCTGGCCCGAACCGGCGCACCGGCCGCCCGGTGTCAGCGCCGCTCCCACGGTCGGTAGTCCCACGCCGATCCCGTCGAACACCACCCCGTCGGCCGGGCCGTCCCCGGTGAGTCCGTCCGCCGTCGCAGGCACTGTTCCGCTGGGCGCGCAGTCGCTGGAGTCCGTGAACGATCCCGCCCTGTACCTCACCTATGCCGACGACTTCGCGACACTCGGCAGAGTCTCCGCGTCCAGCAGCGCGCAGACACGGCAGCGGGTCACGTTCACGTTCGTCCAGGGGCTGTCCGACACACGGTGCGTCACCTTCCGCGCCGCCGACGGCCGCTATCTGCGCCATCGTGACCTGCGGCTACGGCTGAGCACCAACGACGGCAGCGAACTGTTCCGTGAAGACGCCACCTTCTGTCCGCACCCCGGGGCGGTCGACGGGTCGGTAACCCTGGCCGCGCACAACTATCCCGGATCGGTCCTCCGTCACCGCGACGGTGGCATCTGGCTCGACGGCTCCGACGGCACTCGGGCCTTCGCCGGCCAGGCTTCCTTCATCATGCGCAGGGCCTGGGCTACCGCTCCTTGAGCGTGTCGGACCGAGTGGCGCAGTGACAACTGGCGGTCCTGCACCGCGATCCTGCACCACGATCCATGCACCGCGCCGTTCTCAACCCGGCAGCGAGCCGAGTGCTGCGCCGAATCCAGCTTCGGTCCGCACCCGTCGACGGCTGCCTCGCCGTGACCGGTCTGAAGGCTGATCACCGCAGCCGCCACCGGTACCGCTCCAGACACCTTCACTGATGATCAGGGCGGCGCGCCCTTTCGCAGGGACGACCAGGCCGCGGGGTCTGGCGTAACGCTTTTTGCCTGCGAGATGCATCACTGGGCAATCGTCGGGGCGGCGCGGCTTTTCTGTTACGAGAACGCGAGTTCGGAGGCCTCCATTTCGTGGGGTGCCTTCCCGCCGCTCACCATGACGTGCGGGCGTGGGAGGTTCCCGACTTCCCCTGTTGACGCATCTCCTGAAGAAAGCCCCTCCCATGACGCGACACACCCACGAACCCCGGGCGGCCGGTCCGCAGGAACGGCGCCACGTCCTGCACCGCACCCACCCCGCGGCGGATCAGGCCGTACCGGCCGACGCGCACACGATCACGGCACCCAGGGTGACCCGCGACCCCCGAGGAGAATCATGAAGGGCCTGCACCGGCTCCGCCGGCGCCGCCGGACATTGACGATAGGACTGTCGGCCGCGGCGCTGGTGGCCGGCGTCGTGACGCTCCTGCCCAGCTCCGCCGGAGCCGCGAACCTGGGTACGCAGGCGGCCCCCTCGGGCAGGTACTTCGGCACCGCCGTGGCCGCCGGCAGGCTCGGCGACTCGCGGTATGCCGCGATCTCGGACCGGGAGTTCAACATGATCACCCCGGAGAACGAGATGAAGTGGGACGCCATCGAACCGTCCCGCGGCAATTTCAACTTCGGCCCCGCCGACCGGATCGTCAATCACGCCATGGCACACGGCCAGCGCCTGCGCGGCCACACCACGGTCTGGCACTCGCAGCTCCCGTCCTGGGTCAGCTCCATCGGCGACGCGAACACGCTGCGCAGCGTGATGAACAACCACATCACCACCGCAATGACCCACTACAAGGGCAAGTTCTATGCCTGGGACGTGGTCAACGAGGCGTTCGCCGACGGCTCCTCCCAGCACCGCAGCTCGGTGTTCCAGAACGTGCTGGGCAACGGCTTCATCGAGGAAGCGTTCCGTACCGCCCGGGCGGCCGACTCCTCGGCCAAGCTCTGCTACAACGACTACAACATCGAGAACTGGTCGGACGCCAAGACCCAGGGCGTCTACAGCATGGTCAGGGACTTCAAGTCCCGTGGTGTGCCGATCGACTGCGTCGGGTTCCAGAGCCACTTCGGCGCCGGCGGCCCGCCGTCCAGCTTCCAGACCACGTTGTCCAGCTTCGCCGCCCTGGGTGTCGACGTCCAGATCACCGAGCTGGACATCGCCCAGGCGTCGCCCACCCACTACGCCAACACGGTCAAGGCCTGCCTGAACGTGGCCCGGTGCACCGGCATCACGGTATGGGGCATCCGGGACAGCGACTCCTGGCGCAGCGGCGACAGCCCCCTGCTGTTCGACAACAACGGCAACCCCAAGGCCGCCTACACCGCCGTCGTGAACGCGCTCAAGGCCGCCTCCGGTACCACGACCGGTGGGACCGGTACCGGGGCGATCAAGGGCGTCCCCTCCGGTCGCTGTATCGACATCAACGGCTCCACCACCGCCAACGGCACCCAGGCGCAGCTGTGGGACTGCAACGGGCAGACGAACCAGCGCTGGACCTACACCTCCAGCAAGCAGCTGGTGATCTACGGCAAGAAGTGCCTGGACGCCAGGGCCAACGGAACCAGCAACGGCACCGCGGTGGTCATCGAGGACTGCAACGGCGGCGCCGGCCAGCAGTGGAACATCAACACCGACGGCACGATCGCCGGCGTCCGGTCCGGGTTGTGCCTCGACGCCGTCGGCGCGGCCACCGCCAAGGGCACCAAGATCCAGCTGTACTCCTGCTGGTCCGGCGCCAACCAGAAGTGGACCGGCCCGTCCGGCGCGTCGACCCCGACAACGCCCCCGCCGGCGGGCGGCCCGTGTGCCCTTCCGTCGACGTACCGCTGGACGTCGACGGGTGCGCTGGCGCAGCCGGCGAACGGGTGGGCCGCGGTGAAGGACTTCACCAGCGTGGTGCACAACGGCAAGCACCTGGTCTACGCGTCGAACGCGTCGGGATCGTCGTACGGCTCGATGATGTTCAGCCCCTTCACGAACTGGTCGGACATGGCGTCGGCCGGCCAGACCGGGATGAGCCAGGCCACGGTGGCGCCCACGCTGTTCTACTTCGCGCCCAAGAACATCTGGGTGATGGCGTACCAGTGGGGTTCGTGGCCCTTCATCTACCGCACGTCGAGCGACCCCACCAACCCCAACGGCTGGTCCGCGCCGCAGCCGCTGTTCACCGGTAGCATCCCCGGCTCCCCCACCGGCCCGATCGACCAGACCCTGATCGCTGACGGCCAGAACATGTACCTGTTCTTCGCCGGTGACAACGGCAAGATCTACCGGGCGAGCATGCCGATCGGGAACTTCCCGGGCAACTTCGGCTCGTCGTACACGACGGTCATGAGCGACTCGGCGGACAACCTGTTCGAGGCGCCGCAGGTCTACAAGGTGCAGGGCCAGAACCAGTACCTCATGATCGTCGAGGCGAGGGGTGCGAACGGGCGTTACTTCCGCTCGTTCACGGCCTCCAGCCTGAACGGTTCGTGGACCCCGCAGGCCGCCGGCGAGAGCAACCCCTTCGCGGGCAAGGCCAACAGCGGTGCGACCTGGACCAACGACATCAGCCACGGTGACCTGGTCCGCAACAACCCCGACCAGACCATGACCATCGACCCCTGCAACCTGCAGTTCCTCTACCAGGGCAAGTCCCCCACCGCGGGCGGCCCCTACGACCAACTGCCGTACCGGCCGGGTGTCCTCACCCTGCAGCGCTGACCTGACCGATCCACGGTGATCGTGATGCGTAGCGGCCTGTCGGCGCCGAGACGAGCGGTTTCCGGCACGGGCAACTCCGCCTGCTGACCGGTACTCACCACCTCGAGGAACCCCAGCCGTGCGTCGGCTGGGGTTCCCCTCTTCTGGCCTCCCGACGTGCTCCACCGCCATGATCTGTATTGCGCGCCACCCGGAAGCCCGCCGGGGGCGAGAGCTCCCGGGAAGGGAAAGCGGTGCGAAACGGTGTGGAAGTGGCTGAGGACCGCTGCGAGGATCCTCCCCATGCCACACTCCACCGCAGAAGAGCTTCTCACCAACGTCAGCGGCCTGGCCCCTGAGCTCGCACTACAGCTTGCCGGCCACATCGACGAATGCAGACGGCTACTGGGTTCGGGCGTCGACATGGACACGGTCCAACAGCACCTGAAAGACCAGGACGTCCCCATCATCCACGCCATCCTGATCACCACGAGACTCCTGGGAGAGCACCCGAGCGAACTGCGCGCGGCACGAGAGATCGTGGAGTGCAGCCCGGCTCGAACGTTGAAGACCCCTTGAACACCGAGCTGTCGGGCCGCAGGCCTGCAAGTCACCCGACGCAGCCGTGTCGGGTGCTGCTGAGCCAGTGAGTCCTGTCGCGCACGACGCCTGACCGTCTGCTGCCCGCCTGGATGCGCGGGTGCCGAGCCGGGTTCCTCCACGAAGCCCGGCCCCGAATCACGCGCTCTCGCGGGCGCCCTGGAGTTCAGGCCGATGAGCAGAACCAGTGCCGCCTCGCAGCCGCCTTCTGACCAGGCCCCCAGGCGGATCATTCAGCCACCGCCTGGAGCAGCGTCTCGCATCGACATCTGGAAGGACACCGGACTGGTTGGCACCGACGCGGATCGGTGTCGAGTCCTGATCGATTGCCTTGCGCAGGTCCCCGACGGTCGAGCCCTATGCGACGGCTCCGGCCGCGGGTCCAGGGTGTCCCGTTCGTAGGAGTGTCGGCCCACGTGGCGTGCCAGACGTGCTCCGCCGGCTTCGCTTCGTGCCTTCGGGACGGGCCTTCAGCCCCTCGCTGCCACGGCCGTGCCCCGGTCCGGTGGCCCGCTCCGGTTACCGTCTCGGTCCCGCGACGGCGTAGGCCGTGGTGCCGGCGACCGTGAGGACCAGGGCCGTCCAGGTGCCCGCTGCCGTGCCGGGTGGCAGCAGTATCCAGGTCGCCACCTGCATCGGCGTACTCGTCGGGGGCGGGGCGAAGAACGAGAACGCTAGCCAGGCGAACGGCAGCGTCCATGCGTACTGGCCGCCCAAGAGCGCCGCGCCCAGGGCGACCAGTCCCATCAGGCCCGCGCTGTCCCGGACGACGAACGCGGTGGTGGCCATGTCCTTGCCCATTGTCTGCACTGTCAGCAGCACCGTGCCGACGACCGCGCCGCAGAGCAGCACGTGTGCCGCTC
This sequence comes from Streptomyces sp. NPDC048269, assembly GCF_040652395.1. Taxonomy (NCBI): domain Bacteria; kingdom Bacillati; phylum Actinomycetota; class Actinomycetes; order Kitasatosporales; family Streptomycetaceae; genus Streptomyces; species Streptomyces sp. NPDC048269. The sequence continues at coordinate 25,582 of NZ_JBEZLW010000045.1, forward strand.
TGCGGGGTACCCAGCGGATCGCGGCCGTCCGGTCCAGCGCGAGGTCCTGCCCGCTGAGCCCGATCGAGGCTGCCATCGCCCCCGTAGCGAGGACGAGCACGGGCAGCCGCGGATCACCGGGCCCTGCGCTGCCGTCCCGGGCGAGTGCCCACACCGTCACCGCGCTGATCACCACCGCGGCGAGTGACGCGGGTACCTGACGCGAGCGCGCGTACAGCGTCAGCCATCTCACCGGGATGCACCGCCGTTCAGCGTGTCGAACGCGTCGCCCTTGCAGGAGAGCGCGGCGGCGCGCATCGCATTGATCCGCGAGAGCTGCTCGGCCCGCGGCAGAGCCTTGAGGTCCGTCCACACCGGGCCGGCCTTGGCGTCGACCTCGCGGCGCAAACTCGCTGCCCCTGTGCGGGGCAGCGACCTGAGGTCCCCGAGGACCCAGCCCACCGCGACGGTCTGCGCGATGTCATCATTCCCGAAGCTGCTCCAGCCGACGGGGGCGCACCCTGGCACCATGCCTCTGGCGATCAGGGCCCAGGTCAGCTCCTCGCCCTCCGCGGCGGCGATGATGGCGTCGTCGAAGTCGAAGAGCACGGTCTCGCGGGACCACTGCGGCGTGGAGCCGTCCGGCAGGACGGCGGTGTTCTCCCGGACCGAGACCGGCGCCTGGCCGCCCAGAGCGTCGTGCAGCAGGCGCAGCGCCTCCCTGCCGGGACCGGCGAGGTCGGCGAGCCGTGCCTGGTGCGCCGTCGTCACGCACACCGGGCCGTCGCACACCAACTCCGCGGCGGCCTCGTCGACCACGTACGTCCGGCGCGGGTCGGAGGGGAGGACGAGCAGGGCGATCACCGCGCCCGCCAGGACGGGCGTCAGGGCGATCAGCCGGGCCCGCGGGGTCGCGGCGGCCAGCAGTGCGAAGCCGGTCGCGGCCATGCCGAGCAGCCAGATCGTCTGCCCGAGGTGCACGGAGGCGGAGAGGGTGAGGAGCACCTCGCGCACTTGCGCCACCGCCGGTGACAGCAGCGAGACCCGGTTCGCCACCGAGGTTGTCGCCGCCGCCGATTCCGTCGACAGCCGCAGGAGGCTGGTGAACACGAAGGCGCCCATGGCCAGCCCGGGTGGTGTGAGCGCGGACGGCAGGGCGCGCCCTGCGCCCATGCCCAGCACGGCTCCCGCGACGAGGGAGAGTGCCCCCACCAGCGAGATCGGCAGCCATCCGAGGTGCGCGTACTCGGTGTTGGGGAGCACCTGCACCGCGCATACGAGGACGAGCAGCGCAAAGGCCGAGGCCAGGGTGATCGCCGTCGTGCCCGCCAGCGTGGCGGCGCGGTGCCAGGCGGGACGCGCTGTGGTCGTCAGCAGCTCGGAGATCTTCGAGCGGTGGTCGCGCAGGCCCTGCAGCGCCCCGAGCCCTACGGCGAGCGGCCACAGGTAGTCCAGCAGGGCGCGGGTCCACAGGGCCATCGAGGTCCACTGGGCCGTCCACGCCGTGGTGCCCCTCCACCACGCGGCGTTCACCAGGTACAGGAACGCCAGCGCGCTCGTCAGGACCACGGCGCCGGCCCAAGGGGCGATGGAGCGCTTCAGCTCGATGCGCAGGACACGGACGTTCACCAGGTTCCCCTTGTCTGTTCGGGGGTCAGGAGCAGCGCCGAGTAGCCGCGCTCCAGGGGGCTATCGCCCACGTGCTCGGGGCCGCCCGCCGCGGCCAGCGCGTCCGGGGTGCCCTGGAAGACCAGCTTGCCCTCGGCGAAGAGCACCACGTCGGTGCAGGCGGCGGCGACGTCCTCCACCAGATGGGTGGAGACCACCACGCACGTGTCCGTGCCGAGCTGCTGAAGCAGCTCGCGGAAGCGCAACCGCTGCGCCGGGTCCAGGCCGACGGTCGGTTCGTCCAGCAGCAGGATCGTCGGGTCGTTGACGATGGCCTGGGCGATGCCGACCCTCCGCACCATGCCGCCCGACAGGGCCTTCATCTTCTCGTCGGCGCGGTCTGCCAGACCCACCCGCTCCACGGCGCGTTGCACCGCCCCGGGGATGTCCGCCTTGGGCACCTCCTTCAGCCACGCCATGTACTCGACGAACTCGCGCACCGTGAAACGCTTGTAGTAGCCGAACTCCTGTGGCAGGTAGCCGATCCGGCGGCGCAGCGCACGGTGCTCGCCCATGCCGCCCGCGGACTCGCCGAGCAGCTCCAGGGTGCCCTCGGTGGGGCGCAGTACGGTGGCCAGTGTCCGGATGAGGGTGGTCTTGCCCGCCCCGTTGGGGCCGAGGAGTCCGTGTACGCCGATGCCGAGCTTCAGGTCGAGCCCGTCGACGGCCATCCGGTTCCTGCCGACTCTGACCTTCAGCCCGATGGCCTGGATCTCCCAGGCGTAGGCCGTCGGTGCGATGTCGGCCGCGCTCACCGCGGTCATCATGTGGTGTTCCTTACGTTGTTGTTGGGTTGATTGCGGTCACTCGCAGGATCGGGAGACCCAGGGATGCCGGTGTGGCCGTGGTGTTTCAGCCACTCATTGGGTTGCGCGCGACAAGATCGCCAGGTAAGGACACACTGGCGAGGCCGATGGTCAGCGATGGGCGCCCAGCACGGAGTACGAGCCCCTGCGGGCGATCACGACGCCGATGCCGAGCGTGAGGACCAGCCCCCACACGGGCAGACCGCCCGTCTGCAGGGCGAAGGTCGTACGGCTGGCGGCCAGGGTCGGCGCCACGACTACGGCGGCCCACACCGCCACCAGCGCAAGGGCCGCACGGGTCACGCCGACGACGCCGCCGAGCGCCAGGGTCGTCGAGGTGAAGGCAAGACAGGGCAGCAGCCACTGCGCGGCCGTCATCCCCGTCACCCAGCCGGCCACCAGCAGCGCGGGGACGACCACGGCGAGCACGGAGGCAGTGCGCCGCAGCACCAGATACAGCCCGGCCCTGGACGCCGAGGCCGTCAGCTCGTACGCCGGGTCGAGCCCGCGCGACCACGACGCCGCGACGCCGAGCACGGGCAGGACCGGGGAGAGCAGAAGTACCAGTGACACCTCGCTGGATCCGGTGCCGACCAGGTCGAGCAGGAGCGCGAGCAGTGTCACGCTCACGACCATGGCCAGCCACGGCACCATCACCGGGGTCATCCACGCGGACAGCCACGCCGACCAGCGCCGCCGGCGCGGCATCGTGGCGGTGGCGGCCAACTGGGGGCCGAGGCCGGACCACACCGTGTCGACCAGTGCCGCCACGGCGGGCGCCTGCGCCGTAACGGCGGCCGACAGCCGGTCACGGCACACCTGGCACGCCTCCAGGTGGGTCTCCAGGGCCCATACCTCGTCGGCGGCAATGTCCGTGTCGCCGCGTGCGTAACCGTCGATGATCCGCATCGACGCGTGTTCCACGCTCATACCAGCGCCCTCCGCATCGCGATCCTGGCCCGGCGGGCACGGGTCTTGACCGTGCCCTCGGGCAGCCTGAGCAGGACAGCGGTCTCCCTGACGGACAGTCCGTCCAGCACCATGGCCTGCAGTACCTGTCTGAGCTCCGGCGCGAGGCGCCGCAGGGCGTCGCCGACGTCACCGCCGACGGTCGCCGCGAGCGCCTCCTCCTCGGCGGCGGGCGCCACGGGCTGCGGGGCGGCCGCGGGCGGCGGCTCCGCGTGGTGGGCTCTGCGCCGGAACGCGTCGACGAGGCGCCGCGCCGCGATCGTCCACAGCCAGCCGACGGCCGTCCCGCCCACCGACGCCCCCGCGAACGCGCCCGCCGCGCGCCACACCGCCAGATACGTCTCCTGCATGACCTCGGCGACGATCTGCTCGTCCGCGCAGCGGCGGCGCAACCGCACCGCCATCCACGGCGACGTACGCCGGTACAACTCCTCGAACGCGGCACGGTCGCCCTTGGCCACCAGCCGGACGAGACGCTCCTCGTCCAACTCGTGCAGCGCTGCTCTGACTGTTCTCACACCTCCTAGACGCCCGAGCGGGGCCGCAGGTTTTCTCCCCAACGTGATCCCCGCCACATGTGGGAAAACCCGTGGGTTCCACTCACCTGAAGCTTCGCCGCTGTGCAGCGGTAGCTTCGCTGGTCTGGACGGTCTCGCTGAATAGGGCGGGGGGAAGACCTCGGAATACCGGATCGACTCGCCTTCGCAGTGGCCGGACAACACGATGACCAGGGCCCGGTCGCTGCCGTGCTCGAAGATGCCGTCGCTGGTGATCCAGCGGCTCCAGCCGCCGGCCTCGCCCAGGGCTCGGGCCGTCTGCCGGGCCCGGACAAGCCAAGGTTGGCGGGGTCAGCATGCCGTTCCCGGTCGAACCGGTGAAAGTCCCGGACCGTGGTGAACAGCGGCAGCTGCACCCAGCTCGTGATCACACGAGGCGGATCGGGAACCGGTGGTCGTTCGCCTCAACCCATGCGGGGCCGGGGCAGTACAACCGCTCAGGCTTGATCCGCGGCACGCAGGGCCCGCGCGAGCCACTCCAGTTCCTCGGACGCGTCCGGAGACGAATACTGTCCGCGCACGCGTGCGACAAGCCTGCGGTAGCGCTCCGCCCCTGCCTCGATCCCGGCCTCCAGGCACAACAGCACTGCGGCCCGATCGGCATCGCCGAACAGCTCGGCCAGCACTTCGGCCGCTGCCGGTCCCTCAGGAGCGATCCCGCGTTCTCTCACCTTCGCGACGGTCTGCACGACCTGCCTGGCCCACCAGATGGACGCCCCGGGGGCACGACCCTGCCCGGGGACCGGGGTGCTCAGCTCCAGCATGGTGCGCATCCGGGTGCGGAAGCCGGGGTCCCGCACCAGCTCGGCCAGTTCGATCCAGGCGTCGACCTGCTGGGGTGTGGGGTCGTCGGGCAGTTCGACGCTGAAGGTGCGCATGCGGTCACGCAGGCGCGGGTCGACGTCGAGACCGCCGAACACCTCCTCCTTGAACTCGTCGACGATTTGCTTGCGTTCGGTGGCGGAAAGCCGTGCCAACCGGTTCATCAGTGCTGTCTCCTCAGTTGTCGAACCACGTTTCGATACGGTGGACAGGACGGCCCGGCTCACCTTCAGGGAGCGGATCTGCGCGTCGAGCGCGGCCACGTGCGCGTCGGCGACCTCGGCGACCGTGGTGCGGCCGCTCAGGACGCGGCCCACGTCGTCGAGGCCGAGGCCCAGCTCCCGCAGGGTGCGGACCAGCTCGACGCGGGCCACGGACTCGGCGTCGTACAGCCGGTAGCCGCTCGCGGAGCGGGCCACGGGCGGCACCACTCCCTCGTCCGACCAGAAGCGCAGGGTGCGCACCGGAAGTCCGGTGCGGTGTGCGAGCTGGCCGATGGTGAGCACCTCGGGGCGTTCGTCTTCCATGGGCAAGACCCTGGACCCTCCAGCCGCTGGAGACTCAAGCGCCCGGGTGCGCGAGCCGGTGGATCTTGACGTCGAGTGGCTTTCCACCGCTTGCCGTGGCGGTCATGCAGGTCCACATGAGCTCGTGAGGACCCGGCACACGACGGGGTTCGGCAAAGGCGCATCGGTCCTGGCAACACCACCTGCCGTGGATGCGCACCCCCCAAGAGAATCGCCTGCACGCCTGCGCAGCGCAGGGAAGGCAGGAGACATGCCGGGAACCTCTCCTGTCTGTGCGACATCCCGTGAGTTGTCCAGAGCTCTGCTGAGTTCCCTCACCACCGCCAGCGCCGACAGCATGCGCCTCCTCGACTTCGACCAGGCCGCCGATTGGCCGGATGGGACGAGAATGCTTCAGGAATTCCGTCTTGTGGGTCCGGGTGGCGGTGTAGCCGGTGACGATCACGGGGTCGCGCATTGTCCAGGCCGAACGACAGGATCCGCCACCTGGACCGGATCGCAACCGGCCGTCGGGCAGCTTCCGCAGCCAGCCGCGATCGACGAGCCTGACCAGCTTCCCGCGCAGCGGTTCCAGCTTGGCCCGGGCGCTGACGTCGATGCCCAGGGCGTCGCCGACCTGCCTATAGAAAAGTCCGAGCGGCTCGTTGTCAGTGCGCCCAAGGCAGACGAACCGTCTCGATTTCACAGTCGTTCATCAACGCGTCGATGAGGGCTGGGGTCCCGGCGATCTTGGTGGCCCACAGGTCGTAGTCAGTACACAGGACCCACGAGCGGTCATCGGCCCAGAGGTTGGACGGACTGAAGTCGGCCTCGGACTGGTCGTACAGGATCTCGGCGTCGCCGAGTCGACCCGCACGCACGTGGAGGTTGTCGAAGTCGATGGCTCCGAGCATCAGCGGGTTGTAGTAGGCCAGACAGCGGGTGTTCGGGCCCGCGGGACTGTACTGGGTGAGGATGGCGATCAGCCGGTTCCAGGTCTCACGGTCCAGGCTTCCCTCGGTCGGCGGGACCATGCCCAGCGGCCAGCTGCCCTGCTTCTTGGCCGAGGGAAAGCAACGGTAGGAGGGCATCAGCCCGTCGGCCACGACCTGGTCACCGGTCCGCCGGGCAAGCTCGGCCCAGCGCAGCCGTCGCCAGCCGGGCCCCGGGTGCTCGGCGCGGCCCAGCCCTCCTCCCGTGGCGACGCCCACGGCGTCGAGGTCGATGCCCGCGAACACGTGGGGCTGGACGCTCCCGTCCGCCAGCCGCGCCTGGTGGTACTCGTGGTACGACACATCGGCCGGTCCTTGCTCGTGCTCGTACATGGCGTTGAGCACCCACACCGCGTCGGGCATCGCCGGAGGCATGAACCCGGTGATGCCGTCGCCGCACAGCTCGAGCAGCCAATCGGTGGCCCCAGATGGCACGAGCGGCCACAGGCTTGACATCAGGCTCGACTCCTCGGACATCCGCTCATGGTCCCAGGCGCGAACCGCCCTCCCACGAGGGGCACCGGCATTACGCCGCCCGAACCCCGCCGCCCGAGCACGTTTCCGCGTACCTGGCCAGGATGGCGAGGCGTGCCCGCCGAGAACCACCGGGGCCTGGTCCGCAAGAGGGTCGGGGTCCTTTACGACCAGACGGAGGACCGGCGCCGGCGGATCGCCGAGCAGTCGATCCGCAAGGAGGCGGCAGCGCAAGAACCACCCGGCGGACATGATCAACATCGCGCTGGAGAAGGTGGTGGAGGAACAACACACCAGACCAGCCACCCGCCCGCACAGCAACGGCCATCCCTCCCAGCGTCAACGGGTTGTCCGATCCGCGCGGTCGGGGGCGAAGAGGGTGATCTCGGTGCCGTGACAGACGATCAGCTCACCCCCAGTGGTGGTCGCCACGGCCCTGATGGGGTTGGGAAAGCACAACTCCGGCCCGACCTGCCGGCCGGTGGTCAGGTCCCAGGCGCGGATGGTGCAGTCGTCTCCTCCGGTGATGACGACCGGTCGGCTGGTGAGAGTGGTGACCGATACGGTTCGTATCGCAGCGGTGTGACCAATCAGAGGTTGGCCGAGAGCCTCGCCGGTGGTCAGGTCCCAGACGCGCCCTGTCGCGTCCTCGCCGGCGACGGCAGCCACGGGACGGCCCTCGACGGTCGCCGTCGCCACCGCATTGACCCAGCTCTCATGGTGCCCGAGCGGTAGGCGTTGCCCGGTTGCGAGGTCCACTGCACGTAGCTCGCCGAAGCCGCCGCAATGGCATACCGGATGAGACATCGTCGTGGCCCACGCGCTCACCCCCGTCACCGCAGGGCAACCATGATGGTGCCCCGTCTCCACAGCGGCGGGCAACGATACATGTCGTGATCTTCCAGGGGCCCCTGGTCCACCGGTCGGAACCTGACACCAGCGACTACGGCCGTGCGTCAGGGCAGGCCAACACGCCTCCATGCCGGACACCGCCACGGCCGGGTATCAGGCACAGATGTGTTTGCGCCCCGAGGATGCGTGAGGCGCGCGCCCTGCGGACGAGTGACGCAAAACACCCACTGGCTGCTGCGGAGCCAGCCACGGCATAGCCTGGCCCCAGCTACTCGGTGTACTGGGAAGCGGCTCCCGAACGACCGGCTGAGGCACATGGGTTAAGCTGCTCGGCCTTGCCCACCGAGCAGTCGGCGACCGTTCTGAAGCAACCGGAGACAGTCGCCAGGCTCATCTCACCGTGCGTGGAAGAATGCGCAATCCGGCGGACGGTGCGTTGTCTGACATCTGGGTTCCCCGGTGGACCCGCTCGGAATGGGGAGGCACACCGTTGTCCCCGGTCAGCACTGTGGTGACCATGATGCTCGACGGACACCCCGTCGCCGTCACCGCCGGCAAGGACACCCCGTGCGTGTGGGACCTGACCGACGGCAGCTGCTCCGGTGGGATATCGGCCGGTGCGGTCGAGGACATGGCGATCGTCCCGTTCGGAAATCGTCCGGCCGTCGCCGTCCTCGGCCACGATTCGCGCGGGGTAGGACTGTGGGACCTGGCCGCTGGACACCATGTGTCGGACCTGCCTGCCGAGGCAACCCAAGCCATGGCCCTAGGCATGATCGATGCCTGCCCCGTCGTCGTCACCGGGCACGAGGACTGCACGGTACGGGTGTGGGACCTGACGACCTGCCGGCAGATCGGTCCCGCCCTCGTCGGTCACACGACCGGGGTGGCCCACGTGGCCACTGCAATGGTCGACGGCCGTGCCGTCGCCATCACCGGCGGTGGCATGGACCTCGACCACGGGTGGGACGAGAAAATACGAATCTGGGACCTCACGGAAGGCAGGCAGCTCACATCATTCCCCACCGCAGACGGCCCGGTCTCGGCGATGGCCATGACGGCACTCGGCGGCCGTCCCGTCGTAATGGCCGGCTACTGGGACGGGCGGTTGCAACTGTGGGACGTGACTACGGGACAGGGTCTCAGGGTATGGCAGGCCGAAAGCCTCACCGACCTCCTCTACCGGCCTGCCGGAGTCAGTGCGCTGCAGGCCATGGTGCTGCGTGGCCGCCCCGTCGTGCTGGCCGGCCACGACGACGGCACCCTGCGGATCTGGGACGTGGCAACCGACAAACAGACCGGACCGACGCTCCAACTCCCCACCACTGAGGGTGCCTCCGCACGCCGGCGGTCACTTGGGGCAGAGCGTCGTCGCGTGAGGCTGGCCATCGGTCCGCAAGGCGGCTTGGTCGCCTGCGCCGACCAAGAGGTGGCGTTGTTGTGCTACGGCGGGACGGCGCAGGGGCTGTGACAGCGCCTGACCGGTCGTCGCCGTTGCCTCTCGTGGCGCCGAGACCCCCTCGGCCGTACTGACGCCCTGGCCTGACCAGACCGGCGGCCCGCTCCGAAACGGACCGCCGAGACGCCGCGCCGACAGGGGTTTTCCAGCGCCGTCCGCACGGGTTCGGTCCAGCGAGTGGGAGTGTTCGACGAACAAACGGCGTTCTGGCTCTGTTCGTGAGAATGAGCAGCGGTTCGGCGGCAGCGGATCCGTATCAGGTGGCGCGGATGTTCCCGTGATTCGAGAGCAGCCGGATACGGCCCAAGTAGCCGGCCAGCATCAACGAAACCCCGCAGCACACGTCGAGTGAGACAACCCGGACTCTCATGGGCGTATGGCTCCGCTCGCGGCAGCATCAGCCTGCGCGACTTCGACAGCGCCGGACGCCTGGAGCCGCAGCACTGCCACCTCGGGGCCGAACGCGACCACGAGACCACCATGCGGTGCGGCTGTCAGCGCGTGCACGGGCAGAGGGAGCAGATAGTCGGTGGTGGCCCTGCGCCCTGTGGCCAGGTCGAGGAACCGCACGGTGTTGTCATGGCTGATGGCCGCCACGAGTTGCCCGTCGTCGGTCCTGGTGACGGCCATCGCCCCGCTCGCACCTGATTCGGTGAGTTCGTGGCTGCCGACCTGGGCCATGGAGCTGAGGTTCCACAGGCAGACCGTTCCGTCCCGCCCGTTCGTCATCGCGGCAGGACCGCTGGACAGCGTCGCGGTGGCCACAGAGGTCACCCAGTCGGTGTGGCCGGTCAATGGCTCGTCGACCTGGCGGCCGGTGGTGAGGTCCCACAGCCGCACCGACTTGTCCCAGCCGCCCGTCACCGCGACGGGCCGTCCGTCCAGAACAGTGGTGGCAACGGCTGTGACACGGCTGGAGTGACCGGTGAGAGGTGCGCACAACGCCTTGCCGGTGTTGAGATCCCAGACCCCCACGGTCCGGTCGCTGCCCGCGGTGACTGCTACGGGCGCTCCGTCCAGGGTCGCCGTGGCCATGGCGAGGACTCTGCCGTGGTTGCTGGGCGTTGCCGGGTGCACCTCTCGGCCGGTGACGAGATCGAGAACGTGCAAGGTCGCGTCGGGGCCGGCGGTCACGACGACCGGGCGCCCGTCCACGTCCGCTGTCGACATGACGGCTGCCTCGGTTCGCAGGGCATCGGTGACCTGCCGACCGGTGATCACATCCCACGTCCGTATGGTCTTGTCGGAGCCTGCGGTGATGACCACGGGTCGACCGTCGAGAATCGTCGTGGCGAGGGCGGCGACGGCGCCGGTATGTCCGGAGCGGTGCCGGCCGCTACCGTGGGCCTGGGTGAGATCCCACATGCGCACCGTGCGGTCATCGCCAGCGGTCAGGGCCACCGGACGTCCCTCCACGACGGTGGTGTCGAGGTCCCACACCTGGCCGGTGTGCCCGGTAAGGGGCTCGCCCTGCTGCTCCCGGGTCTCCAGATCCCACACCCGCACGGTCCGGTCGAGGCCGACGGTCAACGCCAGCGTTCCTCGCCCGGCGGTCACAGTGTCCATGGCGCACACCCGATCCGTGTGGCCGGTGAGCGGCCGGCCCGAGGGCCACCCTTCCACCGCGTCCAACACCGTGACCGTGCCGTCCTTTTCGGCGGCGAGCGAGACCATTCGCTCCTGCAGTACCAGGGGCCGGGAAGTGGCCCGAGGGCCGACTCCTACCGCGTTCCCGGCACTGATCCGACCACCTCTGCGGCCCGCGATCAGGTCCCACAGGTCGGTTCGCCCGCCTGGGTCGGGGGCCAGGGCCAGCAGTCCGTCCCCGGCAGGGACACTCCCAAGGGCCCGGACGCCGTCGATGCTGCGTTGAGGACTCGTCGTCAGGTCCCAGGCATGCAGTGCCTGATCGGCTCCCGCACAGAGCACGACCCGGCTCGCGCCCAGGACCGCGGTCTGACGTCTTCGGACGGACGCCCCCTTGTCGCGGTAGTCGGCGGTCCAGTTCCCGACAAGTTCCGGTTCGGCCTGATAGTCGAGCGTGACGGCGACCACTCGGCCGTTGACCGCCGTCAGAGCTGACACGCCTGACAAGCGCTCCGCCTCAGAGAACTCGAGCTCTGCCAGCTCGGCGCCTTGGATCATGTGACCGGTGACGAGGTCCCACGTGCGCGCCACCTCGCCTTCCTCAGCAACCACAGCGATAGGACGCTGCCCTTCGACCAGGACGGCATCCACGACTGTCAGACGCTCGGCGACTTGACGGTCGGCCACCAGATCCCACACCTGGACCGGTTGGTCCACAGCGGCGGTGACGGCGACGAGGCGCCCGTCCAGCACACCTATGTCCGTGACCCAGGGAAACGCGCTGATCTGGGCCCCGGTGAGCAGATCCCACACCTGCAACGTCCGGTCCTTCCCCATGGTCAAAGCCACACGGCGTCCGGCCGGGGTCGCGCACTCCACCATGTCGACGAGTTCGCCCGCCGAACGGCCCGTCTCCAGATCCCACACCCCCACCGGCCCATCAGCGTGCAGTGTGAACGCCACGGCACGGTCGTCCACTAGAGCCGTGGCCACGGCCAGCAGCTCGGCCGTCATCGACGACACCGGGTCGGTACGGCCCGTCATCAGCTCGTGCCGCAGGTTCCCGGTCGTCAAGTCCCATACGCGCACTGCCCCGTCCTTGCTTCCCGCAACGACGACCGGCCGACCGTCGACAACCGCCGTCGACACGGCCGTCACAGGAGCACCGTGACCTGTGAACATGCGCAGGAACCGAGGGTCGGAAGCAGAGCCGCTCGCCCACTGCGGACCCCACTCCGGACCGGGCTGCCCCGGCACATCCGCGCTCCCCAACCATGCAGCCAGCTCCGCGTCACCCAACCGGGCAGCCTCCAGCATCAGCACCTGGCGTCGCTGAACCGGCACCAGCGTCCGGTGCACTTCCGCCGAAGCCAGGTACACCGCTGCTACAGCCCGGCTCCGAGAGTCGTCTTCGTGGCCCAACAGCTCGATGACACGGGCCGGTTCCGTCGTGAGAAGCAGACTGGGATTCGACAGCAAGGAATGCACGTCGCGCGGGTCCTTCACTGGTCTTTCGCTCATGGACCCGAGGCTACGATCCGGCACTGACATCGGGACCGCAGTGTGGATGGTGAGCCAGCAGTCTCCGCGCCAGGCGCCAGCCCTGCAGTCGGCAAGACCCTTTCGGAGCGCATCGGCAATGTCCGATGGTCTTGGCCCTACCATCCTGCAATTGATGATCCAACGGATGGACCACGTGGGCGTGGCCCGGCTGGCTGCCCCGTACGCACGGTTAACAACTCGACTCAACCGCGCCTGGAGCGAGTGGGGCTCGCACTGGCCGGCGGGCCGGAGCTCGGCTGGCTGCCCAGATGGGATTCGGCGCGGGACGAATGACCTTGGCACGCAGGGATATGGCACTGCCTGATGCGCAGTTCAGTACTCCACGTGTGCTGGGCGTGGACGACTTCGGGCCGCTACTCGGTCCCGGGCCGGGCACTGGGCCGTTACACGAGGAACAGCAGCACCGCCTGGACGACGCTGGCCTGCTCGGCTTCTCCCGCACGGTCTTGGACCATCGCGGCGGTGCTCGTACGGTCCGGCGAGCAGCTCCTGGCAGGCAGGGCCCTGGCCCGGTCCAGATCAGCGGCGGGCAGGATGGTGAGAACCGGATGTCCGTCCAAACATCTCTCTCGGTCTCGTCCCTTCTTGGGGGAAGATTTATACCGTTTCTTGACAGTTTAGCGTGAATTGGAGTACTGTCAACGTGCCATGAAAGAGAAGCGCGCGTACGAGAGTCCGCTGCGTGCCGGGCAGCTTGAGCAGACCCGGCAGCTGATCCTCGCCGCGCTCACCGAGGCCATCGCCGACGAGAGCGTCCAGGAGCTGACCATCCCGCTCGTGGCGGAGCGCGCAGGCGTCGCCGTCCGCACCGTCTACCGGCACTTCCCGACCAGGGAGGCGCTCTTCGCGGCCTGGAGCGGGTGGGCCCAGGAGAATCTGCACGTGCTCATGCAGTCCTACCCGGACACCTTGGACGGGCTGCGCCGCGTGGCGCCGGAGCTCTACCGCTCGTACGACGAGCACGCGCCACTGATCCTCGCCATGCTGAACTCCAAGGCAGCCCGGCCGCTGCGGGAGCAGGGCCGCAGGCACCGGTTCCACTCGGTGGAGGCGGCGCTGGCCGAGCTCACGGCGGAGGCCGACCCGGTAGCCCGCCGCCGCGCGGTCGCCGTGGTGTACCTGCTGGTGAGCGCCCCGGCCTGGCAAGCCATGCGGCTGCAGGCGGGGCTCGACGGGGCGGAGGCAGGCACGGCCGCCGCCTGGGCGGTGCGGGTGCTCACAGACGAGCTGCGGCGAGACCCGGACGGCCCGCTACGCCACCCGGGCAGATGACCGGCGAGGAGGAGAGCCATGAGCATCGCCACGGAACGCACTTTCGCTCCACCGGGGCCGGGTACCTGGTTCCTGGACCCGACCCACTTCACCCGCCCGGTGACCAGGTTCCACGCCGAGATCTTCATCGAGGAGATGCACCGCGGCTTCGGAGAGAGCCTCCGCCGGTACGGGTCGCTGCTCGAACGGCTGGACTGGGCCTTCGTCAACGGTTTCTGCTACTACCATCCCCAGCCGCTGGGAGCCCCGCCGGACGCCACGGACCACCCGCCGAGAGAGGTCTGGGAACGCCTTGCCGCCGATCATCCCGAGATCCGCACCAGGCTCGCGACCAGTGCGACCGTCTTCGAGCACAAGCTGTGGCGCGAGGACCTGCGCCGCTGGGACGAGGAGGTCAGACCCGGGCTACAGCGCGAGCGGCGCGAACTACAGCAGGTCGAGCCCGGTCTCCTCGATACCGGCAGTCTGCTCGCGTACCTCGACCGGTGCCGGGAGCACCAGCGCCGAGCCGGCTACATGCACCACCTGTTCAACATGCCGGCACTGCTGCCGATGGGCGATCTGCTCGCACACTGTCAGGAGTGGACCGGGCGCACCGCCGGCGAGATCCTGGCCCCGCTGGCCGGATCGAGCCCCGACCCGCTGGCGGACCGGGAGGAGCTGGCCGAGCTGGCCGCCGCCGTAGCAGCGGACCCCCGGGCGAGCGAGCTGCTCGCCTCCCCGGCGCGACCCCAGGAGCTGCTGGCGGCGCTGGGGGCCGTCGCGGGACGTACGAGTACCGCCCTCGCCGAGTACCTGGAGACGGCGGGCTGGCGCCCCGTCAATGGCGAGGACGTGGGCGATCCCTGCGTGGCGGAGTTGCCCGCCGTCGTGCTCGCGGCCATTCGCTCGGCGGTCTCCTCCTTGACGAGCCCCCAGGCGGACGCCCGCGCCGACCAGCGCGCCGACGCGGCGGCCGACCTTCGCGACGCCGTACCCGCGCCGCACCGCTCCCGCTTCGACGAGCTGCTCGCCGAGGCGCGGTTGGTCTCCCGGCTGCGCGACGAGCGCGGGTCGTGCGCGGACCTGCCGGCCATCGGCCTCACCCGGCGCGCCATCCTGGCGGCCGGCCGACGGCTCACCGAGCAGGGCCGGATCCACGCACCCGCCCACCTGGCCGAGGCGGGCTACGCCGAGCTGCGCGCCCTGGTCCGTACGGGCTCCGGGCCCGACGCCGCAGAACTCGCCGCCCGGGCGCACTACCGCGACCACGCCCGGTACGCGGACGCGCCGCCGATGCTGGGTCCACCGCCGGGCGACCCGCTGCCGCCCGCTTGGCTGCCGCCCGGCGCGGCACGTCTGGAACGCGCCCTCGCAGCCATCGTCCTTGCCATGTTCACCAACCCGGCAGCCCGGACCGAGGAGCGGACCGTGCACGGGCTCGGCGCGAGCCCGGGCGTGTACGAGGGCACGGCACGGGTGATCAGCGGCGTGCCCGAGTTCGACCGCATCCAGCCCGGCGACGTCCTGGTCACCGACGCGACCACCACGGCCTTCAACATCGTCCTGCCACTGCTCGGCGCGATCGTCACCGATCGCGGCGGGGCGCTCTCCCACGCCGCCATCGTCGCCCGGGAGTTCGCCATCCCCGGCGTCGTCGGATGCACGGATGCCACGGCGGTGATACCCGACGGCGCCTGGGTGCGGGTCGACGGCCGGGCCGGAGAGGCGGCGGTGGTCCGATGACGGGTCCGCTGTCGCCGAGCACATGGTCCGCCCCCGTGCCGCTCCGCCTGGCCACCGACAAGAGCCGGTACGGCGGCAAGTCCTCGCAGCTCGCGGCCGCCGCCCGGGCGGGTCTACCGGTACCGGAAGGAATCGCCCTGGAATGGCTGTTTGTCGACGCCGTCGCAGCAGGCGACGACGAGGCGCTCGCCGCCCTGCAGCTGTCGACCGCCGACTTGCAGGACGGCGGGCTGGCCGTGCGCTCATCCGCGCTGGGCGAGGACTCGGCCGCGGCTAGCTTCGCCGGACAGCACCTCACCTGCCTCAACGTACGGGGTCCGGACGGGCTGACCGAGGCGGTCCGAATGGTGAGAGATTCGGCGCACTCGGCCGCCGCGTTCGCCTACCGTGAGCGGCTCGGGCTGCCCGGCCGGCCCAGAGTGGCAGTGGTGGTACAGGAGTTGGTGGTACCCGAGTGCGCCGGAGTCCTGTTCTCCCGAGACCCCCTCGACGGCTCCGACGTCCTGGTGATCGAGGCGAGTTGGGGCCTGGGCGAAGCCGTGGTCAGCGGCCTGGTCGTACCGGATCACTACCGGGTCCGCCGCGACGGCCGGGTGATCGAGCGCACGGCGGGCATGAAGGACCTGGCCGTGGAGCCCGCGCTGGCCGGCGGAACGAGCCAGGTCCCGGTCCCCGCCGACCGAATCCACCGACTCTGCCTCGACGAGACACGGTTGGAGAGCCTGCGGGAACTCACCGCCCACTGCGAGCAGGTCTTCGGCGGGACGCAGGACCTGGAGTGGGCCTTCGTCGCCGACCGTCTCCTTCTGCTCCAGCGCCGGCCGATGACCGGGGCCGTGCCCCCGCACTGACCCCTGCGGAGCCGCCACCTCAGCTCGGGACGATCATGGACTGCTGTGGTGGTTGGGGCTACTGACGGGGCGCTGAGAGTCGGCCGTCGAAGGTGATCAGGATCAGGACCCCTGTTCGACGTACACGTTCCAAGATCGGTTGAGATACGGCTTCTCAGGACCGTTGGTGTTCGAGGATCCGGGTTTCGAGTTCGGCGATCGGTTTGTCGGCGAACCGGACGTCGTCGCGGGCTGCGGCCAGATTGCCGATCAGCGACTTGTTCTCCGCGGCCGTCGGACCCGCCTCTTCAAGGTGCCGTTGTCAGTAGTGATCCGGACGGTGTCTTCCTCGGTCCACTGCGTCTGCAGGTCCTTTATCTGGCCAAGGAAGTCGCCGATCTGTTCGCGCTGGGCGAGGATCTCGGCGTTTGCGGCCTCGAGGGCATCCTCGGCGTTGAGCGCGCGCTCGCTCCAGGATGCCTCCATAGCGGCCTGCTCGTCCCTGCGGTCTTGGAAGCGGCGGTCGGCGGCCCGGCTCATCGCCCCGCTGACCAGGGTCTTGGCGTCGGCGTGTTCGTAGAGGAAGGTGCGGGAGACGGCCGCCTGGCGAGCGACGGCGGCCATGGTGATCGGTGTTCTGGTCCCGGCCAGCCGTTGGAGGGTGTCCTTGATCCGCTGCAGGGCCGCGTCTGTTTTGCGCTGCCGGGCGGCGAGCGCTTCGGCGGTGCGGGCCGACGGAACTCTGGGGGCGCTCAGTCCTTCGGCCACGTGTCCTCCAGGTCGTCGTGGTCGTCGTGGGCGAGGGCGGCCAGGCCGGTGGCTCGGAAGGCGAGGGACCACATGCGCTGGAAGTAGTCCTGCGGCGGCCTGCGCAGGTTTATGGCCAGGGCTTCGTCCAGCAGACCGAGGCCGGACAGGGCCTTCTCCAGGCCCCCGATGGCGCGGGCGGTCGGCTCGAAGACCTGGTGGAGGTAGTCCGCGGTCGCGTCGTCCGGGGCGCGCTCGGCCAGCGACCGCCACTGCTCGGCCTTGCGCCGCTGGTAGAGGAGGCCCAGCAGGGCGTCAGTCAGTGGCAGAGCCACGACCACCGGAACCCGCGTACGAGTATCAATGTCAGTGGCCGTGTAATGGCCGACCGGCAGGCTGACTAGGCCGAACGACAAATTTCCGGCCCAACGTTGGTGAGCCGACCAGGTTCACTGACCCCGCCTGTGGTTCCTCCGGCAGCCCGGCACCCTGTACCCCCATATGAGCGCTCGGTTAGGCTTACCTTGCCTGGCTGCAGGTTCGTGTTCCAGTGCCGCAGGTGGCAACCCATAGGACGGAACTGGCAGAGGCAGGGCGCAGGTGGAGAAATGGTGACCGGGCTAGTGTGCCGTCGTGCGCCCGTTGGGGGCGGGACGGCCATTGGGGTGACGGGCGTCCCGGGTTCCGGCCCGGAGCTCGGGACGAGGCGTCGTGGATAGGATCGCGCTCACGGCCGGGGCTTTGTATGTCATTGTCCTGCTCCGCGCCGGAGGGACGTTCACCGTCGGGTGGCTTGCGGGCGCCGGTGCCCGGCGTAGCAGGTTCGCCGAGCGGACCTCCTCGGCGAAGTTCCGGCGCGCCGAGCGGGCGATCCAGCGGTGGGGCGCGCCGGTGGTGGCCGTCTCTTTCCTGACCGTCGGATTCCAGACCGCCGCCAACCTCCTCGCGGGCAGCATGCGCATGCCGTTGCCGCGCTACCTCCCCGCCCTGTTCGTGGGCGGAGCGGCCTGGGCGCTGATCTACGCAACCGCGGGGCTCGGCGTGCTCGAAGTGCTGGGAAGGCTCTTCGCCGAGCGGACGGCCCTCGGGGTGTCCGCCGTGGCCGTCCTGCTCCTCGCGGCGTGCGGGGTGGTGATGTACCGCAGAAGAAGGGCGAGCCTGCCCTCCGGTGACCCCGTGGCCGAGGAATCGTGAGCCCGTCCCCTGTCCGGGGGTGACGCTGAGACCGCCGGTTGCGCCGATGCCGGCGCAGGCCGCGGAGTCGGTCCCGGGTCCGGCTGCGCGGCGCGCGGGGGCGGCGTACCAGCAAGAAGCTGGACGGGCACCGGGCGCTGCTGTCCACCCGGCCGGCCCCGGTGGCCGGGTGCTGGTGCAGACCCGCCGCGGGTCGCTGGTCCAGGACCGTGTTGCAGCAGGACGGCCAGGAGCTCCTGACCCCTCTGCCCGATGACGACGGACCTGGTCAAGGCTCAGGAATCGCTGGCGTTCTGAACCGACGTATCCGGCGTCGAAGCCTCGTGGTCAAGCCCCTGACCAGTGCTACCTGACCGGCTACCGCGGCTGGTCTGTTAAATGCACCTTCTCCGACTCAATGGGCAGGGCGATGGGGCAGGCACCCAAAATCGGTGAACTTGGCCGGATCGGCTACACCGGCGCATCCGCCCGGCCCCTCCACGGGCATGCCTGGTACGGGGACACGCCGATGCACCACTCGCAGCGCGGTAGCGGTGCACCGGCGGGGCGGGACTGACAACGCGCTCACCGGGTGGTGATCCCGCCAGCCTGGCTACGGTCAGCACCGGCGTTCCTCGCGTCGATGAGCTGTGCGGGCTTGTCTCACGGCCATCGCGCTCATGGACCCTGCTGGGGAGCCGGTCGTCGATTTGACGATCAGCCCGTGCTCGCGACAGTGCGGAACAGGGCAGCGCGGCGGCGTAGAGCATGCCCCGGGCGCGGAAGCCGCGGGCCATGTCCGCCAGGCGACCCCGCCCGGCACTCGGTTACGGATCGCGTCCAGCATCTGGCGACGGCAATAGCCCCCAGGCTGTCCACCCCGCCGCTGAAGCCAGGTCGACCCGGGCAACAACGGCCGGTTGGCCCTCCACTCTGCACCCGTCATCTCGGCGCCCGGCCGCGCCGAAGTGTGATTGGGGGCTCACTGCTCCCCGAGCGTCATCCACTTTTCCGGCTTTTCCAGTGATGCGAAGCCCACCTTGGCGTAGACAGTGTGCGCGTCCGCCGTGGCCAGCAGGATTCGACGCAGGCCGTAAGGAGAAAGATGGTCCCGGACCGCAGCGGCCAGAGCGGTTCCCAGGCCCCTTCCACGGGCGTCGCGTGCGATGTACACGTCGCACAACCAGGCGAAGGTGGCCGCGTCAGTGACAACACGGGCGTAGCCAATTTGGGCGCCTGAGGCGTTGTCGTAGACGCCGAAGTTGAGGGAACAGGCGATCGCCAGGTCCTGCTTCTCTCTCGATCGACCGACGGCCCAGTAGGAGTCCTGCGACAGCCACTGGTGGATCAGCTCGGGGTCGAGGCGTGCGGGGTCCGTGGATATTTCATATCCGACAGGAAGTTCAATTTCCATGAGTGAATTATCCAATCCAAGCAGCCGACAAACCATCACGGAATTCGACATCCAACGCCGGCTCGTACTGTTGCGCTCTGATAGACATCGGATCGGCTCCGATGCCTAGGAATCTGAGCATGGTAATCCTGTCTATGCGGGGCGCGGTTCACGTTGTGCCCGGGAGCACGGCCACAGCGCTTGGATGTCCGGGGTGTTGGCGGCCGAGACGCCGACGAGGAGAGGCAGTCCTGCCGCGTCCGACAGTGCAGTTCTCGACCTGAGGATCCGAACTGGCGGCATTCAGGCCGCCTGGCGCCGTCTGGCACGTTCGGCTGCTTTGGTGTATCGCTGCACGGCATCTCCTGATGTCGACCACGGCCACGACGTCACCACACCTTCGAGGGCTTGGAAGACGACTGTCGCTTCGGAAAAGCGCTCCGCCTCCACCAGCGCGTAGGCAAGTGTGTTCAGATCGGCGAGGGCGGAGGCCTGCTGCAAGAACCCGGGGCTGAGACAGAGCCTGAATGCCCGCTCCAACGCTCCGGTCTCCCATGGCTGTGCCCATGCGGAGCGGGACAGCAAAGCCTGCACGCCGCCGCCCTGGACCAGCTTCACGTAACGCCGCACCACCGCTGTCAGCTCGAGGCCTGCCGTGGGCGCATCGGGAGGCGTCCGAGCCCGAACCGTCTCGATGAATTCCATCCACTCGAGATGCGAACCGCATTCCTCGGGCGAGAGGTAATCAAGCATTTCCATGTACGCGTAGCGATTCCAGGGGTCTCGTTCGACCACCTCGCTCCACACCCCGGCCATTTCCGGAAGAGGTCGCCGAAGTAGACGATACAAAGCCACCAATAGAACCCACGGCGTGGGGTCCTCCGGATTATCCGCCGCCACCCGGTGACAAGACTTCGCGATCGCCGCCGCATCTGATATCGAACCGCTGAGGCGACCTCGGACGACATCCACCCACGCCTTGAAAAGGAGCGCCTCTCCGTCGTTCGGCTGACGCCTCAGCCATTGTTCGGGCAGCTGACCGCCGGCTACCACGGATCCCAGAATCGCCAGACGGTGGGCTTTCCGATCCCAGTCCCTTTGTGCGTCGGCAGCGTCTACGACCGCTGCGATGGCGCCCACTTGAATATCGATCATGTTCGGTGTCGGCAGCCGAACGAGCAGTCTCACAGCCTTTCCCAGTTCCTGGTCATCGAGTTCGGGGAGCAAACGCGGCTTTGGCCGACGGGAGATAATAGACACGTGGACACCTTATGTCGTCCACCATGGATAACAACCGTCGTCTCCCAACCGTTACCATGCAAATATCCCGCCACGGGATAACGGGTGACATTGTTCCGCGATATCACCAACGCTTTGCCGACGGCGTTGTCCCTGCTGGTCGGCGAGAACGGACGCCACCGGTTAAGGCACATCGCCTCCATATCCCACCGAGGCGCACATGAGGTCGGGCCTGAAGTAGTCCAGCACCCCGCTCATGCCGGCAGCTCCTCCAAACGTCCAGTCGCGACGAACGAGACCTCGCCGCCGACTTGTACCGAGCGAACGTCCCCGCTCGGGCCCTGCGCGCTGATCGTCATCTGGCTGGGACGGCCGGTGAACCGGCCCTGTCTCAGGACCACCTTTTCCCCGTCGCGGATGCGGCCGTGGCGGCGCAGATAGGCGGCGGCACATCCTGCGCCACTTCCGGTCGCCACGTCCTCGACGATGCCGTCGTTGTTCCAGTGCCGTGCCTCCAAGGCCTCGGCATCGAGGAGATAGGCGAACTGTGCGCCGAGGCTGGAAAGCGCCGTGTCGAGATCGAAAGCGATCCGGGCCCGTTCAAGTGCGCCGCTGCGCACCGGCAGCACCAGGTAACGCAGACCGGTGGAGACCACCTCGGGCGGGAGATCCGCATCCAGGTCTTCGTCATTCAGCGAAAACCAAGACGCCAGGTCCTTGCGGTCCGGCTGACCGAGGAAGGAGGGGGCGCCCTGATCCAGCACGCTGGAGTACCGCCCAGGACCATGACGATGCGTGGTGATCTCCACCGTGCGGGCTTTCAACTTCATGGTCCATGTCTCGCTGTCGTCACTGCCGTGCAGCGCGTGCAGGACACAAGCAGCCCCGATCACAGGATGGCCGGCGAAGTCGAGTTCCCCGATGAGGTCGAAGACGCGGGCCCGCCAGGTCCCCTCTTCCGCGTCCTCACCTGACAGGAAGATCGATTCGAAGTGGCGCATTTCCCTGGTGATGGATGCCATCTGGCCGCTGCTGAGCTGACGGGCGTCGGGGAAGACGGTGAGACTGTTGCCGCTGAAGGGCCGAGGGCTGAACACATCGACATGGAAGTAGTGCATGGGACTGACGCTAATGATTCGCTCCTTCAGACAGAACTACCCAATTGACCAGGGGCCGTATTAGCTGCGGTTATGGCCTCCGACCACGATCTACAGACGTCGTTGCTGCGGATGTTCGTCAGCTGCGCCTGCCCGGGCACCATCCGTCGCGCCGCCGCCGCGCTCGGGCGCAGCCAGCCGGGGCCCCCGCGGCTCATGCGGTCACAACACCAGCCGCTCAGCGGCCTGGAGCAGTGCCTGCCGGGCGGCTTTGATGGTGGGGTGCTGGCCGCCTCCGCGACGCACGGCAGTGAACAGTCTGCGCCTGCGATGAGCCCGTGGCAGTGGCTGTATGGGGACGGTCAGGGGGCGGCCGTGCCAGGCCAAGCCCGGAAGCAGTGCGGCCGCATGACCCTGTTCGGCGAGTCGCAGATGCAGGAAGTGATCGGTGGACTCGTAACGGATGTCGGGTTCGAAGCCTGCTTCGCGGCACAATGCCATCGACCAACGGCGAGCGACGGTTCCCTCGGGCTCCATGACCCACGGCTGTCCTGCCAGGCTGAGAAGAGCCTCCATGGGGTCGGCCACGCTCCCAATGGCCGGATGAGCCAGATGCAGGGTGTCCTCACACAACTCCTCCTGCTCCACCTCCGCCGGCCGTGGACCGGGAATACCGGGGTACTCCACGTCGATGACCAGATCGAAGTCGCGCGCCAGCAGAGCAGAAAGGGCGCTTTCCCGCTCCATCTGAGTGAGATGGACACGCAGCAGCGGATGAGCAGCATGCAACAAGTTCAACGCGGTGGGGACCAGGGCCAGCGCCGCACTCTGAAAGGAAGCGATGCGGAGTGTTCCGGTCAAATCGGTCAAGGATGTCGCGATGTCGGTCTCCGCGCGTTCCAGCCGCTCCAGGACAGCCTCGGTGTGCGCAACGAGGATCTCCGCCTGTTGGGTGAGGCGTACCCGCCGACCGACGTGTTCCAGTAGCTGGACGCCGGCCTCGGATTCCAGCAGCGACAACTGCTGAGAAATGGTGGATGGACTGTAGGACAAGGCCGCGGCAACGGCGGCCAGCGTGCCGCGGTGCTTGAGCTCCCTGAGAAGTCTGAGCCGGTGAAGATCGAACATGGCAGCGCCTGAAACAGCTGGCTTTCTCGTGGGAGAGCTTGTTCCGGACGCGTAGAGTGTGAATGCCACGCTACGCCTCGCGGTTGACTCGGGGTGAGGACGGCGATCTCAAGGATCAGCGCCGCCGGTTTTAGGGCTGGGTGCCGTAGGGGCGAGGGATGCGCGGCGGCCAGGACTCTCTGGGGCGCGGTCGGATCGTAAGGCGACCACCCGGCCATTGAAAAGCGCTACGAGGTCACGCTTGAATGCGTCCCGGGCGGATTGGCGGCACGGCCCGCATCAGGCAGGTGATGTCCCGGCCCACTGATGCCTTGGCGGGCCGTCCCCGATCGCCGTCGAGGTCACGGCCTGGCTTGGGCGTCCTCGGCTGCCCTGCGCATGGCGGCCACCCGGCCGCGCACGCCGAACCACCCGGCGACGAGGGCCCCGACGATCAGCGGCAGACACAGCACGGTGGTGCGTGCGGCCCCGCCATCGGCGTACATCAACACCAGAACGGAGGCCAGGAAGCCGAGGGTCACGATCTCGGTCCAAGGCGAGCCGGGCAGCCGGTAGCCAGGACGCGTCAGCTCGCCCTGCCGCGCCTTCCGCCAGAAGAGCAGGTGGCAGATCATGATCATGCCCCACGTGGACAGGATGCCGATCGCCGCGAAGTTCAGGACGATCTCGAACGCCTCCGCCGGCACGACGAAGTTGAGGCCGACGCCGAGCACACAGATACCGGTGGTGAGCAGGATGCCACCGTAGGGAACCTGGCTGCGGCTCATCGCACTCGTGAACCTCGGCGCCGAGCCGGACATCGCCATGGAGCGCAGGATGCGGCCGGTCGAGTACAGGCCGGAGTTGAGCGAGGACATGGCCGCGGTGAGGACGACAAGGTTCATCACGCCGCCCGCGGCGGGGACACCGATGTTGGACAGCACGGTCACGAAGGGGCTCTCGCCGGCGACGTACTTGTTCCACGGCAGCAGCATCGAGAGCAGGATGACCGAGCCGACGTAGAACAGCCCCACGCGCCACATGATCGAGTTGATCGCCTTGGGCATGATCTTCTCGGGGTTCTCGGTCTCACCCGCGGTAACGCCGACCAGCTCGACTGCGGCGTAGGCGAAGATGACGCCCTGGGTGATCAGGAGCATGGGCAGCAGACCGTTGGGGAAGACACCTCCGTTGTCGCTGATCACGGACAGACCGGGGTTGTGACCGCCGACGGGCTGCTGGGTCACCAGCAGGAAAATGCCGATGCACATGAAGACGACGAGGGCGCCGACCTTGATGATCGCGAACCAGAACTCCAGCTCGCCGAAGATCCGCACCGAGATCAGGTTGACCGCCAGGACGACCGCCAGGGCGATCAGCGCGATCACCCATTGGGGTATGTCGGAGAACATGCCCCAGTAGTGGGTGTAGGTGGCCACCGCGGTGATGTCGGCGATACCGGTCGTGGCCCAGTTCAGGAAGTACATCCAGCCCGCGGTGTAGGCGCCCTTCTCGCCGAGGAACTCCCGGGCGTACGACACGAAGGCGCCGGACGAGGGCCGGTACAGGACGAGTTCGCCGAGCGCGCGGACGACGAGGAAGGCGAAGACGCCGCAGACCGCGTACGCGACGAACAACGACGGGCCGGCCTCGGCGAGGCGGCCGCCGGCACCGAGGAA
>NZ_JBEZLW010000046.1:0-49022 GCF_040652395.1 Streptomyces sp. NPDC048269
CCGGCATCCGGTGCCGGGGCCACCGGCCCGCGCGGCCTTCCGGCAGTCAGGAGATGGTGACGAACCGGGCGATGCTCGGCACCCCCTGGGAGTCGAGGGCGAAGAGCATGTAGGTGCCCGGCAGGACCACGCCGGGGTCGGCGGGTATGGACACCGTGTACGCGCCGGTTCCCGTGGCCGTGGACACGAGGGGGACCCGCCGCTGGTCGTTGTCGGTGGAGTGGGTCGCGGCTGCGGCCCGCATCAGGACGAAGGACGCCACCGGAGTCTGGGTGCTCACCGTGAGCGACGCGCCGGGGGCGGTCCTGGAGGGCACGCCCCCCGTGATGGCGGGACGCGGCTTCGGCGATCCGTCCGCGTTGAGCAGGTACGGCGGTGTGAAGACGGCCCCGTCCGGGTGGTTGGTCGCGCAGTCACCGCACAGGCCCCCGCCACCGGAGAATATCCGCCCGTCCGGCAACAGGTTGGCCACGCTGTGGTAGTTGCGCGGGATGGCCATGGTGGCGAGAGGGGTGAAGCGGCCGGTCGACGGGTCCCACAGCTCGGGCGTCAGCACCGAGGTCGCGTCGCTGAACGGCACCGGATAGGCCTGTCCGCCGAAGACGGCCACTTTGCCGTCGGGCAGGACGACGCTGTTGCTGAATCCGCGGGCGTACTCCATGTCGCCTGTACGGGCGGCCTGCACCTGGCTGCTGCCCGAGATGCCCACCGTGTAGGCACGCCGGGTGGCTGGGGTCTTCTCGTACGCGGGTGAGCCGCCCAGGGTGAGCAGCTTGCCGATGTCGTAGGAGACGGCGTTGCCGGTCATGGCGTCCGGACTGTCGGCCCGGGTGCCGGCGGCGGTGATGCTGCCCCGGCCGCTGGTCGAGATCCAGTTCATCTGCTTGCTCGGACCCAGTTGCAGTACCTTGCCGCCCGAAGTGGCGTGCAGCCACATGTGGTTGTCGGCGCGGTAGGGTCCGGCGGGGTCGGCGGTCAGCGCCGGGGTGGCGGGAACGCCCGGGAGCGTCCGCCAGGTGCGGGTGTCCGGCGACCAGACCTCACCGGCCTTGTCGCCCGCGGTGCCGCTCCAGGATCCGCCCAGGACGAAGGCCTCACCGGTGGAGAGCAGCGTCATGGCCTGGTAGCCGCGGGCGATGTTCATGCTGGTGGTGGCGGACCAGTCGTCGGTGGCCGGGTCGTAGATGCTCGCCTTTTCCGCGTTGCTGCCGCCGGTGACCAACACACGGCCGTCGGCCAGCATCGCTATGCCGGGACAGAACATGTCGTGGCCGGTGTTGTCGATGCGGCGCTGGGTGACCTTGCCGGTCTTCAGGTCCAGGATCGCGGTCTGGGTGTAGCCGTTGCTTCCCCCGAAGCGGTCGACCGCGTAGGCGGACCAGGCCAGCAGCTTGTCGCCCGGCAGGGCGGCGGTGGCCACGGGCACCAGGGGGAAGCCGGTGATCCGGTCCCAGGATCCGTGGACGGCCGGACTGGCCGGTCCGCTCAGGCGTATCTCACCGGCCGAGGTCCACGGACCGCGTCCGCCGGCCTCCGTGGTCACGGTCAGACGTATGAAACGTGCGTTCTCGGCACGGGTGAACGTGGCGGTCTTGACGGTGTCGTCGTCCCGCCAGGTGCCGGCGGCGACCGGCGTGCCGAAGACGGTGCCGTCGGTGCTGGTGGTGATGGAGTACGCGCCTGCCCGCCCGTTGGCCCAGTCGGTGCGGGGGTGGTAGACGAGTGCGGAGACGACTGCCGTGCGGTGCATGTCGATGGTGATGCTGTGCGGCAGGGGAGCCGGGGTGCCGCTCCATTTGCTGTGCCAGATGGTGTTGGCGTTGCCGTCGAGCACGTTGGCCGCGCGACCGTTCTCGCCGCTGGTCTCCTCGTCGCTGGCCGCGGCCGTCCATCCGGTCCGGGACAGGTCGACGGTGGCTTGCGGGGTACCGGGGTCGCCCAGCAGGTTGATCTCGGAGGCAGAGGTCCAAGGTCCGCGGCCACCGGCCTCGGTGAGGGCCGTCAAGCGTACGAACCGGACACCCTGCGGGGCGAACCCGAGCGTCTTGGCGCTGCCGTCGTCCGCGAGCGTGCCGGAAGCGACCGGGCTCGCCCAGCTCTGTCCGTCCGTACTGACGCTGATGCTGTACTCACCGACGCGCCCGTTGCCCCAGTCGGTGCGGGGGTGGTAGACGAGTGCGGAGACGACTGCCGTGCGGTGCATGTCGATGGTGATGCTGTGCGGCAGGGGAGCGGGGGTGCCGCTCCATTTGCTGTGCCAGATGGTGTTGGCGTTGCCGTCGAGCACGTTGGCCGCGCGGCCGTTCTCGCCGCTGGTCTCCTCGTCGCTGGCCGTGGCGGTCCATCCGGTCCGGTCGAGAACAGGGGCCGTAGGTTCCATGGCGTTCGCCGGGGCGATGCCGTGGTGCGGTGACTGCTGCGCCGGCTGCTGGTCGAAGGGCACGGGCGCGGGTCGGGGCCCCGGGGCGCGGCCGGCCGCTGCCTGGCTCGGGACCCCGAGCCACGGCGTCAACCCGATCAGCAGCGAGCCGATGCCGAAGGCGATGAGCAGGTAGGAACGGCGTGGCAGGCGTAGAGAGGCGAAGAAGCGCCTGGACTGCAATCTGACCTCCTGGGGCGATCTGGTGTGCCCCGTAGAAGATAGGTCAGAGCAGTAGCAACTTACCCATAGTCAAAGAGAGTTGGCATGAAATGGCGTGGCTGGCCGGTGGCCGGTGACACTGGGGCGAAGACATGGCTCCCTTGTTCTGACGCTCACTCAATCCGCGGCGTCGCAGGCCGTCGCCAACCACAGTGATGCGGCCGGTCGCGCTGCCGGAGCGCGGTGAACGGCGGTCGCCGCTCAGGCAGCGCTCCGACAGCCCGACACGCAGCCGGCAGGTCCGACGCCCGCGCAGAGGGCCGTGTCACGGTGCATGGGTGTGAAGGAGGTGGCGTGAATGGCCGACAGCCGCAGTACCGGGATTCCCGAGACGATGCGGGCCTGGGTGGCTCCCGCCGGCCGTCCCGGGACGGTCGAATGCGTCGAGCTGCCCGTCCCGGTGCCGGAGGCGGACGAGCTGCTGGTCGAGGTACGTGCGTGCGGGGTGTGCCGGACGGATCTCCACGTCCGTGACGGAGACCTGCCGCCTCGCCTGGAGCGGGTCGTGCCCGGCCACGAGGCGGTGGGCGACGTCGTCGCGGTCGGCGACGCGGTCACCGCTCCCGTGGTCGGCACCCGGGTCGGCGTCCCCTGGCTGCGCAGGACGTGCGGAGCGTGCCGGTACTGCTTGCGGGGCCAGGAGAATCTGTGTCCCTCGTCCCTCTACACCGGCTGGGACGCACACGGCGGCTACGCCGAGTACGCGACCGTGCCCGCGCGCTACGCCTACGAGATGCCGGCCGGATACAGCGCGGAGGAGCTGACCCCGCTGCTGTGCGCGGGGATCATCGGCTACCGGGCCCTGAACCGCGCCGAACTTCCCCAGGGCGGCCGGCTCGGCATCTACGGTTTCGGCGCGTCCGCCCACCTCACCGCACAGCTCGCCCTCGCCCGAGGCGCCGTCGTCCACGTACTCACCCGTGCCCCGGCCGCCCGGACGCTCGCCCTGGACCTCGGTGCCGCCTCAGCGGGCGACGCCCGCACCGGCCCGCCCGAGCCGCTCGACGCCGCGATCCTCTTCGCCCCGTCCGGGGCCCTCGTCCCCGCAGCCCTGGAGGCACTGGACAGCGGCGGCACACTCAGCATCGCGGGCATCCACCTCTCCGACATCCCCTCGCTGAACTACCAACGCCACCTCTTCCGCGAACGGACCGTCAGGAGCGTCACCGCGAACACCCGCCGGGACGGACGCGATTTCCTCGCCGCCGCGGCCGCGCAGCGACTACGCCCGACACTGACCGTGTACGACTTCACCCATGCCGCGACCGCCCTGGACGACCTCGCGGCCGGCCGGGTCGAGGGAGCGGCGGTGCTGCGCATGCCCGCCCGCTGAGGATCACCCGGCGCACTTCGCCGGCCGGCGACCCGTGGGGCGGAAGGGACCGCCCCGCCCGGATGCGCAGCCCCCAGGGCCAGCACGTCACTCTGGTGTGTCACGCCGTGTCGCCGGTTGGCCGTGTCGGCGTGCGCCGGGACGGGGGCCAGGAGCAGGATGGGCTCCCCTTACCCCTTTCCGCAGGAGGCACCCGTGCTTGAACGCAAGCAGCGCAAGGACCGGACCGAGGTCACCTTCGTCCTCCCGGCGGACGTCCCGCCCGGGCCGGTCAGCGTCGTCGGTGACTTCAACGACTGGGACCCGCACGCGCACCCCCTCGTGCCGCGGAGGGACGACGCGCGAGCCGTCACGGTCGCCCTGCCCCCGAAGACCAGTCATTCCTTCCGGTACCTGGCAGCAGGTGACTACTGGTTCAACGAGGACTCCGCCGACGGTCAGGACGGCCCCAACAGCCGCCTGCACACCTGACCGGACCCCGGACCCCGCACCTGACCGGGTGCGGGGCGCAGGCAGGGCGGGCGGCGGCCAGCAGGTCACTGTGCGGGCTCCGGACGGCGGCCTGTTCACCCGACGAGTTACCGGCCGCCCAGTGAGTGGCCCCGTCGGCCCCTGACGGCCGGTCCGCTCAGCGCGGCGGCGAGCCGCCCTGGGCGCTCCGGACCGGCATGAAAGCGATGCACTCGACGTCGATCTGATCGGCGACCTCGCTCAGCGCACCGGCCAGGGCCATGACCGTCCCGGGATCGAGATCCGCCTCCCCGGCATCCGTCGACTGCAGCCAGCCGGCCGCGAGGCGCCGCAGCAGGCTGGTGACCTGTTCGGCGGGCATCAGCAGATGGCCGCCGACGACCCAGACCAGTGGGACCGGCGCGTTCATCGTCCACCACCTCCGCCGATCGGCCGGCGGTTCGTTCCTCTGGCCGCGCCTGCCCGCTGTGGAGCGGGCCACCCGTGTGACCGCGTGCATTTTCGGCGAGCGCCACCGCGCGCGCCGGGCGGTTCGGGTCAGGAGGCGCGGGAGACGAGCTCGTCGTACTGCACGTCGGCGAGGCCGGTGGCCTGTACGCACAGGTCGATCCTGTCGAGCGTGCTGCGCAGGGCCCGATAGCCGGAGGCGAGGACCGTCCTCTGCTCGATGTCCGTGCCTTCAGGGGACCAGGAGATCAGCACGATCTCGTGCCGGCGGGCTCCGTCCGCCGCCGCGAACGCCAGCTCGTACGCGACGAGCCGGGGCTCGCCGGTCGGCAGGGCCTCCAGCAGCTCGTCGTGCGTCAGGTTCCCCTCGAACTCGGGGACGATGCTGGCCAGGTCGGCACTGAGCCGGTAGATCACCGTGTTGACGTCCCGGTGTCCCGTCAGTTCCCGGAACGCGGCGACACAACTCTCTTCCACGGAAATACCACTGCTCACGGCACCACGTTCCTTCCGGCCACCCACGGCGTGCAGATCGAGCGGTTCAACGAGGGGGCCCCGGCCGAGGTTGTGGGCGGGCCGTGGCCGGGCGCCGGAGGTCTCAGCGCCAGGCGGGATGGCCTTCGGAGGAGGTGCCGGTGGTGAGGGTGCGCTCGCCGGTCTTGTCCGTGCGGACGGCCCAGACCACGGGCTTCTCGTAGGGGCCGCGGACGAACGCCACCCAGCTGCCGTCGACGGACCAGGCGGGGTCCATCTCATGGGCGCCGGTGGCAACCAGTTCACGATCGTCCGTGCCGTCGGCGTCCACGAGACGGATGTCGCCCTGAGTGCCCGTGCCGTAGGTTCCCGCCGTGTACGCGAAGGTCGTGCTGTCCGGGGACCACACGGGGTCGAGCGCCGGATGGGGAAGCCGGGTCACCTGCTGAGGGGCACGGTCGGGGGCGGCGGGGTCGACCACGTGGATCTGCCAGTTCCCGGGCTCCGTCTGCAGACAGACGGCGATGCGCTTGCCGTCCGGCGACCACGCGGGGTCCTCGACCTGGCCCACGCCCGAGGTGAGCTGGCGAGCGGCGCCATCGGCGACGCTGACGACGAACAGTTGCTGTACGCCGTCCTTCGTGCGCAGTACGGCGAGCCGGCTGCCGTCCGGCGACCAGGACACCCTGCCGCCGGTGATGGAGGCGATCCGCCGCGCGTTCGAACCGTCGGCATCGGCGATCCAGACGGCCGGGCCGTCGGAAGTGGTGCGGGTGAACGCGAAGGACGTGCGATCGGGGGACCACTGGGGCAGGGTGTCGCAGGCGCCGCCCGTGGTGAGCTGCCGGGGTGCGTCGGCCGCGGCGTCCCGGCGGGCGATCACGCCGTGGCACGTGCCCGGCCAGCCCGGCGCGGTGTCCTGCCGGATCAGCAGGGGGTCGGTGGGGAAAGGGGCAGGGGTAGGGGTCGAGCCGGTGGGTGTGACGGCGCGGGGCTTGTCACTGTCCTCGGGGGAGCCGGTCCAGGGCTGCCACAGAAGCAGGCCGACGGTCGCGAGGGACGTCAGCAGCGCTGCCGCCACCACGGCGCGGCGGCGTCGGGCCGGTACCGCAACCATCGGTGGCACGCCTGCGGGCTCGGGCGAGGGCGCGGGCGAAGGCGAAGGCGAGGGGGTGGGCGCGGGCGCGGGTGTGGGCGGCGCTGCCGGCCCCGTGTCCACCGCCGAGGTCACGGTCCGCGGCTGTTCCGTACCCGGCTCCGGACCCACGATCCGGGGAGCGTCCGGTTCCGGCGCAGGGATCTTCGCCGCCGGGGTGTCCTGTGGCGCATCGGGCGCGGTGGGCTGCGCCGTGGGCTCCTGCCGGGGGAGCAGCTGCGTCGCCGCGTCCGGCAGCCAGCAGTCGCCGGCCGGGTGGCGTACGGTCAGGCCGCCGAGGAAGGCCGACGGTGTGGGCCGGGCAGCCGGGTCCTTGGACAGGCAGGCTGCGATGGCTCCGCGGAGTTCGCCGGGGACGGCGGTCAGGTCCGGCTCCTCGTGGACGACCTTGTAGTGCCTGGCCGCCGACGGGCCGTCGCCGAAGGGGGAGCCGCCCGCCGCCTGGGTGAGCACCACCCCCAGGGCGAACATGTCGACCGCGGGGGTGACGGAGCCACTGGTGAGTTGCTCGGGTGCCAGGAAGCCCGGCGTGCCGATCTGCAGGCCGGTCTGTGTCAGAGCCGTTCCGTCCAGGGCGCGCGCGATGCCGAAGTCGATGACGCGCGGCCCGTCCTCCGCGACGATGATGTTCGCGGGCTTGAGATCACGGTGGATGACCCCGGCCCGGTGGATGGCCTCCAGCGCCTCGGCCAGGCCGGCCGCCAGCACGGTGAGGGTGTCCAGGGGCAGCGATCCGACGCGCGCCAGCACCGCTTGCAGGGTGGGGCCGGGGACGAAGGCGGTTACCAGCCAAGCCGGCTCCCCGTCCGGGTCGGCGTCGACGACCGGTGCGGTGTGGAAGCCACCCACCCTCCGCGCGGCCGAGACCTCGTCGGCGAACCTGCGCCTGAACCCGGGTTCGGTGCTCAGCTCGGGACGTACGACCTTGACGGCCACGGCACGGCCGGACTGGGACCGGCCCAGGTAGACGACGCCCATGCCCCCTTGGCCGAGCCGTCCCACCAGCCGGTAGCGGCCCTCGCCGACCGACGTGGGATCGCCCGATTCGAGCGGCTTCATGGGTCCCCCGTTTCACACCACGCGCGATGACAGCCTCTCCCTACCCGTCGCGCCGCGTACCAGTCAAGCGAGGCCCGATTCCGCCACCGGCTCGGTGCCGCTCGCCGACCCGCTCACGACGGCGACGGCGAACGGCGACGGCGACCGGAGGCCGTTCCGCGCCGACGAAATGGGGTCCTCACGGGGTCCTCAGCGAGGTGACAGGCCGCTGGTGATGCGGTTCCACAGGGAGCGGGTGGCTCCGAAACCGGTCTCATGCACCCAGATGTGGGTGCAGCCCGGGCACTGCAGGTGGAGCAGGCTCCCGGTGTTGGAGAGCATGTAGCGCCAGTGCCGGGAGCAGTTCCGGCCCTCCCCGCACGGCCCGCACTCGCGGGTATCGAGGCAATTGGGGCAGGGCACCCAGGCGCGGCGCCCGACGTCGGCCTGCGGGTCAAGGGGCAGCATGACCGCTCCTGCGCCGGGGCAGCACACCGGCTGCGACCAGATCGTCGTACAGGCTCTGCTGCTGCTCGTCGAGACCGGAGTAGAGCAGGTCGTAGGCGGCTTCCTCGCCGCGCAGCACCTCGATCGGGTCCCAGTCGGGGCCCAGAGCGTCCATCACCTGAGCCCGTCGGAGTACCTCCTGGGAGGTGAGGTCGACGGTGAAGTCGACCAGCCCGGGGGCGCCCGGCCGTCCGGGGGCGGGCGAGCGGCGGTCGGCGGGGTCGCTGGAGCCGGAGGGAGGTGTGGGCTGGGACATGAGGCAGAACTTAGGTATCCCTTCCTTGCCTGGTCAAGGGAGGGTGTGCGGAGTCACACGAGCCGGGCCGGGCAGGGTCCGGCTGCTGCCGCCGGAGCGGCTGGCGCAGGCCGCGGCGATCGCGGTGAAAGGCACGGACCGGATGCTGGTACGGCACCACATGAACGGGCTCGGATACTTCCTGGCCATGCCGGCGACGGACGGCGTGCCGACCGCCTTCGGTCACCACGGCAGCGGCGGCAGCATCGCCTTCGCCGACCGCGGGCGCGGCTTGTCCTTCGCGCTCACCCGCACCCGTCTGGTGCATCCCTCGAACACCACGGCCACGCTCCTGGCCGACAGGGTCCGCGCGGCCGCCTCCTAGCGTACGTACGTACGTGGCCGGCGGACGGCTGGGCGTCGGCGCACGGGCAACGGGCCCGGTCAGACGGGCGTGAAGACGTCTTCGCGGGCGTCGTCGAGGATGAACCCGTTGTCGAAGCGGACGCGGACCGTTACGCGCGGCCTCTGCTCCTGGTAGGCGATCCATTCGGGTTCCAGGGAGCCGACCTGCTCTTCGAGTTGCCTCCTGCTCTCCGTGGGCATGTCCTGGCCGAAGGCGTCGAGGAGCGACTTGAGCCGCTCGTACTCGCGAGCCTCCTGGCTCTGATGCTCGTGTGCGACCACCCGTTCGACGGTGCCCTCGGTGCCCGCTGCCAGGGACAGTGACCCGGCCACGGTCCCCGTCGACGTCGAGGGGTCCTCCGTGGTCGCAACCCAGTCGGTCAGCCTGGTGTCCGCTGCCAGCTTCACCCGCTGGCCTACTTTCAGCGTCATTGATTCTTCATCTCTCGGATAGGTGCAGGCCGTTCGTGTGTGCGGGTGCAGTCCGGGGGGTGGAACGGCAGGTCAACGCGTTGGCGCCGATCCGTTCGGACGACCTCTGTCGGACCGTCAACCTACCGTGTCACAGTGGGCGGTCCCGGCTCGACCGGGGCTGATGGCAGACCTGAGGGGGACGTGATGGCATCGGGAACGGACACGTTCGGCGACGGCAGGACCGCCGGACACGGAGACGGAGCCGGTCACCAACTCGTCCGCGATCTGGTGCGCTCAGCCGTCACCGAGCTGGCACCGGAGGAGCTGCCGCTGTTGGCCGGCCTCCAGCGGTTCGACGACGCGACGGTGGTACGTCGCCCGAGCGGCCGGGGCCGGCGGCGCGAGCCACTGGGGTTCGGGGCCGGTGAGGTCGCGGTGCTCGTGACCCCGGTGGTGTGGCTGGTACTGGATCAGGTCGGCCAGCGGATGGTGAACGCGGCCCTGGACCGCACCGGTGCCCGCGTCACCGCCGCCCTGCGGCGGCTCCTGCGGCGTCCCGCCGCACCGGTCACCGTTGCGCCCCTGACCCGCGAACAACTGGCCGAGGTACGGGCCCTCGTCTGCTCCTCGGCGGTACAGCGCGGGCTCTCCGCCGGCCGCGCCGAGGTGATCGCGGACGCGGTGGTGACCCGGCTGACGCTGGCCGACGCACCCGGCGGGGAGGGTCCGGAGCCGTCCACGGCCCCGGCCGCCCCGGAGACACCCGGGGCTCAAGGGACCCCCGCTCCGGCCCCGGGCGCCGCGCCCGCCGGCGGCCAGGGATAGGCGGCCCGGATGGCCGTCACGGGGACGCGGCCGGATCCCGTACCTGCGCACCCGCCCGCGCCCCCGCCCCGGATCGACGAGCGCGTACTGGGTGCGGGTACGAGCGTGCGCTTCGCGACGCTCCTGTTCCTGCTGCTGGCCGCCAGCGGCTCCATGATGCTGACCGTCATCATCGGTCTGGCCGACGGCGACCGGACCGGCTGCGAACTCGCCGCCGGAGCGGACCCCTCCGACCCCTCCTGGACGCAGTCCGCCCGCGCCGTCAGCCAGGCCGTCGCCTACCACCTCTGTCAGTCCGCATGGGCACCCCCGCCGCCCTGGTGGCAGCTGGCCGGCTGGCCCGTGCTGCTGACCGTGTCGGCCCTCCTGCTCTTCCTGCTCCTGCCCCGGTGGAAGGCCCGGCCCGGCCGGGTCGTCCCGCTGGAGGCGGTGGACCCCGACGGTGAACTGCGCACCCTCTTCGCCGAGCTGGCCGTCACCACGGGCCTCGCGCAGATGCCCCGGGTGGTCGTGGACCCGGCCGCCACCGGGGCCGGCGCGGTGGTGTTCGGCCGTACCGGCCGCCCGGTCGTGTGCCTGTACGGCGGCCTGCTCGCCGGCCGGCACCGCGCCCCCGCACGCTTCCGCGCGGTGCTGCTGCACGAACTGGCGCACGTCGCCAACCGTGACATCACCCTCACGTACGCCACCGTCACCTTGTGGCGGGTCTTCCTCGCCCTGGTGCTCCTGCCCTACCTGCTCCGGGAGGGCTACGTGCTCTACGGCGTCCTCGCGGACGGCCGCCTGCCGGTGCTGGACCGGCCGCTGATGCTCACCGTCTTCACGGTCGCGCTCGTCCACCTCGCCCGGTCGGACGTCCTGCGCAGCCGCGAGGTCTACGCCGACCTGACCGCGCTGCGCTGGGGCGCGGATCCGCACGGCTGGGCCGACGAGACCCACCAGCAGGCCGCCGGGCCCGTCCGCCGCGCCCTCGAACGGTTCCTCGCCCTGTGGCGCACCCACCCGCAGTGGGGCCTGCGCCGGGGCGCCCTGACCGACCCCGCGCCGCTGTTCCGTACCCCGGCCCTGACCTTCTTCCTCACCGGGGCGACCGTGGTGCTCGTCGAGCTGCACCTGCTGTACTACCTGGCGCCGTACAACCTGGCGACGATCGGCGTGACCCAGGCGATCACGATCGTCTCCGCCGCCCTGGTCACCGCGATCACCGGGATCGCGCTCTGGCGGGCGGTGGCGTACGCCGTACTCACCGGTGGCCGGGTGCTCTCGGGCTGGTGGGCGGGAGGGTGGCTGGGAGTGGGCATCGCGGCCGGCACCGTCCTCACCAGTTCGGGCGGGAGCGGGGTGTGGCTGCCGCAGCGGCCGCAGCTCCTGCTGCTGCCCGTGGCCGTGGGGATGGCCTTCGGGTGGTGGATCACGCAGTGCGCCCACCTGTGGACCCGTAACTGGCGCGGCCGTACCCTGCGGCCCGCCCTGCTGCTCAGTCTGCTGGCCGTCGTTCCCGCCCTGGCGCTCTGGCTCGCCTGGTGGCACCTGATGGGGACGCTGTACGCGAGCGGCTTCAGAGCGCGCGCCGCCGGAGTGACCCAATGGGCCCTCAACTGGTTGCCGTCGGCGGCCCCCTCGGGGGACCCGGGCCGGATACCGGGAATCACGACCGTACTGCCGCTCCTGGGCAGCATCACCTCCCTCTACCTGATCCCCCTCGCACTCACCCTCCTGTGGGTCGTACCGCTGGCCGCCTGGGCGGCAGGCCCGGCGACGGCCCGGCCGCGCTGGCACCCCGGTCCGGCCGCGCCGCCGTCCGGAGACGTGGCGCCGCCCCTGCGGCGGGTGCTGCTGCCGGGGCTGCTGGGCGGGGTGCTGGCCTGGGCCGCGTTCGTGGGCGTCCAGGCGTACCTGCACACCGGTCAGCCGGTACCGGAGGCACGAGGAGGGCTGTACGCGCTGCGGTACACGGCCGGCACCCTGCTGGCCCTGAGCGGGCCGGCGGGGCTCGCCGCCCTCGCGGCGGGCGCGCGGACCGGCCGGTTCCGGCTGTTGGGCAGTCTGATCGCGGCGCAGAGCACCATCGTGGTCGGGTTCGCCGGCGTGACCGTCCTCGCCTCCCTCGACGGTTGCGCCGGGACCCTCGGCGTCCTCCAGGACAGCTGCGCGTGGCGACCGGCCTGGCAGCTGCCGCTGTTCCCGTTCCTCTACGTGCTGACCGTCGCCCTCGTCCTCGGGACCGTCCTCGCCACCGCCCTCGCGGCCGCCACGGCCCTGACCTCCGCAGCCCTGCACCGCGTCCGGACGTCCGGGCTCTGCGCGACGGCCCCTCGTACGCCGGCCCGCGTCACCCGCGCCCAGCGCGTCGGCGTCGGTCTGCTCTGCGCGGCGGCCGTGGGACTCGGCGGCACGGCCGACGTCTTCCGGCTGCGCACCATCACGTTCACGGTCGATCTCGCCGACTCCCAGAACCAGGCGCAACTGGCCGCCGTCCCCGACGCGCCCGTCTCCGAAAGCACGCGGTCGCGGCAGGTGGACGCCTGGTACGACCTCGGGGGCTACACCATCCTCGAAGAGCTCACCTCGCTCTCCGGCCGGCTGAACACCGCCATCCGCGCGGCCAAGGGTGCCCCTTGGGACCTGATGGACCGGCAGCTCCGGCCGGTGTGCGAGCAATGGGTGCGAGCCGGACTGTACGAGACGGTGTGGTTCCGGGTCCCCGAGCGGGAAATCCAGGCCGACTGGCACGCCGTCGCCGTCCACGCCGGCCAGGGCGGCCGACGCTGCACGGCGGCCCTGACCGTGCGCGACCAGACCGCGCTCGTGAACGCGCTCCGCGAGCTGATCACGGCGGGCCGGTGCACCGCGTCGGTGAACGCCCGGATCGACGCGGTGCTGCGCGCCGACGGCCGCAAGGGCACGATCCGGCCCGCCGCGCAGGGGACGACCTGCGACCGGGCCGGGTAGAGCCTGGCCGGGCCCCCTCTGCCCCCTTCGGCCCGAGCCGGTCAGCCGGGGTCGTACGTGTGGAACCCGCGGCCGGACTTCCGTCCCAGCAGTCCCGCCTGAACCATCCGCTGGAGCAGTGGCGGCGGGGCGTAGAGGGGCTCCTTGAACTCCTCGTACATCGACTCGGCGATCGCGGCGACGGTGTCGAGGCCGATGAGGTCCGCGAGCTTGAGGGGGCCCATGGGGTGGGCGCAGCCGAGCTCCATGCCGGTGTCGACGTCGGCGGGCGTGGCGTACCCGGATTCGGCCATGCGGATGGCCGAGAGGAGGTAGGGCACGAGGAGCGCGTTGACCACGAAGCCGGCCCGGTCCTGCGAGCGGACCGTCGATTTGCCCAGCGTGTCGCGTGCGAAGCCGTCCACCGCTCGGAGGGTCTGCGCCGAGGTGTGCAGGGAGGAGACGATCTCCACGAGGGGCAGGACGGGGACGGGGTTGAAGAAGTGCAGGCCCACGACCCGGTCGGCGCGGCCCGTGGCCATGCCCAGACGCATGATCGGAATGGCCGAGGTGTTGGAGGCGAGGACGGCCTCCGGGTCTTCGACGATCTTGTCGAGTGCGCTGAAGAGTTCCGTCTTGGCGTCGGCGTTCTCGGTGACGGCTTCGATGACGAGCTGCCGGTCCGCGAGCTCGTCGAGACTGCCGGTGAAGACGAGGCGGGCGAGGGCGTCCTCGGCGGAGAGGCGGTCGAGCTTCCCTCGCTGGACGGCCCGTTCCAAGGACGTGGCGACGCGTTCGCGGGAAGCCCGGGCGGCGGTGGCGTCGTCCTCGCAGACGACGGTGTCGAGTCCGGCGCGGGCGCAGACTTCGGCGATGCCGGCGCCCATCTGGCCGCCTCCGACGACACCGACCCGGCGGACGGGGCTGACCGGGGTGCTCACGAGCGGGCCTCCGTACGGCGGACGAGGTGGCGGGTGTAGGCCCCGGCGGTGAAGAACGACGGCAGGGTGAGGCCGAGCGCGGTCTCCTCCAGGATCTGGCGGGCCTCGGTCACCAGGGCGTCGGGCCGTTCCCCGGCGAGCGCGGCGCACTCGGTGTCGAGGAGGCCGAGGACGTCTTCGCGGGTGATGGCGCGGTGGCGCACCCACTGCCAGAGCTGCACCCGGGCGATCTCGGCCGTGGCCGCGTCCTCCATCAGCCCGTACAGGGCGACCGCGCCGTGCCCGCGCAGCCAGGCGTCGAAGTAGCGCAGCGCCACGGCGACGTTGACGCGTATGCCTTCCGGTGTCGGCGGGCCGCTGATCCGGCGCACCGAGAGCAGATCGGAGGCCTGTACGGCGACGTCGTCGCGCGTGCGGTGCAGCTGGTGCGGCCGGTCGCCGAGGACCGCGTCGAAGGCGTCCCGGCAGACCGGGACCAGGCCGGGGTGGGCGACCCAGGAGCCGTCGAAGCCGTCCTCGGCCTCCCGCTCCTTGTCCAGCCGGACCCGGGCCAGGGCGGCCTCGTTGGCCGTCGCGTCCTTGCCGGGAACGTGGGCGGACATGCCGCCGATGGCGTGGGCGCCGCGCTTGTGGCAGGTACGGACGAGGAGTTCGGTGTACGCCCGCAGGAAGGGGGCGGTCATGGTGACCTCGGCCCGGTCGGGGAGGAGGAAGTCGGTGCGGTGGGCGAAGGTCTTGATCAGGCTGAAGAGGTAGTCCCAGCGGCCCGCGTTCAGCCCGGCGCTGTGCTCGCGCAGCTCGTAGAGGATCTCCTCCATCTCGAAGGCGGCGGTGATCGTCTCGATGAGGACGGTGGCCCGCACGGTGCCGCGGGGGATGCCGAGGAGCTCCTGGGCGAGGACGAAGACGTCGTTCCAGAGGCGGGCCTCGTAACGGTTCTCCAGCTTGGGGAGGTAGAAGTACGGGCCGTGGCCGGCATCGATCTGGCGCTGGGAGCAGTGGAAGAAGTAGAGACCGAAGTCCACCAGCGAGGCGGGGACCGGGCGGCCGTCGCACTCCAGGTGCTCCTCGAGGAGGTGCCAGCCGCGGGGGCGGACCATGATCGTGGCGAGGTCCTGGCCGAGTCGGTACTCCTTGCCCTCGGGGCTGGTGAAGTCGATGCGCCGGTCGATCGCGTCGCGCAGGTTCAGTTGACCTTCGACGACGTTGTCCCAGGTGGGGGCGGTGGCGTCCTCGAAGTCGGCCATCCACACCCGCGCGCCGGAGTTGAGGGCGTTGATCGTCATCCGCCGGTCGGGCGGGCCGGTGATCTCGACCCGGCGGTCGGTCAGGCCCGGAGCCGGCGGGGCCACTCGCCACTGCGGGTCGCCGCGGACGGGCGAGGTGGCGACGGAGAAGTCGAGCGGAGTGCCGGAGGCCAGGTTGGCCGAGCGGCGCCGGCGCTCCTTGAGGAGCTCCACCCGGCGCTCGCGGAAGGCGGCGTCGAGACGGCCGATGAACTCCAGCGCCTCGGGGGTGAGGATCTCCTCGTGACGGTCGCCCGGTGCCCCGAGGACCTGGACACGACGGGGCAGTGCGTGGGTGGACATACGGTCTCCTGAGGGAGAGGGCGTTCGGGGGAGGGGCGGGGCCGGGAGCGGATCCGACCCCGGGCCGGGCCGGGAGCGGATCCGACCCCGGCCCGGGCAGGGGCCGGTGGTGCGGGACCCGGCAGAGGCCCGTGGTGCCGGGACCCGGCAGCGGCCGGGCTAGTGGAACTGCTCTTCCTCCGTGGAGCCGGTGAGCGCGGTGGTGGAGGAGGCGGGGTTGACCGCGGTGGAGACGAGGTCGAAGTAGCCGGTGCCGACCTCGCGCTGGTGCCTGACGGCCGTGAAGCCCTGGGCCTGAGCCGCGAACTCCCGTTCCTGCAGGTCGACGTAGGCGGTCATCCCGTACTCGGCGTAGCCGCGGGCGAGGTCGAACATGCCGTGGTTGAGGGAGTGGAAGCCGGCCAGGGTGATGAACTGGAAGCGGTAGCCCATGGCGCCGAGCTCGCGCTGGAACTTGGCGATCTGGTCGTCGTCCAGGGCGGCCTTCCAGTTGAAGGACGGCGAGCAGTTGTAGGCCAGCATCTGGTCCGGGTACCGGGCGTGGACCGCCTCGGCGAACTCGCGGGCCTGCGCCAGATCGGGCGTGCCGGTCTCGACCCAGATGAGATCGGCGTACGGGGCGTAGGCGAGGCCGCGCGCGATGACCGGGGCCATGCCGTTCTCCACCCGGTAGAAGCCCTCGGCGGTGCGCTCGCCGGTGACGAACTGCGCGTCGCGCTCGTCGACATCGCTGGTCAGCAGGTTCGCGGCGAGGGCGTCCGTGCGGGCGATGATCAGGGTGGGGGTGTCGGCGATGTCAGCGGCGAGGCGGGCCGCGTTGAGGGTACGGATGTGCTGGGAGGTCGGCACGAGGACCTTGCCGCCGAGGTGGCCGCACTTCTTCTCGGAGGCGAGCTGGTCCTCGTAGTGGATGCCGGCCGCGCCCGCCGCGATCATGGCCTTGGTCAGCTCGAAGGCGTTGAGCGGGCCGCCGAAACCGGCCTCGGCGTCCGCGACGATCGGCGCCAGCCAGTCCGTCGCGTCGTGGCCGCCCTCGGCGGTGGCGATCTGATCGGCGCGCAGCAGGGCGTTGTTGATCCTGCGGACCACCTGGGGAACGGAGTTGACCGGGTAGAGGCTCTGGTCGGGGTAGGTGTGACCGGCCTGGTTGGCGTCGGCGGCGACCTGCCAGCCGGACAGGTAGATGGCCTGGAGCCCGGCCCGGACCTGCTGGACGGCCTGGCCGCCGGTGAGCGCGCCGAGGGCGTGGACGTAGTCCCGCTCGTGCAGC
The DNA here is from genome assembly GCF_040652395.1 of Streptomyces sp. NPDC048269. Classification (NCBI taxonomy): domain Bacteria; kingdom Bacillati; phylum Actinomycetota; class Actinomycetes; order Kitasatosporales; family Streptomycetaceae; genus Streptomyces; species Streptomyces sp. NPDC048269. The sequence continues at coordinate 16,678 of NZ_JBEZLW010000046.1, forward strand.
TGCCGCCAGAGCCGTTCGGCGCCGCGACGGGCCAGGGTGTGCTCCTCGCGAACGCTGCCGGAGAGCCGGACCACGTCCTCGGCGGCGTAGGTCCGCTCGATGCCGGCCCAGCGGGGATCGGTCGCCCACCGCTGCGCGAGGTCCGCTGCTGCTGCCGTCGTCGTCTCTGCCTGAGCCATGAGGTCACCGTCTCCATGAATCGTTAAGAGTGCCAAGAGATGGCACGTCGTGCCGTGTTAGAGGTTGCGGGTGTCGGCTCCCGCTTCAGTCGCGGGGGCCGTGTGGGCCGCAGCACGACTCTTTCAGCGGCACCCAGTGCGATCAACCGTGGACGGCTGCCAAGTTCTGCGAATCTTCGGAAGGGGTTTTGCCAATCTTGCAAAGGCAGGTACGGCCGAGTCCTGGCGTAGGCTGACGGTTGCTCGGACGGGCAGGGGCGCGGGGAACGAGGGGGCGACGGGCGCGGTGAGCAAGACCTACGCGGGAACGCGGCTGAGGCGGCTGCGCGAGGAACGGCGCATGAGCCAGGCGGAACTGGCCCGGGTCCTCGGCATCTCACCCAGCTACCTCAACCAGATGGAGCACGATTCGAGGCCGCTGACCGTGCCGGTGCTGCTGCGCCTGACCGAGGCCTTCGGTGTCGACCCCGGCTTCTTCTCCGAACGCGACACGAGCCGCTTGGTGGCGGACCTGCGCGAGGCCCTCGCGGGGGAGGTGGCCGAGGCCCGTGTGTCCCCTTCCGACCTCGCGGAACTCGCCTCCCGGATGCCCGCCGTCGCGCAGGTCCTCCTGGACCTCGGCCGGCGCGGCCAGGTGCTCGCCGAGCGGCTGTCGGACGCCGCGGAGAGTCGGGACGGTACCGGGGACGCGCGCCGCCCCCGCTCTCCGCACGAGGAGATCCGTGAGTTCTTCTACCGCCGCCAGAACTACCTGCACGACACGGACCTGGCCGCCGAGCGCCTCGCCCGCGAGATCGGCATCCGCCCCGGTGACGTCCTGCCGGCCCTCTCCCGGCGGCTCACGGAGCGCCATCAGGTGCGGGTCACCTCCGACACCGACCGGCTCCACCACTACGACCCCGGTGCCCGCATCCTGCACCTCTCGGCCCGGCTGCGTCCGGGCCAGCAGGCATTCCGCATGGCCACCCAACTGGCCCTGCTGGAGTACGGCGACGAACTGGACCGGCTGGCCGCGGAGGACTTCCCGGCCGGCTCCACAGAGCACGCCCTGGCGCGGATCGGGATCGCCAACTACTTCGCCGCCGCGCTGATCCTCCCGTACACCGTCTTCCACGCGGCTGCCGAGGAGCACCGGTACGACATCGAACGCCTCGCCGACCACTTCGGTCTCGGCTACGAGACCGTCTGCCACCGTCTGAGCACGCTCCAGCGGCCCCGGCTGCGCGGCGTCCCGTTCTCCTTCGTCCGGGTGGACCGGGCGGGCAACATGTCCAAGCGGCAGTCGGCCACCGGCTTCCACTTCTCCCGCGCGGGCGGCACCTGCCCGCTGTGGAACGTGTACGAGGCCTTCGCCGCGCCCGGCCGCATCCACGTCCAGATCGCCGCCATGCCCGACGGCCGGCGTTACCTGTGGACCGCCCGGGCCGTCACCCGCCACCGCGGCGGCTGGGGCGAACCCGGCAAGACCTTCGCCATCGGGCTGGGCTGCGAGATCCGGCACGCGTCCCGCCTGGTCTACTCCGACGGACTCGACCTCGACAACACCGCCGCCGCCACCCCGATCGGCATGGGCTGCCGCCTGTGTGAACGGCTCGACTGCCCCCAGCGCGCGGTGCCTCCGCTCGGTCGGCCGCTGGCCGTGGACGAGAACTCCAGTACCTTCGTCCCGTACCGGATCGTCGACGACGCGCCGCGGTAGCCGGGCGTGACGCGGACTCCAGGGCCACGCCACGCCCACGGTGCGTCCGGTCGGCAGGCCTCCCGATCCGACGGGCCGTCAGTCGGTGTCCGCCCCCAGGGGGACGACGAGCCCGATGCTCTCGGCCGCCACGGCGACGGCGTAGTCGAAGAACGCGGCCTCGTCCCTGACGCTGTCGTGGGTACGGCTGAAGACCTGGAACACCAGGAGACCGATCAGATTGCTCCACAGGACGATGCCGCGTTCGAGGATGTCCGAGAACGGAGCCTCGGGCACGCCGCCGAAGAGCTCCGTGGCCGCCGGCAGGAGCAGCGGCGGGCCGGGCACCGTCCGCCGGGGCGGGGTGAGTTCACCGCCCTCCAGCGCCGCCCGTACAATGCCGGCGAGAACGGCGGGGGTGCGCGAGGCGGGCGGGACCGTGTCCTGCGGGGCGTGGTAGCCCGGCACGGGCGAGCCGTAGATCAGCGTGAACTCGGCGGTGTGGTCGAAGGACCACTGCCGCAGCGCGCGGGTGACCGCGAGGAGCCGTGCACCGGCCGACGCACCGGCGCCCGAGGCGGCCTCGTCAGCCTCCTCCATCGCGGCGCCGCTCGCGTTGTAGGCGTCGATGACCAGAGCGGTCAGGAGGTCGTCCCGGTGGGGGAAGACAGCTTCCACCTCGGTGACGGCAAGACCGCTGTCGCGTGCCACGGCTTCCAGGGACAGCCCTCCGGCACCCAGCTTCACCAGCTGTTGACGCGCGGTCTCCTTGATCACCGTCGACGGCATCAGGCTGTCGGCGGTCGAACTCGTCGTGGAAAGGTCCATGCCGAAACCGTACCCGCCGGCCACAACTGCCGTGATCGCGGCCTCCGGAGCACCTTGACGGCACCGGCGCCGGACCTTGCCCCAGATGCCGAGGGGCGCGAGTGAACCACCGGGTCTCCAGATGCGTCCTCGCTCTCACAGCGACCAGAGCAGAAGTGGAGATCGCATCGTGGAATTCGCAGGGGTCCGCCCGACCCGCCGCGCCGTGCTGGCCGTCGGGGCCGGCGCGGCGCTGGCAGGATTACCTCTCAGCGGTACCGCATTCGCAGCCCCCCGGCCCGGCCGGGACACGATCCTGCGCGAGCTCCGCACGCTCGAACGGGGGCACTCCGCCCGCTTGGGAGTGTTCGCCCGGAACACGGCCAGCGGCCGGACGGTGCTGTACCGGGCGGACGAGCTCTTCCCGATGTGCTCGCTCTTCAAGACCCTCGCGGTCGCGGCGGTACTTCGTGACCTGGACCAGGACGGAGAGGTGCTCGCCAAGCGCCTCCACTACACGGAGCAGGAAGTGAGGGATTCCGGATACGGGCCGGTCACCGGGCTGCCCGAGAACCTGGCCCGGGGAATGACCGTCGATGAGCTGTGCGCCGCCACGATCTGCCGGAGTGACAACGCCGCCGGGAACCTCCTTCTCCGTGAACTGGGCGGCCCCGGCGCGGTCACCCGCTTCTGCCGTTCGGTGGGGGACCGGACCACCCGGCTCGACCGCTGGGAGCCCGCCCTGAACTCCGCGGAGCCCGACCGGCTGACGGACACGACCAGCCCGCGGGCCATCGGCCGGACCTACGAGAGCCTCGTGCTCGGCGACGCGCTCGCACCCCGGGACCGGGAGCTCCTGAGGGGCTGGCTGCTGGCCAACACGACCAGCACGGACCGCTTCAGGGCCGGCCTGCCGGCGGATTGGACCCTGGCGGACAAGACCGGTGGCGGGAGGTACGGGACGAACAACGACGCGGGCATCGCGTGGCCCCCGCACGGGGCTGCGCCCATCGTCATGGCCGTCCTGACGACCAAGCGCCGGCCGGAAGCCGGAGCGGACAACCCGCTGGTTGCCGAGACTGCCGCGCTCCTGGCAGCGGCGCTCGCCTGACAGCCACCAGGCCGGCCATGAGGACGCTACTTGCCCCAGATCTTCTGGTACGCCTCGCGGTAACCGGCCGGGTCCCAGGAGGTCGCGCCGCTGCTGTTGCCGGCCGTGGCGATGTGGACCGGAGCGACGTAGCCACTGGCGGGCCGGCCCGCGAAAGCGCGGTTGAACTCGTCGATGATCTGCCAGCCCTGCTGGGACAGCGGCTCGGGGACGGTCGCGGCCTGGAACTGCTTGCTGTTGATGCGCTGGAAGGCGGAGGGGTCGCCGTCGCCCGCGCCGATGTTGAACGGTGGTCCGGAGCCCGGCTTGCCGGCCGCTCGCAAGGCCGGGGCGGCGTCGGCGAAGTAGAGGTCGTTGATGGCTGCGGAGTACGTCCACTCGTCTTGGAAGCGGGACAGGAGGGAGGAGACCGACTGGGGGGTCCGGCTGCTCGCGTCCGGGATGGGGATGTTCTCGTACGCCAGGAGCCGCACTCCGGAACAGGTGGCGAGCTCCTTCTTGATCAGTTCGGACTTGTTCCTGGCGAACGGGATCGAGTCGTCGGTGAACAGGACGACGCCGGCGTTGCCCCGGGACCGGGCGATGATCCAGTCCGCACTGATCTTCGCCACGTCCTCCACGTTCGTGGTGATGTTGGTGAAGAGCCCGGCGTTCTCGCTCGGGCCGGGGGAATCCACCGCGTGCCAGCCGATGAGCGGGATCCGCGCCGCTCGGGCCCGTGCCACCTGCTGCGCGGTGAGGTGGGGATCGAAGCCGCCGATGACGATGCCCGCGGGCTTGAGGGTGATCGCCTGGCTGAGCGCGGCCTGGATGCCGGCGGGGGTGCCCTCGCCATCGATCACCCGGGCCTCCCAGCCGATGACCTTCGCGGCTTCCTCCACGCCCTTCGCCACGCCTGCGACGCCAGGGTTGGTCATGGTCTGCGCGACGTACACGACCGTCCTGCCGGAAACAGCCGCCGGACCGCTGGTGGGGCCCGTCCACGACGCATCGGTGTTCTCGGCCTGCTGAACGGCCGTCCCGGCCTTCGCGAGGGTGCTGGGGCAACCGCCGGCGTCGGACGGCCCGGTGCCGGTCGACGGGCCGCGCTCACAGCCGGCGGCCAGGGCGGCGGCTGCCGCGAGGAGGGCCGCGGCCCGGACGACGGTCTTGCGGTTCGAGTACACAGTGCTCCTGACGCAGGTGCGCGTACGAAGTGCGGGAACGGTTCTAGGGATGGCTGTCGTTCGCCGGTGCGGCCGACGGCTCCGCGAGCGACCGGCGGGACGTGGTGGCGCCGCCGCGCAGACGGCGGCGGGCGGAGTAGCCGGCCAGGCCGACGGCGATGAGCAAGGTCCCGCCGTTGAACAGCGGCGTGGCCCAGAACTGGGCACCGAGCTGGCCGATTCCGGCGAGGCCGATGGCGAGGACGGCGACGGCCACGACGGTGCCGAGGGCATTGGCGCGGCCCGGTCTGATCGTGGTGGAACCGAGCAGGGCGCCGACGAAGGCGGGCAGCAGGTAGTCCAGCCCGACGCTCGGATTGCCGGTCTGCTGCTGGGCGGCGAGCAGGACACCGGCGAAGCCGACGACCAGGCCCGATCCGGCGAAGGCGTAGACGGAGTAGGTGCGGGTGGGGATGCCGATGATGCCGGCGGCCCGCGGGTTGGAGCCGATGACGTACAGGTACCGGCCGAGCGGCAGCCGCTCCAGCACCACCCAGAGGACGGCTGCGACGGCAAGGACGTAGAAGGCGGGCACCGGCAGCCCGAGGAACCGGGAGTCGTAGAGGCCGGTGAAGGAGGCGGGCAGGCCGTTCGGGCCGGGGACGATCCGGGCGCCGTCGGTGATCCAGCCGGTGAAGGCGTACATCATGCTGCCGGTGCCGAGCGTGGCGATGAAGGAGGTGATCTGGCCGAATTCGACGATGACACCGTTCAGAGCCCCGATCGCGGCCCCTCCGCACACCACCACGAGGCAGGCGAGGGGCCAGGGCCAGCCTTCGTCGACGATGAGCTGCATCACCATGACGTGCGCGAGGCCGAGACCGTAGCCGATGGACAGGTCGAACTTGCCGGTGGCGATGGTGATGGTCGCGCCGAGCGCCAGGATGGCGGGGATCGATTGGTTGGAGAGGATCGAGGAGATGTTGTCCCGGGTGGGGAAGGTGTCCGGCAGAGTGAGGGAGAAGACCAGGAAGAGCAGGGCGGCGAGGGCCAGCAGGCCGTAGGTGCCGAGGAGGTGCCCGTGGAGGCGGTCCAGCTGGGACCGGAGCGAGGGAGGGATGGTCATCGGCTCGTCGCGGCTCCGGTGATGGGGGGCATGGCCGAGGCGGTCCGGGTGAGTTCGGTGACCGTGAGGGCCGCGCCGGTCAGCTCGGCGCGCACGGTCCCGCGGACGAACACCAGAGCGCGGTGGCACACGGTGGCGACCTCTTCGAAGTCGGTGGAGATGAGCAGTACCGCCAGGCCGGAGGCCAGCGCGTCGTCGAGCAGCCGGTAGACCGTGGCCTTGGCGCCCACGTCCACGCTGGCGGTCGGCTCTTCGAGGATGAGCAGGCGCAGGTGTGCCCGGAGCCACCGGCCGACCATGACCTTCTGCTGGTTGCCGCCGGACAGGGTGGCGATCGGTACCTCGCTGTCGCGGGGGTGCACCGAGAACCGGTCGATCAGGGCGGTGGCCTCGGCGCGTTCACGCCGTGGGCTGATCCAGCGCAATGCCGGCACGCCGGCTGCCCGGGGATTCGCCAGGAAGTTCTCCCGTACGGTCAGTTCGGCGGCGCAGCCTTCCTCCTGACGGTTGCCCGCCACGAAGCCGACGCCGGAGTCGAGCGCCGCCCGGACCGAACGCGGGTGGTACGGCAGGCCGTCGAGCAGCGCCAGCCCGCCGGGGACCGGCCGGGCACCGGCGAGGGCGCGGCCCAGTTCCATGTGGCCGGCGCCGGTCAGGCCCACCATGCCGAGGATTTCTCCCCTTCGCAGGTCGAGGCTGACCTGCCCGGTGTCCGCGGTCCGCACACCGGCGAGGCTGAGGAGGGGCGGGCCGGCGGCGGGTGGGGTGGCCGGGACGTAGCCGGCCTCTTCGCGGCCCACGATGGCGCGCACCAGACGGGCGGGGCTGTATCCCGCGAGCGGCCCTGTCTCGACCAGGTGGCCGTCGCGCAGGATGGCGACCGTGTCGGCGACCTTGTACACCTCGTCGAGCCGGTGGCTGACGTAGAGGATGCCGTGTCCACGGTCGCGCAGGGTGTGCAGTACGTGGAACAGCCGGGCGCAGTCGGCAGCGGGGAGGGTGGCGGTGGGCTCGTCGAGGACGATGAGCTCGGCCCGTGTCGCCAGGGCGCGGGCGATGGCGACCAGCGAGCGCTCGGCGGGGGCGAGGCCGGCGATCCGGGCGTCGGCCTCCAGGTGCCCGGCGACGAGCCGCAGGGCCTCATCGCAGCGCTCTCGGGTCTGCCGCCAGGAGACCAGTCCGTAGCGGCGCGGGTAGCCCGTGCCCAGGGCGATGTTCTCGGCCACCGTCATCCACTCGACGAGACCGAGGTCCTGGTGGATGAAGGACATGCTCCGGGTGGCGCCGTGGGAGCGGAGCGAGTGGCCGGCCACCGTCACCTCGCCCTCGTCGGCGTGGTGGACGCCGGCGAGGACCTTGATGAGGGTGGACTTCCCGGCACCGTTGGGACCGAGCAGGGCGAGGACGCTGCCTCTGTGGATGTCGAGGTCGACCGCGGTCAATGCGACGGTGCCGCCGAACCGCTTGCCGAGACCGCGCATGCGGACGAGAGGTTCTCCCCCGGAGCGCGAGGGCGGGCTCATCGAGGTGTCGGGAGCGTCATGCACAGACTTCTCCGGGGGTCGGCCTCCGAGTTCTTCCCGACTGCAGGGGGATTCTATGCGGATCTGACGGTATATATCCGGCATTTACCCGGCCCGAAATGCTCAGGTCACCGGTCCACCGGTCACCGGTCACCGTGCCCGGTGCCGGTCACCGATCGTCGGTCGCACGTCACGCCGCCTCCAGGGCGCACTCGGCCCAGATGACCTTGCCGCCGGTGGTGTAGCGGGTGCCCCAGGCCTGGGCGAGCTGCGCGACGAGGAACAGGCCACGGCCACCCTCGTCGGTGGTGGCGGCATGGCGCATGCGGGGCGCGGTGCTGCTGGCGTCGTACACCTCGCAGATCAGGGTGCGGTCGCGGATGAGGCGTACCCGGATGGGCCCTGTGCCGTAGCGGACGGCGTTCGTGACCAGCTCGCTGAGCAGCAGTTCCGTGGCGAAGGCGGACTCGTCCAACCCCCACCGGCTCAGCTGGCCCATGGCGCCGGCGCGGACGTCGGAGACGAGGGCCGGGTCGGCGGGCAGGTCCCAGGTGGCCATCCGGTCGGGGGGCAGGGCGTTGGTGCGGGCGACGAGCAGGGCGATGTCGTCGCCGGGGTGTTCGGGCGCCACGGCGTCGAGGACCGCCTGGCAGGTTTCCTCGGGGGCGCGGTCCGGGTGGGCGAGCGCGCGGCTCAGATCGTCGAGGGCCACGTCGATGTCCCGATGGCGGTCTTCGATGAGCCCGTCCGTGTACAGGACCAGCTGGCTGTGCTCGGGGAGCTCGATCTCGACCGACTCGAACGGCAGACCGCCGAGGCCGAGGGGAGGCCCGGCGGGCAGGTCGAGCAGCGTCACGGTGCCGTCGGGACGTACCAGCGCGGGCGGCGGATGGCCGGCGCGGGCCATCGTGCACTGCTGTGAGGTGGGGTCGTAGATGGCGTACAGGCAGGTGGCGCCGACGATGCCGGCGCTGCCGACGGCGGGATTGTCGCCGCCCTCCTCCCGGTCGAGGCGCACCATCAGGTTGTCGAGGTGGGTGAGTAGTTCGTCGGGGGCGAGTTCCAGTTCGGCGAAGTTGCGTGCGGCGGTGCGCAGCCGGCCCATGGTGGCGGCGGCGTGCAGCCCATGGCCGACGACATCGCCGACGAGCAGGGCCACGCGGGTGCCGGAGAGGGGGATGACGTCGAACCAGTCGCCGCCCACTCCGGACTCGGCCGGCAGGTAGCGGTGGGCGACCTCGACGGCGCCCTGCTCGGGCAGGCCCCGCGGGAGCAGGCTGCGCTGCAGGGCCAGGGCCAGGGTGTGTTCGCGGGTGTAGCGGCGTGCGTTGTCGATACAGAGGGCGGCGCGGGCGGCGAGTTCCTGGGCCAGCGAGCGGTCGTCGTCCCCATAGGGGGCCGGGTCCTGCGAACGGTAGAAGCCGGCGATGCCCAGGAGGACACCACGGGCGAGCAGGGGGACGGTGATGAGGGAGTGGATGTTGTGGGCGAGGAGCAGCTCGGCGCGCTCGGGGTCTTGGGCGATCCAGCCGAAGGCGGCCCTCAGATCGGGTTCCAGCACGGGCTGCCCCGTGGTCAGGCAGCGCATGTGGGGCGTGGTCGGGCGGAGGGTGATCTGCTCTCCCACCGGGGAGAAGGGGCAGTCCTCGCGGATGCCGTGGACCACCGTGCGGTGCATTTCGGTGGTGGGGTGGGGGGACTCCTCGCCGCGTAGCACGGCCTCGGGCAGGTCGATGGTGACGAAGTCGGCCAGGCGCGGGACCGCCGTCTCGGCGAGCTCCCAGGCGGTGCGGCTGACGTCCAAGGTGGTGCCGATGCGGTTGCTGGCCTCGGCCAGCAGCTCCAGTCGGCGTCGCGCCGCGACGGCGTACTTCCCCACCTCCGGCTCGCCCACGAGCACCAGGCCTCTGACCCTGTCGTCGGCGGAGTCCTCGGCGCCAGGTGCGTCCGGTGCGCCGGTTGCGCCGGGTGCACGGACCGTTGTCGTGGCCGGGCCGGGTGTGACGCGGGGGCGCGGGCCGGGCGGCGGGACGGCGGGGGCGCGGGCCGGGCTGGGTGCGGGGGCATGCCGATCCGAATCCGCGGGGAGGAGCGCCTCGATGACGACGCCCTCCACCCCGGACAGGCTCCTCACGGGACGGCTCACGAGGGTGACCCGCCGGTCGTGGGACAGGGACACGTCGACGGCCGCCCGCCGGGCGGAGGACATCAGCTCCGTGGCCCTCTGTTTGAGGAGCATCTGATCGCTCTGGTCCAGGTCGCTCTGGAGCAGCTCGTCCATCCCCACGGGGTACCCGTTCCGTGCGCTGTCGCTGGTCCGGGCACGGCTCCCGGCGTCGAGATACGCCTGCAGCAGGCCGCGCTCGCGCGCCGAACTCTGGTCCATCAGCCGTCGTTCGATGGCTTCGGCCGCCCTGCGTACCAGGGGGACCAGTGCGGGGTCCGCATCGGTGTAGGGATAGCCCAGGCACAGTACGCCTTCGATGCGTCCGCTGAGCTGGTCGCGAACGGGGATCGCGGTACAGGCACTTGACTGGGACCGTTCGGCGAAGTGCTCCGCACCGTAGACCTGGCAGAGCCGCCTCTCCGCGAGGGTGAGACCGATTCCGTTCGTCCCCGCGACCGGCTCGGCGAACACGAAGCCAGGGACGCTCTGGATCGCGGCAAGCCGGCTGATCATGGACTTCTCGCCGAAGCGGCGTTCGAGGACCGTGCCGCGGCCGTCTGCGAGACAGATGTTCATCTGGCTGCCCGCGAAAATGGACTGCAGCCGGTCGAGCACCGGCCCGGCGGCGCGGACGAGCGGACCGTCCGCGTCGAAGTCCTGGGTGAAGGGAAGCTCGGACTGGTCCGGCGACAGCCCCAGCAGCATGCTGCGCTCCCACGAGCTCAGGATCGGACTCCTCACGCTCCCCGCGACCGACTCGACCGACTCGCCGTGCAGAAATCGGTCACGGGAACGCACGGGACCTATGCGGCCTCCCACGACCCCCATCTGCACCACTTCCCTCACCGGAACGGTAGCGATCGCCAGATTTGAGTATATTCCCCACATTTTCGGGATGAAGAGGAGAGCAGGTGATGGGCGGGGTCGGCCGTCAGAGGATCGCGACCGGATTGACGGGCGAACCCGTCCCACCGGGGACGTTCAGCGGCGTCACGACGAGCATGAACGCGTAACGGCCCGCCTCGGCGCAGGCGGCGGAGAGCGCTTCGAGGTCGAGGTTGTCCAGCAGCGGCACCCCCATCGCGGTGACGGCGAGCGCGTGGACGGGGGAGTGCAGGCCCTCGACCGGCGACGGCCGCACGTCGCTGTCCCCGTCGCCGCCGAGCAGGGCGATGGCCCGCTCGGCCAGCAGCGGCACGGCGTCCACATGCAAGCCAGCGCTCGCCGCGTCCGGGTCCCAGGGGCCGATTTCCAGGCGGCGGCGGACGTGGCCGGAGCGCAGCAGCACCGCATCGCCGTCCCCGATCGTCACACCGAGGGCCTGCTCCGCGGCGACGATGTCCTGTGCGTGCACCGCGTGCCCGGGTTCCAGCCATCTGACCCCGAGGGCGGCGGGCAGGTCGAGGAGTACACCCCTGGTGGCCAGGGGGCCGAGCGCCGACACGGCGCCGAAGCGGGCGCCCCCGGCATCGATCACCTCGCGCGCCGGGCGGCCGTCGTACAGTTGCCCCCGGTAGGCGATGTGTGACAGCGCGTCGAGATGACTCACGCCCTTGCCGTGGTAGTCCACGCCGAGGAAGTCCTTGTAGGTGGACGGTTCCGGGGCCTCCACGTCGCCGAGGTCGACCATGTGGTGCAACGCGGGCTTCGCGTTGTCCGGTCCGGGCCGGGTGTCCCAGGGCCGCCCCATCGGGACGACCGTTCCGGACCGGATCAGGGCGGCGGCCCGCCGTACGTGGCCCGCTGTCACCCGGTTCCACGCGCCCCGGTCGGCTGCGGCCCACCGGCCCCACGTGCGGACCGCCTCGAAGAGCGCGTCGAACTCCTGGCGGGAGACGGCCCCACCGACGGGACCGGCCGGTGGGGGAGCGGGGGCGTCGGCGGGGTTGCTGCTCATGGGTACTCAGCGCTCCAAGGTGCGTACGGTCGCCCGAGACGTTTCCCTGCTCGCGCCCCTGGGGAGACCACGGCGAGTCACGTGAAGTGGCTGATCCGAGTGGAGGAGGGCAGCCGTCGAGGTGGGCCCGAAGAGGAACCCCGACCCCTCCCAGCATGGCGTGGACCACGGGAGGCCGCCACGTACCGGTGCTCTCGCCCCGCCCGGCCGCCGTCAGACGACCCGCCGGGCCAGCACCTGTCCCGGCCAGGCTCCGGACAGGAAACGGTCGGTGCGGGTGAAACCGTTGCGCTCGTAGAACGCGACCAGTTCGCCCCCGCCGCCCGCCCAGCAATCGACCCGCAGCAGCTCCACTCCGGCCCGCCGGGTTTCGTCGGCCGCATGAGCCAGCAGCGCCGCCCCGATGCCCTGACCGGCGTACCGCCGGTCGGACACCAGCAGCCGGACGTACCGCTCGGGTTCCTCAGCCGGCGCGATCGGCATCTGCGGGCTGGGCCCGGAGTCCAACACCAGGGCTCCGACAGGCGTGCCGTCCAACTCCGCCATGTAAGGGGCGTTCTCGGTCGTGTACCGCTCGACTCGCGCCACGCCGCCGGGCTTCTGCGAATACGGTGTCGTGCCCCACTGCTCGGTGTTGCCGCGCTCGTTCATCCAGACCACCGCGGAGTCGAGCATGTCCAGAATGGCCGGTGCGTCGGCCGGGCCGCCCGGTCTGATCCGTATGCCAGGTGTGCTGTCGTCCACGGGGAAAGCTTAGGCACTGTCGGGTGGACCCACGCGATGAATACGGGGAGGAGACGACCTCTCAGGTCTTGCCGTACTCGTCGTGGCGGCGCAGCCAGAAGGCCTCCTCGCCCTCCTCGTGGCGGCCCATCGGCGTGCGGTCGAGGAGACCGTAGTACGCCATGGCAGGCTCAAGGCCGCGCGCGGTGGTGACGTACGTCCGGTAGACGGTGCCGTCCGAGAGCGCGTACGAGCTCAGCCCGGGCCCCTCGGTGACGTACCCGAGCACGTCGGTGCCGGACGCCCGCGCCATCTGACTCACGGTCGGCGGGATCTCGCCCTCGAGGAACGGCCTCAGCTCCTCGTCCGTGTACAGGAAGCCGAGGTCGCGGTGGAAGTCGCTGCCGACGGTGGAGACCCAGTTGAAGCTCCAGCCCATCCGCTCCCTGTAGGCGAGGAGCTTGTCGAGCGGTGCCCGCGAGGAGCAGATCAGCGTCACGTCACGGGCCTTGAGGTGGACCCCGTTGGGGTCGAGGGTGTCCGCGATCGAGGAGCAGACCGGGCATCCGGCCTCGTACGGCGGGCCGAACATGAAGTGGTAGACGAGCAACTGCGAGCGCCCGTCGAAGAGGTCCGCGAGCCCCTTGGCCCCGTTCTCGGTCTCGAAGCCGTAGTCCTTGTCGACCGGCACCCAGGGAAGCTCCCGCCGCTTGCGCGCGAGCTCGTCGCTGCGCCGGGTGAGCTTCTTCTCCTCCGCGAGCAGGTCCGCTCGGGCTGCCTCGAATTCCTCCTGTGTGCCGACCGTGTGCTCGGGCATTTGCCTTCCCTCCTCTGTGGGAGCAGGGCACGCATCGAGGCGGGGTGGTCGCCCGCAGCGGCTGTCAGCAGTGCCTGCACAGGCGTCCCCGTCCGGCCATACGTCCACCGTACGCGCGCGGCGGCGGTCCTTCGACGGCACGGGCGCACGGCCCGGTGACAGGGCCACGATCCATGGGAGGGTGCCCGGGCGCCTGTTATCGCGACAGGTAGTTGGCGGTGTACCGTCCGTCACACGTGCGGTGTCAGATGCGGCACGTAGGCTCACCGCCTGCGTGACCGGCGACGCCTCGTTTCATGACGGCCGCCCGCCGAACTGCCAGAGCCGGTGGAAGCCGCAAGGGAGGCCGACGCGGTCGACGCCGTGACGCGTGCGGGCCATGTGGTGGTGCGCGGCCCGTTGTTCGGGGTCGCGGCGCAGTGCGCCGGGGACGGGCCGAGGTGGCGGGTGGTGCTCGCGGTCACGGCCGGCTGCCCGCAGCAGGCACGCGACGGGCTGAACTCGCGGTTGTGGTTCCGTGCGAAGGACGAGGCCCACGACAGGGCGGAGCGGCGCGGGCTGCTGGCGGCGGTCGCCCGGCTGGAGAGCGAGCGGGTCGACGAACTCGCCGTGGCCGGGACCCGTTACGGATCGTACGAGCCGAGGAGTACGCAGGTGCGGGTCCGGACGGCATGGAACAGCCGCGCCCGACCGATCCGGAGCCCCTCGTACCCGACTGGGACCGTGCCGCCAAGGGGCCGGCGATCGATGACGGCCTGGTCCTGGACCCGGACGCGCCCGTCACGCCCTCCCAGGCCGTTGAAAAGCTGGCGCTGCGCGGCCTGTGCTACACCGGTGAACGGTTCCCGGAGGACGTGCGCGCCGACGCGCGGCGGGATGGGACACGCACCCGGACGTCCTGCTGCTGCCCGCGACGTTCACGGTGGTGGAGCGGACGGCGAGCAACTGGGAGCCGGTCACGCGGTCACGCCCGCCGTCGGACGCGATCGGCCCGGCTTCGCCCGGCCCCGGCGCCCGTACCCGCCCCTCCCGCGCCCCCTGCGTACGCAGAGCGGGGTCAGGGCGACTCCTGGAGGTAAGCGGCGATCAGGGCGAGGTCGTTGGCGATGGCCAGGACGCCGGCCGGGTCGGCGGTCGGTGTGGACGCGCCGTTGACGCCCGCGTAGAAGGTGTCGAAGCGGCCGCCGCCCTTGTCGAGGTAGCCGGCGATGGTGATGGCGCCGACGGCGAGCCGGTCGTTGAGGGAATCCACTCCGACGGCCGCGCCGGACTTCGCGAACACCTTCCCGCGCGCCGGGCAGCTCCGGCAGTTCTCGGCCAGCAGCCCGTCGACGCCGAGGATGGGCAGGGCCTCCCGGAAGCGCCGCGCGTCCGGGGTGCGCTGCCAGTACGCCAGCATCTGCACCGTCGCCCGGGGCGTGGCCCGGTCGGCGGGGTTGCCGCCCCGGCCGTCCATGAGTTCCACCTGTTTGCGGTCGACGCCCGCCCGGTCCAGGAAGCCGGCGAGCACCGGGAAGCCGTCGGCGCACTGGTGACTGCCGGTGGTGACGGCCATCAGACAGATGCTCAGGTTGGCGCCCAGGTTGTGGCTGACCTTGAGGATCAGCTTGGCGTACTGGTCGTACGGCGGGGAGGTGTACGCGGCCACCCGCGGACGGCCGTCGTAATCGCGCGGCAGCCGCGCGACCGTGTTGGGACCCGTCGCGGCGGCGGTGACCTCCACGCCTGCCCGGGCGAGCGCTTCGATCAGCGCCGTCCGGCCGAACGCGGCCGGGTCCGTGATCGGGGAGGTGCGCAGCAGCGGCTCGGTGCCCGCCGCGATCGTGCCGGACAGCCGGATCCGGGTTCCGCGGTCGGTGGCCGTCACCGTGATGTTCGTCGGCTTCCCGGCAGCGACGGTCTTCACCGTGGACGTGACCTCGTACGGCGCGACCTTCGGACGCCAGTCCAGGCGCGCGTTCGCGCCCGGCCGGTCCCCGGGTGTGGTCAGCAGGTCGATGAGGTTGTCGTTGATGATCAGGGGTGTCGGAGTGGGGTCGAGGACCGGGTCCGGGGCGAAGAGCCGGTTGTCGACGATCACGTCGCCGTCGACGCGGGTGATGCCGGAATCGCGGACCTGCCGGGCAAGCCGGTCGATCCCGGCGAGCGGGTTCTCCGGAGTGAGGGTCGCCCCGGGGAAGTCGTTGGCGTAGGTGTGGTCGAGGTCCGTGTACGCGACCGTACCGTCGGGGCGGGTCCGGCCGCCCAGGGTGAGGTCGCCCTGGGCGACGAGATCGAGGTCGCCGGTCAGGGTGGCCCCGGCCCGCTTCCCGACCGCGTAGACGGGGGTGACGAAACGGTGGTCCGCGCCGAGGGTCTGCCACGTGCCGGAGATGGGGAACAGTTTCGCGGTGGAACCGGGGATGAAGAACTGCCCGGGGAACTGAGCGTGCACCACCCGCTTGCCGGCCGGTTCGGTCTGGAGCAGTCCCCACTGGGCATTGCGGTACTCCGGCTTCCGCATGATCTCCGTGATGCGCGGGTCGAGCCGCCCCGGATCTCCCGCGCCGGACGGCAGCGGGGAGGGCGAGGGTGAGGGCGACGGGGCCGCTCGGGCGCCCGTACCCGAGGCGAGCGCGACCAACAGCAGGGCGGCGCAGGCGGCGGCCACCCGGCGCCGCAGCGCCGCGAAGCGGATCGGATCTTCCACAGCGCGCTCCGTTCGTCGCGGCTGCCCTTCTCCCGAGGCCTCGTCGATGTCTGTGAACAGGGTGGCACGGCACGTTACGGCCCGCATGTTGCCCGGGCGCCGCCACCTGGCTGGCAGCTGCCACCCGGGAGGCGGAGAGAGCCGCCCGCCACCGACCGGGGGGACGTCACCTGGGCACGGAGTCGCCTCTGCAGTGGGTCGATTCGGGCGAATGGTGGGGTGTGCGACTTGTTCGAGGAGGGACGCGGCCCGACTACGTGCCCCTCCCCAGGGGGCCGGTATGCGGGCATCGATCCGCCGCACCCTGCGGGTCGGAGCCAACTCCGGCACGCCCGTGGAGGATCTCGGGATCACGCCCGACGAGCTCCACCGGATGACCCAGCGTCAGGGAACGGACAGGACAGGAGTGTCGAAAGGGTCGTGGTGGATGTGCTCGGGCAAGGTGCCGTGGAGCGTGAGCGCCTCGCTGGCGGAGACGACCATCGGTACGGGGCCGCTGAGGTAGACGTCGTGCTGGTACCACGGCCCGTACTCGGTCAGAACCTCCGGCAGGGACCCCCGGATCCCGGGGACGTACTCATGGGAGACCGCGCCCCTGAGGGCCAGCCAGTGGTGCCGCTGGGCCATCCGGAGCATGTCGTCGACCCCGTACAGCTCGGCACCCGTACGGGCGCCGAGGAACAGGTCCACCTGGTGGCGCCCGCCGCGACGGGCTATCTCTTCGACGAGCGCGCGGATCGGGGCGAGGCCGGTGCCGCCGGCCACGAAGAGCAGATCGTTGTGGACGGCGGCGTCCAGCACCATGTCACCCATCGGGGGACCCAGGTGGACCACGTCGCCCACCGCCGCTCTGTGCACCAGTGCGTTGCTGACCGCGCCGCCGGCCACCGCGCGCACGTGGAAGGTGAGGGTGCCGTCCTCGCGGGGCGCGTTGGCGGGTGAGTAGTAGCGCCACTGCTTCGGCCACCAGGGGGTCTCGACGCTCACGTACTGTCCGGCGGCGTACGCGTACGGAATGTGGGGCCGCACGGTGATCTCGGCGATGCCGTGTCCGCGAGGGACGCGGTGCACCACCGTGGCGGCCCACATGGCCGGCCGTACCGCCTCGTCCTGCTCTGCCGCGCTGATCATGACATCGGCGACTGCGCCGTAGGCCTTGGTCCAGGCGGCGGCGATGTCCGGGGTCCAGGCGGGACCGGCGTAGCGGGCGAGGGAGTCGAGGAGGCACTCGCCCACGGCCGGGAAGTGCGCGGCGAGAGCGCCGAACTTTCGGTGATCGCGCCCGAGGTGTCCGCAGAAGCGGACCAGGTTCTCCGGGTCGTCGACCAGGTCCACGATGCGCAGCAGCGCGCGCAGCAGGCGGCCGCGCTGGGCGTCCATCCCGGGCGGGAACATCGGACGGACCTCGGGGTAGCGGGCGAAGAGGATCGCGTAGAAGTAGACCGTGATCTCTGCGGCCATTGGCTCGACCACTGCGACGGAGGCGCGCACGAGGGCCGTCTCGTGGGCCGACAGAGGTGCCTCGACGGCCTCCGGCTCGAGGGTCTGTTCGGCCGGGGCGGGTGCCGGCTCCTCCGGAGCCGCGTACGCGGGTGTGCTGCTGGAACGATTGATCCGGAATCTCAAGAGGCCGACGCCCCTCCATCCGGTATCCGAGATGGCTTCCCTCCGGCGGGGCGTGGGGCGGCATCGCCCATGGAGCCATGCCCCGGGAGAGCGGTGATCGGGGCGTCGAAGGTGGCGGGCATGAGTCCTCATCGTGGGGCGGGAACGCTGAAGCGGATCAAGCGGTTCCGGACGCTACCTGATCGTGGCGGTGACTCAGAAGTAGCTAAAGGGTGCGACCTGCATGTATCCGTTCCGCTCAGGCCGGTATGTCCGTGAGGTGCTTCGCGGGCAACGTCCTCCTGGCGCGGCAGGCGGCCCCTCCTTGCCGGCCCGCCTCAGGGCGCCAGGAACGCGGTGAGTGCTGCCGCGACCGCCTCGGGATCCTCCAGCTGCGGGTAGTGCCCGACCGCCGGCGGCCCGGCAAGCTCCACGACCTGGGCCTTCGGCATGCGCGAACGGATCCGGGAGAGCACGTGGGCACCGCTGATCGGGTCGCCGGGCCCCCACACGAACAGCGCGGGCCCGGGGAACTCCTCCAGGGCCGACGTCCAGCGCGCCGCGTGACGGCGGCGCTCGTCGATGTAGCGCAGCAGTCGCGGGGCGAGGCGGTGGCCGTCGGCGCGGGACGCGGCCGCCCACAGGTCGCGCACGTCCTCCTCGTGGATCGGCCGTCCGAGCACGGCACGCAGGGTCGCGGCGAACCGCCGCTGAGTGGTGAGGGGCGCCAGCAGCGGGCCCAGCGGGCCGTGCAGCAGGCGCTGGATCCGCACGGGGCGGTGCAGGTCGGGATAGAGGCCGCCGTTGAGCCAGGCCATGCGCGTGATCCGGGCCGGGTCGCGGGCCAGCAGCTCCTGGCCGACGCTCACCCCGTAGTCGTGCGCGACCAGGGCGGTGCTGCCGATCCCGTGATGACGCCAGACGTCCTCGACCAGAGAGGCCTGGTCGAGCACCGAGTAGCGGTGGCGTCGGGGTTTGTCGCTCTCCCCGAAGCCGAGCAGGTCCAGCGTGGTGACCCGGAGTCCGGCTGCGACGAGCGCCGGGACGACGGCGGCCCAGTCGTGGGAGGAGGTGGGGAAGCCGTGGACGAGGGTGACGGGCGCGCCCTGCGCGGGCCCGTCCTGGCGTACGAAGACCGAGTGACCGCCGATCCGCAGGGTGCTGCCGCCCGCGGTCCAGCGGCGCAGCGGCGGCAGGAGGCGTCCACCGGTCATGCCGGGGCCTCCTCGGCATGCAGGTGGCCCAGTCCGAGCAGCAGCGTCCGCAGGCCGAACTCGAACTCGGCCTCGGGGTCAAGGGAGTTGAGCAGTTCGGCGTGGCGGTGGACCACCGGGTGGGTGCGGGGGGAGAGGGCGGCGAACAGCTCGGCCATCGCGGCCCGCTGACCGGGGGTGCGGGCCGCGCCGCCGGAGTCGAGGACGGCGGCACCGATCACGAAGTGGGTGACGGTGAGGTAGACGTGGACGGCCGACCGAGGGGCCCACCCGTGGGCGAGGAGCTGTCCGAGGGCGTGCTCACGGGCCCGCAGGGCGTTGGGACCCAGCAGCTGACCGGTGGTCAGCAGGGGAACGACTGCCGGGTGCGCCGCGAGGACCCGGCGGAACTCCCGGGCTCCGCGCTCCAGGCCGGCCCGCCAGTCCCCGTCGAGCGAGGGCAGCCGGATCTCGCCCAGCATGTGGTCGACGGTCTCGATCAGAAGCTCCTCCCGGCTCGCCACGTGCCGGTAGAGGGAGGTGTGGCGGACCTGGAGATGGTCGCCGAGCCGGCGCATCGTGAGCGCCTCCAGGCCTTCGCGGTCGGTCAGTTCGAGCGCGCCCGCAGTGATCCGAGCGAGCGTCAGCCCGCCCTGGCGGGGTCTGCGCCGGTCGCGTTCGGCGTACCGGGCCTGCCACCAGGCGGGGGATCCGGGCTCCACGGGGGCGAGGACCGGTCCGGCTTGGGCTCCGGTTTCGGTTGCAGCTCCGGTTTCAGCTCCGGCTCCGGCTTCGGGGGAGAGTGTCATGGGCGGTGCCTACTCGTTGTCTGGTCCACGCCCCGCCCCACTCCACTGTGCGTCCGTTGGACGCATATGATGAGTCCATTGGACGCTCAAAGCAAGACCCGCGGCCGCCCGGAGCCGGAGCCGGAACTGAGGTCGGAACTGGAACCGGGACCGGGATCGCCGCAGTCCGGGACACCGGCGCCGTTCACGCGGGTCACTCCGGAACCTCGGATGCGGTGCGAGGATGGCCGGGAAAGCCTCGCTTCCACGCCATGGTCACCGTGAAATGGCAGCCGGCGCCGGCCTTGGTGATCACAGCCCCGGCGGCGACCGAGAGGTCGATGCCGAACTGGACCGTGATGTCGTCGGGCCGGGCCTTGCGTAGTTGGTCGAGGGTCACGCGCGCGGCCTCGGTGACCGGACCGAGCGCCTCTTGCAGAGTTTCCGGCAGGTCATGGATGGCGTCGCCGATGCGGCCGGCCTTCACGGGCCCCTCCGTCGTGGCGGACGGAGCCTCCTCGATCAGGACGTAGCCCCCGCCCTCCAACGGAATCCGAGCAACAGCGGCCACGGCTCCTCCTCCGACTGCCGTACACGGCGACGGCCGCGGACGGGCCGGCACCCGGGTCTCGGCCAGCATCACAGGACCGGGAGCCTGCCGCATGACGGAGTGGGCCGAATGCGGCAGGACGTGTCCCCGCCGGTCAGCCCCGAACAGGGAAGGCTGCCGAGGCGCAGGGACGGGCGGGGGCTCGGCCGGCGGGGTTGCGCGGGGGTTCGATGCGGTACGGGGACGGCAGGGGCGGGTAGGGCCGCGGCCATGACCCGAATTCAGCTGACCAGCTCGGCATTCGCCGACCACGCGGAGATCCCGCGCCGGTACAGCGGCGAGGGCGAGAACATCTCGCCGCCCCTGACCTGGACGGCCGCGCCGGAGGGCACTGCGCAGCTGCTGCTCCTGTGCGAAGACCCGGACGCGCCAGGAACCAGCTTCCTGCACTGGCTGGTCACGGGCATCGATCCGTGGACCGGTGGGGTGGAGGAGGGCCAGGAGCCGCACGGCGGACGGTCCTGGCCCAACGGGTTCGGGCGGACGGGCTGGGGTGGGCCCATGCCACCGCCC
The DNA here is from genome assembly GCF_040652395.1 of Streptomyces sp. NPDC048269. NCBI lineage: Bacteria > Bacillati > Actinomycetota > Actinomycetes > Kitasatosporales > Streptomycetaceae > Streptomyces > Streptomyces sp. NPDC048269. Next base: position 37,249 of record NZ_JBEZLW010000046.1, read on the forward strand.
GGCCACGGGCCGCACCGCTACTTCTTCCGTCTGTACGCGCTGTCGCAGCCCGTCCGGCTGAGCGAGAGCGAGCGGCCCGGCGTGGAAGCGGTGCACAGCGCCGTGCAGGGCAGGGAGCTCGGGAGCGGCACCCTCGTGGGCACCTACCAGCGGCTCTAGGAGCTGCCCGCACGGTATGCAGGGGTCCCGCACACGTGACCTAGACGACGAACTCTTCGTCCCCGTAGCGGACTTCGGCGGTGTTCCAGTCGACGCCGAGATCGGCGGTGAACTTCCGGGCCAGCGCCAGGTCCTCGAGCGGGGCGACGAGGATGAGCCGCCCGCCGAGGGCGACCGAGCCGCCGCTCAGCCGGTCGCGGGCCTCGGGGTCGGCGAGCAGCGCGTCGTGCAGGCGGGTCGCGCTGACGCCGTCGGCCCGGATCTCGACCGCGTCGGTGTCAGGGGCGGTACGCGGCAGGCACCGGAACGTGAGGACCGACTCCTGGTCGTACTGCTTGGCGATGACGCCTGCGATGTGGTGCAGCCCGTCGCGGCCGACCCTGTCGACGGCGAACTCGCGCGACCGCTCGTACGTGGTCTGCTTCAGGTCACCGGACCAGAAGACGCCGTCGAGCAGGGTCGAGGCGCCGGGCCGCGCGCCGTTGGCGTGGATGATCTGCCGCACCTCGTGGTCGAAGCGCGTCAGGCGGGTCCGGAGCCGGGGGTCGGCGGGATCCGTGATGATCGCGGTGTTGTTGGTGGCGAAGATCTGCGCCGTCGGGCAGCCGGGGGACGCCGGTCCGGCCTCGGCGGTGCCTCCCGCACCGACCGATCCCAGCGCGAGGACTCCGACCGCGACCAGGATGCGCAGCTGCTTCATCCGTCAACTCCCTTTCCATTTGTATGGCATCGCATCGCCGCGCCGCCGACGGCCGCAGCCGGATCATCGTAGGGCGGGGGGACAGCCGGGAGGCGTGCGGAGTCACACGGATGGCGGATGGCGGAGGGTTGCGGATGTGTCGAAGTCAGCGTCGGCGACCGGCCGTGCCGGCGTCACCTTGCCCCGGCCCTCTCAACCGCGACCGCCTTCGGCGCCCTTCGCCGTAGCCAGGCGCCACGGCGCGAACGCGCTGGCAGTGCGGGGCAGGAGGCCCGCCAACTCCGGGCAGTGCCGCACCACGACACTGGTCATGCCGTTGCGCTCGATCCAGTCGATTCCCAGCGGGGTGTACACCTCGGGCCGGAAATCGACCGTGAGGAAGCGATCGCTCTGCAGACGGCGGGTCGCCATCAGGATGAAGATGCGGAAGGCGGTGTCGCTGAAGCCGAAGCCCTGGGGCGGGTTCTCGGCGAAGAGACCGACCATGGTGTCGATCTGATCGACATCGCGGTAGACCTCCTTCAGGCGTGCGACGGTCTCCGAGTCGGAAGAGACGTCCTCGAACCGCCGCACGCGTGGCTTGTGCAGACCGGCCCGGAAGTCGTTGTAGCGCGGTACGCCGCGGCGCCGGGTGCGCACCAGGTCGACCACGGACAAGTCGATGATCTCGCCGTCCCGCTCGAACGCCTGCAGGGTGCGGGGGTAGTTGTGCAGGGTGATCGCGCCGGGATGAGCGATGCCGAGTGAGTACAGCGAATCGGCCAGACCGACCCTGCGGATGAGCGGTTCCGCCGCGGCGCCCTGGACGTCGTTGAACCCGAGGGTGTCCAGACGCCGGCCGAGCCGGTGGTCCACGATCTCGAAGTCGTCGGGGAGCAGCGGGTGCATGCGGTAGACGGTGACGAAGTCCTCGGTGAGCGAGTACGGAGCGGCATGGTGATCCGGCTGGGTCTTGGGGATGCCGGTCAGCGAATGCGCCTCGAAGAGCCACAGTCCCAATTGTTCGAGCCACTTCTTCGGCGGCCCCTGCCAGTTGGTCTTCAGCCCGATGTCGATCACTTCGGTGGCGAGGATCGCGGGAGTCCATTCCACCGTGTGGATCTTCGCGATGAGTGCCGAGACGACCAGGCGCGCCGTGTGGTAGACGCGGTCCTCGCTCAGCCTCGGATACTCCTGCCGCAGCGCTTCGCACACGGCGTTGTGCTCGCGGGCGAAGAGGGTCTGCATGGCGCTCAGTCCGTACCACCAGCTCTCCGAGAATCCCGTCAGCGGCAGGCCGTCCGGCCCGATCGGCAGGTGGCCGTCCTCCAGGCGCAGCCCGGCACCGCCGTCCGGCTCGCGCAGCGAGATCCCGGTGTCCTTGTTGCCGCCGTAGATTTCGGATCCGTCCCACCAGTGGGACGCGGCGTTGGCGAACAGCGTCGGCGGGCCGTTGCCGTCGGCCGGGTGCAGCCCCTCGTTCTCGGCGAAGCGCATCACCTTCTCCGGACGTCCGCCCGGCGTGTTCGTCCACGTGACACCGGGAGGGAGCGGCACCTCGACGGACTTCGTTCCGGTGGGGTAGCGCTTGTGGTTGACCCAGTCGTGCACCTGGAACTGGATCCAGGCGGCGGCCAGGATGTTGAGGGAGCGGGCCGGGAGGAAGACGTCGCGGTGCAGCAGCTCCCTGCTCACGGTGACGGGGTTGGGTACGTCGAACAGCTCTGGCCGGTAGACGGGCGCGAGGTTGCGGCCGAAGGCGGACCCGACCGCCCCCATCTGCGGTGCGGACAGGTCGTTGTAGGAGCCGTCATAGCTTCGCGAGAGCCGCATGTCTTCGTCGATCGGCTCGGGTACGGGCTGGGCTCTGGGCGGCGCCTCGCGGACCTCGGTGTCGATCAGGTTGTCGTGCCGCAGCTTCTGCCGGAAGGCCACGAGGTTCAGCAGACCGAGGCGTGTGGGCAGCCGGTGCCAGGGGACGAACCGGTTGAGGCCGTGGAACGCGGCGCGCAACGGCACGCCCAGTACGGCGTTGCGTCGGGGCTCGGCGCTGGCGAACCGGTGGCCCAGTCGGTGGGCGCTGCTGGCCTCGTAGGCGACCTTGCGTGCACGGTTGAGGTTTCCCAGGGGCCGGAACTCCTCCGTCGTGTTCCACGGGTTGAAGGCGAGCTGATCGACCCGTGCCGCTGCGGCGCGCGCTTCGGCGGAGCCGATGTCCTGGCAGGGGACGGTCAGTGTCGCCACCCGTACGAGAGGAGTGTCCTCCTCCTTCCACTCGGCCGCGCCGTCCTCGATGGGTGTGCGGCGGGCATCCAGGTAGCGCTGGACGTACAGGTGGAAGACGACGTCGGCCTTCTTCAGGCGTCGTGCGAGCTCGTGGTGCAGGTATTCGGGGTCGGTGCCGGAGGGGGCGGGGGCCGACGGGGCGTCGTCGGCGGGGCCCAACTGATAACGCACCGGCCCCGCGTCACCCCACAGGACGGCGCCGCGGCTCCAGTACGTCTCCAGCGCCAGGCTGGGCACCGTGCGGCTCGTACCCGCACGCACGTTGCGCCGCATGCGCGCGGCCGTGGACCATCCGACCGCGAGCGGCAGGGTGACGAACAGCGCGAGCGCCTTCCGCGGCGTGGAGTCGGCGCCCGCCATGGCCTTCGCGAATTCGACGAACTCGCGCGCGTTCCGCGCATGCGAGACCGGATGGCTCGTCATGAGCAGGTCGTGCGCCTCGTCGGCCCCTGCCTCGATGCGCAAGGCCGCTCCGTGCAGATCGGGGGCGTGGTCGGGCTGCCGGGTGCCGTTCGCATTGGAGAGCCGCACGGTGACCGGGTACTCGGCGCCAGGCTGCGCGAAGCCGGTCCGCAGGTCGGACGGCAGGTCGTCGGCGAAGGTCAGTCGTGCGTTCTCCGCGCCGAGCACGGCCTTGGCGTGGAACGTCCGCGCGATGTCGGCCGCGCCGCTGCGCTTCCTGGACCTGAGCTGGACCCGCATGAGCTCACGGGCAAGCCGCTCGAAGACGAGCCGTTCCACCTCCGGATCGCCGCCCACGTAGTGCTCGTACTGCCTGATCTCGACCATGTGTGCCTCTTCGCCAAGGCGCAACCCCGCTGTCCGGACGTGATGCTGCCGGACGACGGCGCGACGCTGTACGCCTGCCCGGGACTGCGTCCGCGGGCACCTCGGTTACTCACGGCAACCCTGACTCAGTGAGGGGGCCGCGTCGCGCGGAACAAAGCAGACGGGTGGCGCCGCCTCGCGCACCGGCAGGGACCCACCGCACGAGTTCCGCGGCGCCGGCAGGAGCGCCGTCGGCCCTGCCGGGGTCCCGGGGCCACCCGTACGGCCCGCTTCACGTGCGGGAGCGGGATGCGTCGAGTACTGGCAAACTGGTTTCCGGAAGACAGCGCAGCAGGGCTGTCCGGCCCGTGCGAACACTTCTTCCCGCGGCCGCGGTGCGGTGAACGGGCACGTCCAGGCGGCGCGCGACACGGACGGGTGCCGATGTCGCCCGAGATCACCAGGCAGGCGCCACCGCACCACGACTTCTCGCCCGGGGCGTCATACCCCCATCCAGGGGACGGGGACGTTCGAGGAGACTCCGTCATCCGTGAATGCGACGGGACGGTCTCACCGTGTGCCGAGTCGACAGCGCGATTGCCGACAACCTATGCGGGGGAGTGGACGAGGGACGGCGATGAGGGTTTACGAAGCCATAGTCAAGGGGCTGGAAGGCATCGGAGTGCGGGCCGCGTTCGGCGGTGCCGGCGAGAACGCCGCGGGGCTGATGCTGGCGCTGAAGCATTCGCAGCAGATCCGGCCGGTCATCACGCGGCATGAGCAGGCCGCGTCCTTCATGGCTTGCGGCTACGCGATGTACACGAACCAATTGGGCTTCTGTTTCGCAACGGCCGGGCCCGGTGCGTTCAACCTCTTCTCCGGGCTGGCCGTGGCGATGTCCGACTCCTACCCCGTCCTGGCGGTCTCGGGATACGCCTCAAGGGCATGGCAGGGATGGGGTTCCCTCAACGAAACCTCGGGCTTGAACCGGACGCCCGACTCCCGGGCCATGTTCGCCGCCACGACGAAGAGGTCGTTCTTGCTCACCGATGCCGCCGACACGTGCGACGTGCTCGAGGAAGCCGTCAACATCGCCTTCGAAGGAAGGCCGGGGCCGGTGCACATCCACGTACCCGAGGACCTCACCCACCGCGGTGTCGAGGTGACGGACTTCCGGCCCCTCCGGCTCGACGTAGCACCGGTCGTCCCGGATCCGGTGCGCGTGGAGGAGATCGCGTCGATGCTGGCCGACGCCCTCAAACGGCGCAAGCGGGTCGTGGCACTCGTCGGATTCGGGGCGATCCGCAGCGGAGCGGGAGCGGAGGTCCGGCAGTTCATCGAACGGTTCCAGATCCCCTTGCTCACCACGCTGGACGGCAAGGGCATCGTGTCCGAGGGCCACCCGCTCTCGGTCGGCGTCTTCGCGGACAGCGGACACTCCAGCGCGTGGAAGGCCTTCCGTGAGGCCGACGTCGTGCTGTGCATCGGCAACTCGCTGAACCAGCACGCCACGTTCAATTACCGTGAGGACCTCTTCGAGAACAAAGTCCTCGTCCACGTGAACATCTCCGAGGGCGAGTTCCACAAGGCGTACCGGCCCGACCACGCGCTCCACTCCGACGCGCGCCTCGGGGTGGCCGCGCTTCACAAGGCGCTGGACAAACGGGTCGGCGACGTCCCGGCGGCCGAGGTGGACGGCCGGGACTACGAAGCCCGTCACATCACGCACCTGACGGGGAAGATCCACCCGGGGGAGCTGGCCCAGGCGATCGGACGGATGCTGCCCCCGCAAAGCGTGCTGCTCGCCGACGCGGGAGCACACCTCGCCTGGCTCAGTTACTACGTCGAGCTGGAGGAGGGACAGAATTTCCGCAAGGCCGGTTCGTTCGGACCGATGGCCGGCCACGTCAACGGCGCCATCGGCCTGAAAGTCGCACACCCGGAACGGACCGTCGTCGTCGGCTGCGGTGACGGGTGCTACTCGTTGTCCGGTTTCGAGCTGATGACCGCCGTCGAGAACGACATCCCCGTCATCTGGATCATCTTCGACGACCAGGAATTCAAGTTGATCAAACTCTTCCAGCTCGTCACCTACGGAGAGACCGGGCTGGTCGAGTTCCAGAATCCCGACTTCGCCGCGTACGCGCAGGCGTGCGGTGCCGACGGCTACCGCGTCGAGACGCTGGAGGAGTTCGAAAAGGCGTTCCGTGAAGCGCTCGCCTCCGGCCGGCCCTCCGTCATCGACGCCAGGATCACGCGATGGGCCGTCCCCCACTACAGCCCCTCGCCCGACGGCGTGATCGCCAGCCTCGTCGAGACCATCGAGGCACGCTTGCGCGACTGACAGCGACCGTGCCGCCACCTCCCCGCGCGAGCTCCGCGAGCCCCGCGCCCACGGTGACCGGCACGGTGCGGACACGCCCGCCGGGGCGGACCGGCCCGGTCACGCCGTGAAGGGACAGCAGTATGAAAGACCCGCTGAGCACCCACAGCCGTGCCGGGTTCGAGGCCCTTGTGAACCGCCCGCTGCTCACGTCGATCTGGCACCGCCGCACCCACCGGGTCAGCCGCGGCAGCTCGGTCGAGGCCGGCTCGATGAGCTGGGCATCCACCGAACCGCGAGCCCCGCTGACCGAGCTCGAAGAGGCCGTCCTCATCGCGATGACGGGCTGCTCCGGCCTCACCATGCCGGACCGCCCCTTCGCCGACCCGCGCGACGGCAAGCCCATCATGGCCAAGCCGAACCTCAACATGGTCGGACGGACCGCGGGCAGTCCCGACAACGCCCAGGGCACGCACTTCTTCCTGATCAACGACACCGGCACCTACTTCCTGCGCAAACTGCCCCCTCCGTCCGATCCCCGGGCGGCGGCGTTCGACGCGGAGACGCTCTGCTCGCGCGCGGCCGAGGCGAAGGTGCAACTGCTCGACCACCGCATCGACGTACCGGAAGGGCAGAGGGACTTCCCCGCCTACCTCGACTCGAACCGGTTCCTGTCCAACCTTCCGGGCACCACCATCCTCTTTCCCGTGGTGGACCTGTCACGGCAGTACATCAACGGGCTGATGTACCTGCTGACCCAGCCCGAGGGGGCACGGCCGGCGATCGTCGACGACCGGAACCTCTACCGCTCGGCGGGCGTGCGCAAATGGGTCAAGTCAGGGTTCCTGAACAAGGACATCAAGCTGCCGCTGGGCTTCATCTGGGCCATGCGCACGCAGATCGAGGCCGACCTGCTGCTCCAGAACCTCATGCTCACCGCCGACGCCATGGGTCTCGGAGCCTGGATCCACGCCTCCATTGCCCCGTCGATCATGCTGGGCGACCCGAAGTTCCGTCCCGCATACGGCCCCATGCTCGATTTCGACTGGACCGTCCCACGGTGGCGACCGGCGGACATGCTGCGCTGGCAGGTGCCGCTCCCGCGCTACTCGACCCTGCGGGCGACCCCCGTCGGCCTGCGGCACGGCGGTGAACACCTCATCAAGGCGATGTGTCCGCCCAACTACGGCAGCATGGGCGAGGCGGTCGACGCCGTCGTGGCGGGCAAGTTCGGGCCGAACGGCATCTACGCGGACGAGGGGGTGTTCGCGCGGATCTACCGGGGGGACTTCGGAAGCCAGTACCTGCACCAGGCCAGCGACTACTCCGCCGACGTCATCGCGTGTACGCGGGACATCTGCACCTACATCTACGAGACTCACGGGCGGTTTCCCGCACACTGCGACACGATCCACGTGCCGGGCGTGTGGCTGCAAGCCCATCACATCGAGAACGCCTACTACGAGCGGTACTTCCGCGACGGGTTGACCGAGGCACACCGGACGCACGACCAGTACTGGCACGGGGAAGGATGACAGGGGACGTGCCCCGGCGCTGTCGTGCCACCCCTGTCATGCCGGGACCGTCATGCGGCGCTGTCATGCCGGCCCCGTCATGCACGATGCGAAGCGTCCGGCTCAGCCGGGCCGCCCGGCCGGCTCGACGGCCGTCTGCCCGACTCGACGGGTGTGCCCGGCGGCGGCCACTGCCGGCGGGAAGGGACCAGTGCCCGCAGGACCTGGAAGGAAAGGCGGCGCCTCCAGTCGTCCGGGGAGCGGAACTCGGCGATGAACGCGGCCGTGGATCTGCTGATGGAGCCCAACGCCTCGCCACTCGCATCCGGATCCATGAGCCTGTCGCAGTTGAACCAGGCCAGGCCCCGGGCGACCCGGATCCCGTAGCTGGTGAAGAGTTCGTCGTCCTGGATGAACAAGCGGTCCAGTGAGTGGAGCCGACGGCAGTAGCGGGCGGCGATCTCGTCCTGGACCACGTCGATGGAGGAGGCCAGCAGGTCGTTCATGCGGTGGAAGTCGGCGACTCGGTGGTGGACGTCACCGCGCGCGGCCAGGGCCCGCAGCGCCAGCGGCAGGTCGTAGGACATGTGCGCCATCATGGAGAACAGCACCTCCTCCAAGACGTAGGAATGCCGCACGGTCGAGGCGGCGTAGACGTCCCGCCAGGGCTTCGGGACGGTCTCCGGAAGGTCGGCGGAGAGGACTTCGCCGCCGGGCCGGGCATCGGGGACGGGGCCCAGCCAGGTGTCGATGGCGTCCATCGCCGTGAAGTACGCCGCGGCGAGGGAGACGGACAGGTCGGCGACCCACTCGGGAGCCCTGAACGACAGGTCGTTCGTGCGCAGGCTCGCGGCGAGGTCGGAGGTGAGCCGGAAGTAGGTGTAGGCGAACACCGCGCGGGGGTCCCGCACGGCGTCGTACCGCTTGACGCGGGCGGCGAGCTCCCCGGCGACCCCGGCGACCTTCTCGGCGGCAACGGCGGCGGCGTCCCCCGTCATGAGACCCGGCGGGCGTTCTCCGTGGCCCTCGCCCAGTCACACACGAGTTCCCCGGCCAGGCTCTGCCGGTCGGCTCCCACCTGGTAGGTCGCCGTCCAGGGGCTGCCCAGCAGTGGCATGTGGTAGGTGGACCCCATGCCGGAGGGCTGGATCTCCGCGGGGTAGGTGAACTTCCGCGTCAGGATGCCCGGCACGGGGCCGAACTGCTCTCTCGCCTCTACGGTGACGCCCCTTCCGTCGGGGGCGAGCAGATAGCGCTCCTTCAACAGGTACAGGGTCACCCCGAACCTGGAGATCCTGACCACGTTGTCGGCCACGCCGAAGGCGCCCGCGGACGGGGATGCCACGATCGTCGACTCCAGCCGGGACGCGCCGGTCAGCCGCTGGGTGAGGGCCATCGCGACGACGAGGGCCCGGTTCCGCAGTCCGGTGCCGGCGGTGTTCCGGAGCCGTCGCCACGAGGTGACCCGAAAGGTGAACTCCCCCTGCCAGTTCCCCGCCCCCACGTCGAAGTAGTAGATGTGACTGGGGGCATCTGAGCGGGACGGCGCACTGCCGGCATTGTTCGTCACCCTGTGTAGTCTACTGTCGGCTGCCTGCACGGAACGTAAGCGGGGGTCGTGTCTATCGCGCGACCTCCTTGACGAACACGATCCCGTCGCTGTCCGCCAGGTGGGCCGGGTCCAGCGGGGCGTAGCCGAACCAGGGGGACACGCGGGGCACGGGCCGCGCGTCGCCGAGGGCGGCGGCCAGCCGCGCTGCGTCGATGACGCAGCGGTCCTCCGGGAGCGTGTACAGGAGCCCTTCGAAGGTGTCCGGCGGCGGCGCGTCCACTCCCTGGTGCCGGATCGTGCCGAGGGCCGTGGCCACGAAGGCGTACCGCTCGCCGAGCTGGGCGCTCACCAGCGCACCGGCGCTCCACCACTCCAGCGGCATCCCGCCCATCCGCATCGAGCTCTTCTCCCGCTGGAGATGGGAGTTGTGGGCGTGGACGAGTGCCGGGCCCCGAGCGGCGAGGGCGAGGAGGTTGTGGGCCATCATCTGGTCCCGCAGGCCCACCAGCCGGGTCATGCGGGCCGGTGAGGTGTCGGCCATCCAGTGGTGGTAGCGCAGCAGGCCGGTGACGGTGCGTCCGTACAGGCGCGCCCGTTCCCAGTCGTCCCGCGAGGTCGCCTTGATCAGGTGCGGCGTCTGCTCGTCGAGCAGCGCCACCAGGTCGTCGGCGAGCAGTCGCAGCTCCCCAGCCGCGGCCGAACGTCCCACGGACCGGGTCGGGTCCATCATCGCGGCAGGATCGGTCCACCGGTCATCCGTGCCCAACAGCCGGTCGAGTGTTTCCGCGGTGCAGGGGAGCAGGTCCGTGTCCACCCGGGCCGCGAGGTAGCCGTGGAGTGCGGTGAGGGACTGCCGGGGGCTCGCGGCGCCGGTGATCTCCAGCGGGCCGTCGAAGCCGGCGAAGCGGAGCTGTTCGGACGCGGGCCGGCCGTCGTTGTACGTCCGGATCCACCGCACGAGTTCGCGGTTGGCCGCGGAGGCGCCCCAGCCGTGGCTGAATCCGCGCTCCATGGCCTCGTCGAGGGTGCCCGTGCCCGAGGTGACGTAGTCGTCCACGACCAGGCCCCTCATGCAGTCGCTCTCGATCGCGATCGTCCGGTAGCCCTCCTGCTCGACGAGCTGCCGGAAAAGCTCGTTGCGCAGGTCGAGCAGGGCGTCCTCGCCATGGGTGGGCTCGCCCAGGGCGAGGAGGCGTGGCCGGGCCGGAAGCAGCTTCATGACGGCGGCGGCCTCGACGGGATGGGCGGCGTCCGTGATGTCAGTAGGCATGCCTTCAACGGTATCGTTGAACCTTCGGTGGAAACTTTTCCGCGATATCGTCGGGCCCGTGGGACGAAACCTTCAAACCGGTGGGCAGCTCAGGCCGATCGATCTGGCGCGCGGGCACGGTCTGTCCACGCAGGCCATCAGGAACTACGAGGAGGCCGGCATCCTTCCGGCCGCCGGTCGTACACCGCACGGTTACCGCACCTATACCTCCCTGCACGCGGGGGCCCTGGGCGCGTTCCTCGCGCTGGTGCCCGGCCACGGTCACCGGACGGCGACGTCGATCATGCGGGCCGTGAACGGGGGCGCGATCGACGAGGCGGTCCGCCTCATCGACGAGGGCCACGCCCAGCTGCTCGACGACAGGCGGACACTCCAGGCCGTGGAGGGCGCCCTGCGGGACCTGGAGCCCACTACGGCGTCCCTACCCGACCCGGCGGTGTCGGGGGCCGCCGGTACGTTCATCGGCCCGCTGGCAGCGGAGCTCGGAATCCGGCCCGCGACGCTGCGCAAATGGGAGCGCGCCGGGCTGGTACGCCCGCGCCGTGACCCCCTGACCGGCTACCGCGTCTACGACGAGGCCGATGTACGGGACGCCCGGCTGGCCCACCAGCTCAGGCGGGGCGGCTACCTGTTGGAGCACATCGCCCCACTGATCGCCCAGGTACGGGCGGCCGGCGGGCTGGAGCCGCTGGAGGCCGCACTGGGCGACTGGCGCGGCCGGCTGTCCGCCCGCGGGCGCGCGATGCTGACCGGGGCCGCCGAGCTGGAGGCGTACCTCCGCGCGCGCGGATGACACTTCGGCCCATCCGAGGCTGCGGGAAACGCTCGAACGCGGTTCAGCAGGTCAGGGGCCAGACGGGTGCTTCATCGTCGGAATGCAGGTCGTTCGTGGATTCGTACGTGTGAGTGGGCGGAGTCGGGGCACAAGGATTTTCGGAGGTTGATAATCATGGTTCCCCTGCTTCTCGTTCTACTGCTGGTGCTGATCCTCTTCGGCGCGGGTTTCGCGCTGAAGATTCTGTGGTGGGTCGCAATTGCCGTACTGGTGCTGTGGCTTGTCGGTTTCGTCGCCCGCCCCAAGAGCGGTAGTGGCCGCTGGTACCGCTGGTAGCGGGCCCGGGTACGACCGGAGCCAGGTGAGACGTGGGGGGGGGGGGCGCCCCCCGGGGGGGGGGGCCCCCCCGGCGCCGCCGGCCGCCCGCCCCGGACGCGGCGGGGGGGGT
>NZ_JBEZLW010000047.1:0-48276 GCF_040652395.1 Streptomyces sp. NPDC048269
TTAGGGCTTGCAGAGATAACCTGCGATCGAACACCCTGCATGAGCTGGCCTGTCAAGAGCTGAAACACGCACGTTAATTCTCTGCAAGCCCTTAGGTTGCCGCGCGCAGACGCTTGCCCCGCCGGCCCAGCAGCACCTTCACCGGGACCAGCACCGCCCACCACAGCTGCGCGCCCATCGCGGAGACGAAGGCGAGCGGCACGGCGACGGCGAAGACCAGCACCATCGCCGCCAGGTCGAGCACGTCGTTGCGCGCCACGGGATCGGGCATCGCCGTGCTGCTCAGCCACGGGCGCTTCCACAGCACGACCGTCAGCGCGAGCTGTGCGGCCCCGATGGCCGCGGCGGCGCCGGAGTAGACCGCCACCGACTGCGGCCGGTCCCCGTACTCGGCCAGCAGGGTGGTGGGGAAGGGCATCAGGGCGATCAGACCCAGGTTCAGCAGCCCGAGCTTGATGACGGTCCCGTCCACCTCCCGCACGTACCGGAAGACCTGATGGTGGCCCCGCCAGAACGCTGCGATGACCACGAAGCTGAGGGCGTACGCCCACAGGTTGGGCACCACGTCGCCCAGTGCCTCTTCGAAACGGGCCGGGTCCAGGTCGGCGGGCAGTGTGATGTCCAGCGCCAGCAACGTCATCGCGATGGCGAAGACACCGTCCGACAGCGCGAGGACCCGGGCCGCGCTCCCCTCGTCGTCCCGCATTCGCTGGTGGCCGTTCACCACGTCACCATACGGTTGAGCATCCAAAAATATCCCGATATCCACGTGTTTTACGCGAAGTTCGACCGGGCCGGCCGTCCCGGAAACTTGGCGGCTCCGTCGTGCTGTAGCCCTCGGCTGCGCAGGGAAGCCGGTCAGCGGACCGCCCGGTGCCAGGCCGGGGTCGTCGAGGCCGCGTGGGGTCCCGGCGCGGGCTGCTGGCGGCGGTGAACCTGGCGCACTCGGGGGTCTACCAGCCCGGAGCAGCCGACCGGCGCGAGGGCCGGGGCATTGCGGCAGGTTCCGGCCGCAGGCGGGTACTGTTCCGACCACGCGCCTGACGCGCACAGGATCGGATGGTCATGCGCCATTCAGGCATCAGCAAAAGATAGGGACTTATCGCCATGTCACGGACCTGACGCGCCTGCGGTTTCTGGCACCTTGTTACCCGAGGTGCGGAGCCGAACGGAACGGGGACACTGGGATGATGCGCGACCGTCGGACCACCGGGTGGAGTCGCCGTGGCGGGGCGAAATTCGTCACAGGTGTGACCGTGGGCGCGATCGCCCTCCTCACCGCATGCGACGCGCTCAAGCCCTACACGCCGCCGCGGCCTCCCATCAAGGGGGCCCTCACCTTCTACGTGAGCCCGGACGGCGACGACGAGCGAGACGGGCTGTCCGAGGCGACTGCCTGGCGCACCCTCGCCCGGGCCGACCAGGTGCCTTTCCGGCCGGGAGACCGTCTCCGGCTCAAAGGCGGCGAGCGCTTCGCCGGGCGGCTGACCGTCGGCCCGGGCGATGCGGGCAGCGCGGTCAAGCCCGTGGTGATCGATTCCTACGGCACCGGTCGGGCCACCATCGCGACGCGGGGCACGGCCGGAATCGCCGTGTACAACACCGCCGGGGTGGAGATCCGGAATCTGACCATCATCGGCGATGCCAAGGCTCAGCGCAGTGCGGACGGCATCACCTTCTTCAACGACCTCCGGGCCGGAAAGACCTTGGACCACGTGCGGATCTCCGGGGTCGACGTGTCCCGGTTCCAGCACGGGATTCGCCTCGGAACAGGCCCGAGGTCCTCCGGCTTCCGCGACATCCAGATCAGCGACTCGGCAGTGCACCACAATCAGGACGGCGGACTGGTTACTTACGGGCCCCCCTTCAGGGCCAAGGATCCGGGCTACGCACACGAAAGGCTCGTGATCACGCGGGTCAAGGCGTACAGCAATCCCGGCGACCCGACCGCGGACGACCGCAACACCGGCAGCGGCATCGTTCTCGGCAGCCTCCGGGGCGCAACCGTTCAGCAGTCGGTCTCGTACGACAACGGGGCGAAGTCCTCGGCCGTCGCCCAGGAGGGACCCGAGGGAATCTGGACCTACGACTCGACCCGCGTCGTCATCCAGAACAACAAGGCTTACCGCAATCGCACCGGGTCCCGCGTCGACGGCGGCGGTTTCGGCCTGGACAACAACGTGTCGTCGTCGGTACTCCAGTACAACCTGTCCTACGGCAACGACGGCGCGGGTTTCCTCGTGTACTCGGGAGAGTCGACCAACGCCCATAAGGACAACGTGGTGCGGTTCAACTACAGCTGGGACGACGCCAGAAAGCTGCCCTGGTACGGCGGCATCGTGGCCTACGGCAACCTCATGCGGAATCTCGACATCTACCACAACACCGTGATCCTGCGGTCGAGCGGCATCGAGCGGCCCCCGGCCCTGCGCCTCCGGAACGGCATGAGCGGAGTCGGCATCCGCAACAACATCTTCGTCACCAACGGCTCTCCAGTGGTGGATTCGGACACGAACTACACCCAGGCCCTCGTGCGTCTGCAGGGCAACGACTACTTCAGCACGACGGGCGACTGGAAGCTGCAGTGGGGCCGGACGCGGTACTCCGACCTGGACGCCTGGCGGAAGCGTGCCGGACAGGAGCAGATGGGCGCGGTCGTGACGGGCAGCAGCGCGGACCCGTGTCTCATGGGCGCGGTGGCCCCGGTCACCGATCGGGCCGGGGCCACCCCTCTCGTCTCGCAATGCGCCGACGAGCTGGAAGGTGCGGTCACGCTGCGGTCGGTCGGCGTCGACCCCGGCCCGGTCGACTACTTCGGGGCCCGACTGAGCACGGCGCCCTCCGCAGGTGCCGCACAGGCGCGTGCCGAGGACTGAGCGAAGCCACCGCCACGCTGGGGGGCGGGCACGGTGGCGGGGCCCGGCCTGCCCAGTACCCGGACGGTCCAGCCGGCGGAGCGCCACAGACCCGCGTCGAGGTTGTTGCGGGCGTCGACCAGCCGCGGTGCGCACACCACGCGGGCCAGCTTCACCGGGTCGACCTCCCGGTACTGGCTCCACTCGGTCAGGTGCAGCACGACGTCCGCTCCGCGGCACGCGGTCAGGACGTCCGTCTCGTACCGCAGTTCGGGGTGGGCCAGGCAGGCGTTGTAGATCCCTTCGGGGTCATGGACCCGTACCTCTCCGCCCTCGCGGTGGATCGCCGCCGCCACGGCAAGGGCCGGCGAATCGCGGACATCGTCGCTGTTCGGCTTGAAGGTGGCGCCCAGGACTGTGATCCGGTGTCCGGAGAACGCACCACCTACCAGATCACGGGCGATGGTGACGGTCCGGCGCCGCTGGCGCAGGTTGATGTCGTCGACCTGGCTCAGAAAGCTCACCGCCTCCTCCACGCCGAGTTCCCGGGCCCGCGCGGAGAACGCCCGGATGTCCTTGGGCAGGCAGCCGCCGCCGAAGCCGAGGCCCGCGTTGAGGAAGCGGCGCCCGATGCGGGTGTCGTGTCCGAGTGCGTCGGCAAGGGTGCTCACATCGGCACCGGCCGCATCGCAGACCTCCGCCATCGCATTGATGAACGAAATCTTGGTCGCGAGGAAGGAGTTCGCCGCGACCTTGACCAGTTCGGCGGTGGCGGGGTCGGTGCTGATGTACGGGATGCCGGCGGCGAGCATGGGGGCGTACACCTCGCGCAGGGTCCGGTCCGCACGCGGTGAGGTGACGCCCGCCACGAGCCGGTCGGGCCGCAGTGTGTCCTCGACCGCGAACCCCTCGCGCAAGAACTCCGGGTTCCAGGCGACCTCCACGTCAGCACCCGCAGGGACAAGACCTCTCAGCCGGGCCGCGATGCGGGGGGTGGTGCCCACCGGGACGGTGGACTTGCCCACGATCAGGCAGGGCCGCCTCAGATGGGGAGCCAGCCCGTCGATCACGGCGTCGACATATCGCAGGTCGGCCGCATTCGAGCCGGCCTGCTGAGGCGTGCCCACGCAGACGAAGTGCACCTCGCCGAAGGCGGCCGCCTCGCTGAGGGAGGTGGAGAAGCGCAGGCGCCCGGAGCCGAGGGCGCGGGTCAGTACGTCGTCGAGACCCGGCTCGAAGAAGGGGGGTCTGCCCTCGGTGAGGGCTCTGATCTTTTCGGCATCGACGTCGACACCGAGGACCTCGTGTCCGATGTCCGCCATGCACGCGGCGTGCACGGCTCCGAGGTATCCCGTACCGATGACGGTCAAGCGCATGCGAGTCTCCTGTCTGACGAGCGGGTGTGAATGGGCTGGCGTGATGAACCGGAGGGCGGACTCGGACGCGTCAGCCCGTGTAGCCCGAGGGGTTGAGTTCCTGGAAGTGCCAGGCGTCGCGGCACATCGCGGCGAGATCACGGGTCGCGGCCCAGTTCCAGGCCTCCGCCACCGCGGTGGGATCGGCGACGAGCTCGGTCACGTCTCCCGGGCGACGCCCGGTCACTTCGTAAGGGATCGGCCTGCCGGACGCCCGCTCGAAGGCGGCGACGAGGTCGAGGACGGAGGACCCCACCCCGGTGCCGAGGTTGAAGACACGCATTCCGGTCTCGTCCCCGAGGTGCTCCAGCGCACGGCGATGGCCCTCGGCCACGTCCATGACGTGGATGTAGTCGCGGATGCCGGTCCCGTCGGGTGTGGGGTAGTCGTCGCCGAAGACGTTGAGCCGTTCGCGGCGGCCGACGGCGACCTGGGCCAGGTACGGCATGATGTTGTTGGGCACCCCCCGGGGGTCTTCACCCAACAGTCCGGACGGGTGCGCGCCGACCGGGTTGAAGTACCGCAGGGCCAGCACGCTGAACTCGGGCAGGCGGCGGCAGGTGTCGGCCAGTACTTGCTCGCAGAGCCACTTCGTCGAGGCGTACGGGTTGGTCGGTGCCGCCGGATCCCCCTCTGCCAGAGGCACCTTGGTAGCGTCCCCATAGATCGAGCAGGACGAGGAGAACACCAGCCGGTGCACGCCATGTGCGTGCATGGCCGACAGCAGGGCGGTCGTACCGCCGACGTTGATGTCGTAGTAGGCGATCGGGATCTCCACGGACTCGCCCACCGCCTTCTTCGCGGCGAAGTGGATCACTGCGTCGATCGGGTGCGCGTCGAATACGGCATCCAGGCCGCGCCGGTCCCGCATGTCTGCCCGGTAGACAGCGGCGATCGGGCGTCCCGTGATCTTCGCGACGCGCTCCAGGGCCTCCGGTGAGCTGTTCGAGTGGTCGTCGACGACGACCACCTCGTAGCCGTTCTCGAGCAGTTCGACACAGGTATGGCTGCCGATGAAGCCGGCACCGCCGGTGACCAGGACCGTCGTGGGCATGGGGATGGGATCCTTTCTCCGTGATCGTCTGTGGGGGGTGCGGAGCCGGTGCCTGTGTCACCAGCCGAAGATGCCTGTCGCGTAGACGGGGAACAGGCCGATGGCCAGGGCGAGCGGCAGCAGCGTGAGGGTTCCGGCGAGCAGGGGCAGCCGGGCAGTCACCACAGCCTTGTACTTGGGCACTCCTGCGGCCCGGGCCATCTCTGCGATGTGCAGCCCGGCGATGGTGAGGGTGACCATCGCGTACGAGAGTGAGCCGAGGATGCACAGGAAGACGTATCCCGCGGCGGGACCGGTGAGCTCACCGGTCACGGCCGCGCAGGACAGCGTGGTGGTGATGATCAGGTAGGGCGCCATGAGCCGTAGCGGCAGGGGCTCGAGCCCGTCCGTCGACTTGGGGGTCACCTTGAAGACCACCGGCCGGGGGCGCAGCTTCTGTACCAGGGCCGCGCCCACCCCCCAGGCGACGAAGGGCCAGCGGGCGAGCCCGAAGAGCCAGCTCTCCCAGCTCAGGACCGGTGCTTTCGCGGGGCGGAGCAGGCCGCGCCTGCGCACGAGCACGGTCAGGAGCATCAGCCACACGGACATCGCCCAGAAGTGGCCGAGGAACGAGAAGTAGTTCACGCTGATCCAGGGCAGACCCGTGACGGCCGCGACCGGAGGCAGAGCCAGCCCCATGGTCGTGGTCGCGGCGAGCAACGGGTAGTACGAAAGGGCGAAGGCGAAGCGCAGCCGCAGCCAGCCGCGCATGCGGCCCAGGTGGCGCGGCAGCATCCCGAAGAGCATCACCGCGAGACTGCGGGACCACTGGAACTCCTGGGTGGCCATGGCGGCGAAGGTGACGGGTCCGTCGCCGCGCGCGTGGGCGTCGATGGCGAACGACCCTTGCCAGCCGGCCGAGTTCATCAGGAACGTGGTCGAGAAGTCCTCTGCGAGTTCGGGCCCGATGCCGCCGATGTCCCGCACAGCCTCCGTACGCACCGCGTAGTGGGAGCCGATGCACAGGGGCGCGAGGCCGGCCGAGTGGCCCAGCTGGACCGCCCCGTGGAAGACGGCCTCACGATGCAGTCGGCCCCGGGCGGACCAGGAGACGTCGGCATTGGCGTCGCACACGCTCGGAGCTGCGACGTATCCGATCGCGGGATCAGAGAACGGCCGTACCATCTCGGTCAGGTACGTACGGCTCGGCACGTGGTCGCAGTCCAGCTGCGCGACGACGTCGTAGTCCCGGTAGCCCCAGTGGTCGTAGAAGAAGGCGAGGTTGCCCTCCTTGCAGCGCGTGCGCCGCGGCCATGTGAGCCGGTGGTAGTCCGGGCGGTCCCGGCGGCAGGAGACCCGGACTCCGTTTGCCTCACACCAGTCCAGGACGTCCCTGGAAGGGTCCTCGTCGCACAGCCACACGTCGTAGGGGTGGGGGTAGTCCTGGCGGAGCATCGCCTCCAGGGTGGTGCGGGCGATGTCCCAGTGCTCCGACGGCGCTCGGGTGACCACGAATGCGGCGCGTACCACTGGGACTTCGATCCGCGAGTCGAACCGGCGCAGGCGGACGACCGCGACCAGGAAATGCAGGGGCAGCAGCGCGAGGTAGAGCAGCAGCGCGCTGTTGACGGCCAGGCCCACCCAGCCGATCCGGTGCTCGGGACGCAGCCACCAGACCCAAAACCACACGAGGCAGGCGACCCACCCCACGGTGAGCACCGCTACCTTCATCCTGTCGGCTGTGTCGAACTGTCGGACGAAGCTCGTCTTGCGGGTCTCCAGAGCGCGGCGCGGATGGGCGAACACGGGCCCGTCGGGAGGAATCTCGGCGACGCGGCCCCGGGAGAGCTCTCGGATCTGGTCCTTGAGTGTGGCCTGCTCTCCGGACGGGCTGGGGATGCGCCCGTCGGTCGCGGTGGCCTCGCGTACGAGCCCTGGCTCGGTCGGGGTCATGTGAGCGCACTCCGAGATGATCTTGGGGCGGCGCGAGGGCCTCACGGCCGCCTTGGAGGTGACGGGCCGGCGGGGAGAGGGGTGCGGTGACGCCGCTCCCCGCCGGAGGGAAGGATCCGGGACTCGTTCAGGCCGGCGCGGGAACGGTTGCCGGCCTGTCGGACACTGCGCCGACGTACTTCCTCGGGGGCGGCATCCCGTCCTCCTGGCCGCCGCGGATCGCGGCGGCTCCAACCGAGAGGTCGGCCGGGCGGGAGGCGAACCAGTCACTCGTCCTGCGCAGCCCCTCCTCGATGTCCACTTCGGGCCACCAGCCGAGCGCGTCCCGCGCCCGGGAGATGACCGGCCGCCTGCGGACCGGGTCGTCGACGGGGAGCGGGTGGTACTGGATCTCCGACAGCGAGCCGGTGAGCTCCAGCACCATCTCGGCGAGCTCGGTGACCGTCCGTTCCACCGGATTCCCCAGGTTGAAGGGTCCGGTCTCGGACGAGTCGAGCAGGGCGACGAGACCGCGGACCAGATCGTCGACGTAGCAGAAACTGCGGGTCTGCTTTCCGTCGCCGTAAATGGTCAGGGGTTCGCCCGTGAGAGCCTGGGTGATGAAGCTTGAAACCACCCGCCCGTCGTGCGGGCGCATGCGCGGGCCGTACGTGTTGAAGATCCGCGCGATACCGACATTCACACCGTGGGTACGGCGATACGCGACTGAGATGGCCTCAGCGAATCGTTTCGCCTCGTCGTACACACTGCGGGGACCGACGGAATTAACGTTTCCCCAATAGTCCTCGTCCTGCGGGTGGACCAGCGGGTCACCATAGACCTCACTCGTCGACGCGAGGATGAACCGGGCACGATGGCGCTGTGCGAGACGGAGGGCGTTCTCCGTCCCCCTGCTGCCGACGGCGAGCGTCTCCAGCGGCTGCCGCAGGTAATCGGGCGGGGACGCGGGGCTCGCCAGATGGGCGACGGCGTCAACACGCCCGACGACCTCCGTCTCGACGCTGACATCGGCATGGATGAATTCGAACGCTGGATTGGGGAGCAGGTGGGCGATATTCCTGGGCTCGCCTGTCGAGAAGTTGTCCAGGCACACCACGGAGTCCCCACGCCTCAGCAGGGCCTCGCACAGGTGCGACCCGAGAAATCCACCGCCACCGGTGACGGCAACGCGCATACGCTTCTCCAGCAATCGGGGTCGGAAAGCCTCAAATCGCGTTCCTGGCACGTCGGCCCACATGCGCGACGACCGGAAGGGAAAGGGCTCAGGAGGAAAGTCAGGCAAAGCATATGGACATACGTAGGACTTTTCCGTGAAGCGCAAATCCGCGCTACGCCGATTGGCCGCCCACGCCACTGCACCCGTGGCCGTCAACCCAGGCCCCCCACGCCCTCGCACCCGGTCAGCGCACAGTTCCGCCTCCCTCGCTCGTGTGAGTCGCCGCCGCGCGCGTCAATGGCCGGATGACACTGCACCGCACCGGGGAGCGCCGCTGACACCATGGATCCGCCCGCTGCCCACCTCGCGGGGATCGAGGCAACCGAGTTCCGGACCCTTCAGACCCTTCACGGACCAGGCTCTGGTCCCTTGGCCCCGCATCCGCCAACCGCCAGCCACCAGCCACCAGCCACCAGCCACCAGCCACCAGCGGCAGGGGAGCTCCGGCCAGAACAACACGACGGGTCAAGAACAGCTTGTGCACGGGAATTCTCCATGCGGAATTCAAGAGGCTTGAATGTCCCACAAAACGGGCCTGGGATAATTTTTGGCCTCATATTCTCCGAGAATTCCCCGGCGAGGAGACGCGTCAAATGGCCTGGGCCTTCGTGTGCATCTGAGGAGGCCCGGAGAGCCGAGGGTGGGCCGCCCCCTCCCCCACGGTGATCATGGCAAGAAGGGTGATCATGGCAAGAAGGACGAAGGGCGCCGACACACTCGATGCTCTGGAGTGACCGCGCACGCGCCGTGCACCTCGTGCGACGCCGATCCGCTCCTGCCCTCCACCGCCAAGGCCAGGACGGCAGGCCCGGACCCGCCACCTGAGAAGAGTTCGCCCCGCAGAGCGCGGTAGGGCCGGCTCGTTCACACTGGCAGGACGACGAGTGCAACTGGGAGGCCGGATGAGCTGGGCATCATGGACCACCCGCGGGATCTTCGCCGGACGGGACGGAGTGCAGACCGGCGAGGCAGGCCGCGTCCTCACGGGTGAGCTCGATATCCACACCACATGGACCGAGGCCGAAGCTCTGGCACACGTCACGGTGCAGTACAGCGGGGGGTCCGACTGGCTCCCCCTCGCCGGAAGCCCCGTCCCGTGCCCCAGCGAAGAGGCGAGCCGGGCCCTGCACGACGCGGTCATCCATTCCATACGCGCCGGAGCGACCCTCCCCCTGGGCACAGGCCGCCCCTGATCCTGCCCGGCGGCAAAGGGATCGAGCCGAGCGGGGGTGCTGCCAGCCGGGGCAGTAGGACGGCGACGTGTGACGGCTGCCGGGCCTGCCCGCAGCGAGCAGCTGCGGGGGCTGGGAGCAGGGACGCTCCGGCAGCGGCAGCCGAGGCCGGACTCTGGCCGAATCGGGGGACATCCTCGACCGTGACGCCCGCCTCACACGAGGGACGACGCCGGGTGTCAAGCCACGGAAACCGGTGGCATGACGGCAGCCTTGCGGTGGGGTTCATCGGAAACAGGTCCCACCGGGAAAACCCCGGACAATACGGGTCCGAAAAACAGCCCACCTGCAATATTCCCCGAGAACTCCGATGAACAGCATTTCCTGGAACCGTCGTATCGTGCCGGCCTCAGCATCCGGACGCTGATCGGCGGCGGCGTGGCCTTCCCGGCAACCGCCCTGGCCGCCCCGACAGCCCCGCAGCAAGGCGTCACCCACCCTGGCCCCCAGAACGACGACTACGACCCCGACCTCCAGGACAGCGACAAACACATGACGCCCGGGACGCTGGGGTCCGGCGGCCACACCGGAACCGGCGTCCACGGCAAGGGCGGCGACGTCGACCCCGGCCACGAAGTCGACCTCGACTGGTGAGGACCTGTCCAGCCGGTCATGCCCGTCACCCGCCGGGGGCGTCGGCGGGTGACAGGCATGACCGGACCGGAAGAACCAGGCGTGCCCCACCGCAGACACCCAGGAAGCACCGTCCCCGCGTCCGGAACAGAACGCGGCGTCTTCCTCCTCCCCACACGCCCATCGGCGACAAGGTCGTGGCTGCGGGACACCCGCGCATGCTCAACCCCTGCCCCGCACCAGTCGCAGGATCTCTCCTGTCTCCAGGGCCACGTACAGCGCGCCGTCCGGTCCGAAGGCCAGGCCATGGGGTTCGCAGTCGGGGTCGGGGAGGGGATGTTCCTCTACGTGGCCCGCAGGGGTGAGCGAGCCGATCCGGCCGGTCGCCCACTCGGTGAACCACACAGAGCCGTCAGGTGCGGCGGTGATCGCGTGGGGGCGGCAGGAGGGGTCGGGGAGCGGATACTCGGTGAGCTCCCCCTCCATCGTGATCCGCCCGATCCGGCCCGCTCCGATCTCGGTGAACCACAGGGCTCCGTCGGCGCCGGCCGCGATCCCCACGGGAGCAGCCCCGGGAGCGGGCAGGTGATGGAGGGTCACTTCACCGGCGGGCGTGATCCGGCCGATGGCGTGAGCCTGGTTGAGGGTGAACCAAAGAGCTCCGTCGGCGCCCGCCGCGATCATGGAGGGGAAAGCTCCTTCGAGGACCGGCAGCGGGAACTCCTCCACCGCTCCCCCGGTCTCGATGCGGCCGATCCGATCGGTGTGCAGCTGGGTGAACCAGAGCGCGCCGTCCGGGCCGGCCGCGATGCCGTACGGGCCTGCGTCCCGTACGGGCAACGGGTACGAGCGGGCTTGTCCGTCCCTGTCGATCCGGCCGATCCTGCCGTCCCGCATCCGGGTGAACCAGAGCGCCCCGTCGGGACCCGCGGTGATGAGGCTGGGCCCGCAGGAGTCCGAGTCCAACGAGAACTCGTCGAGCCGGCCCTCGGGAGTGAGGCGGGCGATCCGGCCCGCGTGCACGAGGGTGCACCACATCGAGCCGTCAGCGCCGGCGGTGACGGCGTACGGGCCCGAGGCCGGGTCGGAGACGGAGAAGGAGCGGTCTGCGGTGAGGGTGTGGGGCATGCGGGATCCTCTCGTCACGGGTAGGCAAGGGTGGGACAGGGGCGGCGCGGGGCGCGGTCAGGCGACGTATGCGGTGTCCGCCGGCCGGACGGAACTCTCCTCGTCGGCAGCAGCTGTGGTGGTCGTGGCTGCCACGAGGTCGAGTCGTTCGCCCTGCCAGCGGGAACGCACCATACGGTCGTGGCTGACGACGACCACGGCGCCTGGGAAACCCGAGAGGGCCGCCTCCAGCTCCTCCGTCAGGGCGAGGGAAAGATGGTTCGTCGGCTCGTCAAGGAGCAGTACGTCGTACGGCTCGGTCACCAGGCGCGCCAAAGCGAGCCGCTGCCGCTGTCCGCAGGACAAGTTGCCGACGGGGATGCCGAGCCGGTCACGGTGGAACAGTCCGAGCGCCAGCAGCTGTTCGGCGTGTTCGTCGGGGTGTCCGGCACGCCCCTGCCCATAGGCCTCGAGGACGGTCCGCTCGTCCGGGGCCGGGTCCGGCAGCTGCCTCAGCAGGCCGATCCGACCACGGCGTACGAGATGTCCTCGCGGAGGTTCGGACGTTCCGGCCAGCAGGTTCAGCAGGGTGCTCTTCCCGGCGCCGTTCGCTCCGCCGACCAGCAGGCGGTCGCCCGGCCCGAGGGTCAGGCTCGTGGGAGCCAGGCGTCCGGGAACCTCAACGGATTGCGCCGCCACGAGAGTTCCACGCGCCTCGCCGCCCCTCGGGGCGGCGGTGAAGCACAGCGGCTTCGGGGGCTGTTCCACCGGATGCGCCAGCAGCCTGCCCAGCCGCTCCTCGGCCTGGCGCACCCGGCTGGCCAGGGATTGCTGCACCCGGCCGGCGGCCCGGTCGTAGGCCATCTTGTTGCCGTCCTTGCGAGCACGTCCCGGCGCCACCCTCCGCGCGCTGCCGACAGTGGCGTCGCGCAGCCTGGCGACCTCCGCGCTCCAGGCCGCGTGGGCCTGGACCCTGCGCTCGCGTGCGGCGGCCTGGTCGGCGAGGTAGCCGCCGTAGCCGTTCCCATAGCGCACGACGCGGTGGGTGTCGGCGTCGACCTCCAGCAGGGAGGTGGCGACGCGGTCGAGGAAGACGCGGTCGTGGGACACCGCCACCGTGACTCCGCGGCGGGCACGCAGGTGCTCCTCCAGCCAGGTCAGGGCGGAGCCGTCCAGGTGATTGGTCGGTTCGTCGAGCAGCAGCACGTCGGGCTCGGCGGCCAGCAGCGTCGCGAGGCGCAACCGGACCTGCTCACCGCCGGAAAGCGCTCCGACCGGGGTGTCGCGGTGCAGCCGTAGCAGGCCCAGGCCGTGCAGGGTGCGCTCGATGCGCGCGTCGGCCTCGTAGCCGCCGCGGAGTTCGTAGCCGGTCAGCAGGTCGGCGTATGCGGCGAGCACGGTGGTGTCCCCGTCCGCCATCCGCTGTTCCAGCCGGCGCAGGCAGGCTTCCATGGTGCGCAGTTCACCAAGGGCCCGGTCGATGACCTGTTGAACGGTCAGATGCGCGGGCAGCCGTTCCTCCTGGGCAAGGTAGCCGACCGGACTGCGGGAATGGATGAAGACCTTTCCCCGGTCAGGGCGTTCGGCTCCGGCGAGGAGGCGGAGCAGGGTGGACTTGCCGGATCCGTTCTCGCCGACGATCCCGAGGCGGTCTCCCGTCGCGACGGAGCAGCTGACGGTGTCGAGGACGAGACGGCCGTCGTAGGTCTTGGTGGCGTCAAGCGCGGTGAGCTGTGCAGAGGTGTCGGTCGCGGTCATGGGCGGGCTCCGGGAGGTGAACGGCACGGGCGGGGGCGGAAACGGGACGGCGGCCGGCGGGCCGGGTGCGGCAGATGATCACCGAAACTCCTTAAAGCGACGACTGTTGCGTTAAGATGTTGGCATGCCATCCCACACAGACGCAAGCGATCTTTCCGATCCCGGTCCGGAAGCCGGTCCGGAGGCTGCCGCCCGGCGCCGGACGGGCGGCCGCAGCGCCCGGATCCGCGCACAGGTCCTCGAGGCGGTCGGCGGACTCCTCGTGGAAGCCGGATACGACGCGTTGACTGTGGACGCTGTCGCAGAACGGGCCGGCGTCCACCGCACCACCGTGTACCGGCGTTGGCGCGACATCGGCGGACTACTCGCCGATGTCCTCGATGCGGCCGCCGACGACACCTGGCGCCCGGCCGACACCGGTTCCCTGCAAGACGACCTCACCGCGCTCAACCAGGAGGTCTTCGACGCCCTGCAGCCGGACGAGTCCGGCGCGGGCGCGAGCCTCACCACCGCTCTGATCGCCGCGTCCTTCCGCTCGCCGGAGGCCGCGCGCGCCCTGACCCTCTTCTGGGAGGACCGCTACGCCCGGTCGGCGCCGGTCGCCGGCCGGGCCGTGGACCGGGGCGAAATCCCGCCCGGCCTGAACACCCGAGCACTGCTCGTCACGGCCACGGCGCCGCTCTACCAGGAACTCCTCCTCCTGCGGGGCGCACCGGACGCAGAGCTGCCCCGCCGCGCAGCGCGGGCCGCGTGCGCGGCAGCCCGGGCAGGGGTGTTCCACTGACCTGCCCACAGCTGACTAGCGGTTCAGCACCTGCTCTTCGAGCGGTTTCTGTCGGTGCGGCGCCGCTCGCTGCCGGACATCGACGTGGAGTCGCCTTACGCAGCCAACGCGTGCTGCGGCACCCGCACGGAACACCTGCTCAGCGTCACCACAACCGAGCCGGGCAATTGGACCGCCGGCTCCCCAGTCGCGAGGTGTCCAGACTGCTGGCAGCGGATCTGTCGGCCCGTCCGGTCAGCCGGAGCGCCTGTCGGGACGATGCCTCGTCCACCGCCATGCCTCACCGGAGCGTGGTCGCGGTCCACCCCGCGCCGTACCGGCACAGCGTCTGCGGCCCCGTCGGCAGCAACTCCCCGGATTCCTGGTCGGCCCAAGTCGTCCTGGCTGCATCCCGTAGCCAGAAGCGCTCAGGTTCCCTGTCCGCTGCGGTTGGGGACTGGGCACGGTGTCGCGGAGGAGCCCCTGGGCCTACGGGCGGTGGACCATCTCCAGGAGGAACGCCACGATCACAATCCACACGCCGATGCCGAGGAGCCACCACCACCCGGCGGCCAGACCTGCGGCGCACATCACCGCCGCACACGGCTGCTGCAGTCAGCCTCCGACGTGAATGCCGGGGCGGCGGGCTGGGTCGGGTTCGTGGCTGCGGATGATCTCGCGGGTGACCGGTGCGGTGTCACCGCGGCCGAGAAGGAAGTAGCGAACCATGTGCACCAGCGGGCTGCCCTCGGCCCAGGCGAAGTAGCAGTGCGGCTGGACCCCGGTGGCATCCCGCAGGGCCAGCAGCACGGCGGCGATGGCGTTCGGCGCGGCGGGTGCGGCGGCGCGCAGGATCCGGTGTCCGTCCACCTCGACGCCGTGCACGGTGAGGGTGTCACTGAAGTCCGAGGGGTCGACCACGTCAATCTCGAGGAAGAGCACGTCGGCAGGGCCGGGCACCGGGTTGACCCCACGTTGTTCCCGTTCCTTGGCGCTGTATTCGGCGACGTCACCGGCCTGGCGGCGGTTGGCGATGATGTTGATGGCGTTGTCGTGGGCCAGGGTATCGTCGATGAACCGGCGCGCCTCGCCGTCGAAGACGATGCGGTCGGCGCGCAGCTCGGTGGTGCGTGAGACACGGGAGATCAGCGACACGATGATGATCCCGGCGATGAAGAAGGCGGAGATGACGATGCCGTCGGGCTTGTCGACGATGTTGGCGACCAGGGCGTAGAGCAGGACCGCGGTGAGCAGGGCGAAGCCGACGGTGGCCGCGCGCCTGCGGTGGCGGGCGACGGAGACGGTGACGGCGAAGGCGCCGGAGACCATCATGGCGAGGATGCCGGTGGCGTAGGCGCCGGCCTGGGCGTCGACGTCGGCGTCGAAGGCGATGGTGATGAGGATGCACAGGGCGGTGTAGACGATCACGACCGGTCGGACGGACCGTCCCCACTCGGGGGCCATCCCGTAGTCGGGCAGATAGCGGGGGACGATGTTGACCAGTCCCGCCATGGCGGACGCCCCGGCGAACCACAGGATCAAGATGGTGCTGATGTCGTAGACGGTGCCGAACGCCTCGCCTACGTGCTCGTGGGCCAGCCAGGCCAGGGCACGGCCGTTTGCGGCGCCACCCGGCTCGAACTCCTCGTGCGGGATGAGGAGGGTGGTGACGAAGCTCGCCGAGAGCAGGTAGACGCTCATGATGAGGGCGGCGGTGGTCAGCAGCCTCCGGGTGTTGCGGATCCGCGAGCGCAGCCGCTGCTCGTCATCGGAACCGCCGGCGGCGACGAGCGGCATCATGCTCACACCGGTCTCGAAGCCCGACAGGCCTAGCACCAGCAGGGGGAAGGCCAGCAGCGCAGGGCCCATCAGGTCGCCGAAGCCGCCTCCCCCTTCGGCGAGGGCATCGGTCCACGCGGACCACGCTCCGGGGGTGGTGAACACGTGGGCGAGGCCGATGCCGATGACGACCGCGTTCAGCGCGAGGAACACCGCGACCAGGGGAATGGCCACACTGACCGCTTCGCTGAACCCCAGCAGGAAAACCCCGCCGAGCACCAGCAGCAGCGCCACCGTGAGAGCGACTTCGTGGCCGTGCAGCGCCGCGGGGAAGAAGGGGTTCTCCACCACGTGAACGGAGGCGTCCGCCGTGGAGAGGGTGATGGTGATGATCCACGACGTGGCCACGAAGCCCAGCAGGACCAGTACGAACAGCTTTCCCCACCAGAACGGCAGCAGGTCCTCCAGCATCGCCACCGACCCGGCGCCGTGCGGGCTCTCCTTCGCCACCCGCCGGTACATCGGCAGCATCCCCAACAGCGTCAAGGCCACGATCAGCAGCGTTGCCAACGGAGAGACCGCCCCTGCGGCGAGGGCAGCGATCGCCGGGACATAGGCCAGGCTGGAGAAGTAGTCCACGCCGGTCAGGCACATCACCTTCCACCACGCGTGCGGCTGGGCGTGCCCCTCATCCGCCGCCGGCCCCACCGGCTGCACCCGGTGGCGCAGCAACCACCGGGCGAGGGCGCCCGACGGCTCCTCACGCGCAGCAGGACTGTCCACTACCTCCGGCATCATCGGCTGATCCGCTTCCCTCATATCCCCATCAACCCTTCCTGGGTTGTCCCGCACACCACGCAACGGCCGCTGGCAGCCCCGACACGATCACCGAGTATGCGCCCGCGATCGGCACGGATCCGCACCCGACAGGCGGGCTCCCCGTGCGCACCCTGGCCTTGCGCCCCGAGGATCACACCCGGATGACCGACCTCCAGACCCCCAACACCCACGTAAAGCGGGCGAAGCAGCGGCGGGAGCGGTGCCTGTCGGCTCCCCATGCCCCGCCACCGGGACGTCGCAGGCAAGCGCCTCGCCCCAAAAACCTTGACGCTTCCCTAACACCTGGCAACGGCCAGTGCGTGAACGTCAAGGACGCCAGCATGAGCGACGGCGCCCCGGTCCAGCTGTACAGCTGCCACGGCGGCGCCAACCAGGTCTGGAAGTCCGAGGCCGACGGCACCGTCCGCTCCATGGGGCGCTGCATGGACATCCAGTACGCCACGTCCGAGAAAGGCGGAGGCGCCCGCCACCATCTACCGGGCCGGACTCAACCTCGCCGGCATCTGGCATCAGGGTCAGCGAGGCGATCCGAGGGAAGCGGCCTGGCGACCTCGTGTCCGGCGGTTCTTGGAGCGGCGCACCCGGGTCTCCAGCAGAACGCCCATCAGCTCGGCCTCGCCGGGCCCCGTGAGCAGCCGCTTGGGCACGATCAGCAGGCCTGCCTTCCAGCCGAGGCGGCCGGTCACGACGTAGACCCGCTCCGTCTCGTAGGAGCGGTACACGGTGCGCCACGGCACCCGCATGAGTTCCTCGGCGCCGCGGGAGACGACGAAGCCGGCGTCGTCGACGACAGCCCGCTTGTCCCCCGTGGCCTGGTCGGCGCGGAACGCGCGGCCGGCGAGCAGCGGGGGCAGAAACAGGCCGAGCACACCGTAGACCAGAGCGAGCGTCAGCAGGCCGGCGTTGACCGGGTCACCGTATGCGGAGGGCCTCAGACTCAGCGCCGCCATCAGGACCGCGGCCACCACGATGAGCCACCGCAGTCGCCGGAACCACCCGGTCGCTGCGACGGCCTCGTCGAACTCCTCCCGCGTCAGGCTTCCGCTGAAGGTGATGGTTGTCTGTCGTATGTCGTCCACGGGCGCGGAGCCTACAGGTGGGTCGCCCCCCCTCGGCCATCAGGAGCTCGGCGAGGTCCCCGGTAGGACATCTGCTCGCGGGAGGCCGCGGCGGGTCTTTTGGGGGGCCGAGGAGTGAGGACGGCCTGCGGGGCGCCTCGTTCCATAGGGGTGCTCCGGCCGCGATGATGACGTTCCGTCACCCCTTCGTTGAAAGGACGGGCGCATGGCGAGGCTGAGTGCGGGGCAGGGCGTCCTGCGTCGCAAACCGATCGAGCACATCGAGGAGACGGAGGGAGCTCCCAGCGAGCAGCTCACACGCACTCTCGGCCTGTGGCAGCTCACCGCTATCGGAGTCGGCGGCATCATCGGCGCCGGGATCTTCACCCTGGCCGGGACGGTCGCCAACGGCGTGGCCGGTCCGGCCGTGCTGCTCTCCTTCCTGATCGCCGGTGTGGCCAGCGCTGCGGCGGCGTTCTCCTACGCGGAGTTCGCCGGGCTGATTCCGAAGGCGGGGTCCGCCTACACCTACGGCTACGCCGTCCTCGGCGAGCTGGTGGGGTGGTTCATCGGGTGGGACCTGCTGCTGGAGTACACGGCCATCGTGGCCGTCGTCGCCATCGGAATCTCCGGCTACTTCAACTTCCTCCTCGAAGAGACGGGTGCCGCTCTGCCCACGTGGATGCTGGGAGCGCCGGGGACCGGCGGCGGCCACCGCTTCGACCTGATCGCCGCCGTTCTGTGCCTCTTCACCGCGTACCTGCTCAACCTCGGCATCAAGAGCGCCGCGCGCTTCGAGACGGTCGTCGTCGTCCTGAAGGTCCTGGTCGTGCTCCTGGTCATCGTCGTCGGCTTCTTCCACATCAACACGGACAACTACACCCCCTTCTTCCCCTTCGGGGTGAGCGGCGCCTTCACGGGTGCGGCGACGGTCTTCTTCGCGGTATTCGGCTACGACGCGATGAGCACGGCCGCGGAGGAGTCCAAGGACGCCCAGCGCCACATGCCCCGGGCGATCCTCTACTCGCTGGCCATCGCCATGGTGCTGTACGTGCTCGCCTGCCTGGTCCTGACCGGTATGCAGAAGTACACGGAGATCGACCCCGAGAGCGGCTTCTCCAGTGCGTTCAAGGCGGTCGGGCTCCCGGTGATCGCCGACATCATCGCGGTCGGCGCCATCATCGGCATCCTCACCGTGATGTTCACGTTCATGCTCGGTGTGACGCGGGTGTGGTTCTCCATGAGCCGCGACGGACTGCTCCCCCGCTGGTTCGCCAAGACGCATCCGACCCGCCACGTCCCGACCCGCGTGACCTGGATCGTCGGTGTGGCGTCCGCCGTCATCGCGGGCTTCGTTCCCATCGGGGAAGCGGCAGAGCTGACGAACATCGGCATCCTCCTGGCCTTCGCCGTCGTGTGCACCGCGGTCATCGTGCTCCGCTACCGGCGCCCCGACCTGCCGCGCACCTTCCGCACTCCGCTCATGCCCGTCACTCCCGCCGTCGGTGTCATCGCCTCCATCTGGCTCATCACCTACCTGCGGGTCGAGACATGGCTCCGCTTCGTGGTCTGGTTCCTGATCGGACTCGTCATCTACTTCACCTACTCCTACCGCCACTCAAAGATGGCGGGCGCCGGCCCGGCCGATACAGCGGACCGGACCGGGAACTGACGCTACGCCTGCTGCCACGGGCGGCGGCGGGGCCAGCAAAGGCGAGGGAGTCACGCCGTAGTAGCTCAGCGGCTGCCGGACCGGCGGCCCTTCGTCGCAGCGCCGTCGCCGCCGGGCGGATTTCCGACTTCGGGCTGGAGACCGTCGCCTTTGCCCCGGCCCGGCCTGCCGGGCCACGCCGGGAACACGCACCGCAGCAGTACCCGGCGGAGGTCCTCCGCCGCTGGGGGCGCCACTACCGTCTGGGCACCCTGGCCAGCGATGTCGTCTTCTCCCGGTATGGCTGCCGGGCACTTCTCCACCCTCGCGCCATGGCCTCGCCCCCCGCTCCCGCGCGCCGGGCAGATGGTGGCCGCCGAGGAGGTCTCCGTCGAGGGCGCCGGCGCCGTTCCGGACTTCTGGAACGACGGCCGACCACCGGCTGCGCCCCCGGCCGGCTGTGGGCGCAGCCTGCTGCCGGGCCTGGTCCGGATGTGGACGCGGGCGACCGTGCCCGGAAGATCAGGGAGCTGCGGGCTCCGGGTAGGTGCGGAGGGAGCCTGGGCGTTACCGCACCTGGCCGGCGAGATCCTTCGCCAGTGCGCCGACGCGCGCGCTGTCCTGCGCGCCCGGGCTGTCTCCTATCGCGACGACCAGGAACGCGTCGCCCTTACCGTCGAGCTTCAGCCGTACGGCGGCGAGGTTCCCGCTCGCGGTCACGAGCGGCTCGCCGGCTCCAGCCTCGCCGGTCTGCTTCAGGTAGGCACTCAGGGCTTCGAGGTCCATCCCCGCCTGCTGCTGGACCGCTGGGGCGAGCGGGTTGATCGCCTGCCGGTCTCGCGTCGCAAAGGTGTGCACCACGACGTCCTCCTGACCGATGAGGAAATCGCAGCTCACCAGGGCGCCGGGATTCTGCGCCAGCACGTCCTCGGGCCGGGCCCGCTTCCCGCCTTCGGCGGTAGCGACGGGGCGCTGCTTGGCACACGCACGCAGTGCCTGAGCTTGCCATGTTCGGACTGGACATCCTGACGATGCATGTGCTGCTCAACTCCCTCGGCCCCAAGGCTGCGGCCGGAGCTGCGCTGGAGGATGGCGCGGAATGCCACGGCATCATCGACGAGCGGCCCGTCATCCTGAAGCCAGCGGATCTCCGCTGGTACCGGGAGTTCTTCGGGCGCGCGATCTCCTTCTACCGGCGGCCTCCGTTCCCGGTCCTCCAAGCAGTGTGGCCGGACGCTGACGGCCGCTTCCTCTGGCAGCCGGGGACCGACGAGCAGTACCAGCAGTCTCAACCGCAGTTGTGGTTGAAGCCGGCCGAGCACCCGCCGGGGGTCTGGACGGCACTCACGACTGGTTGAAGGTGCGCAGCGACTCCCCTGGAGGCCGGTGAGCATGGCCGCGAAGGACCGGACGTGACGGGTCAGGGCGTCGGGTTCAGGGCAGTGCGTCCGGATGGTCTTGAGCTGGAGTTGCTCGGGTTCGGTGAGGGTTCCGGGTTCCGGGTTCCGGGTTCCGGGTTCCGGGTTCCGGGTTCCGGGTTCCGGGTTCCGGGTTCCGGGTTCCGGGTTCCGGGTTCCGGGTTCCGGAGGCGAGGGTAGAGCAGTGCGCGCACCGGTAGCCAGCGTCAGCCGTTCGTAGGTGGCTGGCGCGCCGTGCGCTCGGCCTTGCCCGGTTGAGCAAGCCTTCAGGGTTTTCCGGGACTCGGTTCGGCGGGCAGCTCGGGGATTCACGGTGGTCAAATTGCAGGCAATGGGGAGCTGAGCGCCGTCTCGTTGTTTCGATCGGCAAACCCCCGATGGCCGAGAAGGACTGCGGCCACGCAGCCGAGGGGGCGCAGCCGAGATGGCGGGGGTAGCCTCGAAAGAGGCAGGCAGCACGGGGAGATGGTGACGATGAGGCTGCGGTCACGGCATCTCATGATCGGCGCACTGGCAATAACCCTGCTCGCACCGTGGGCGCCGATCGCATATGCGGCACCCGACGCCTTTCCGGGCCGGAACGGAAAGATCGTTTTTGTGAGCAACCGCGACGGTAACGACGAAATTTACATCATGAACGCGGGCAGAACGCCCGAGGATGTCGCGTCGCTGAGGAGACTCACCAACAACTCAGTACCCGACCGGGATCCCGTCTTCTCATCCGATGGGAGCAAGATCGCTTTCGCCCGCCTCCGCGACGACAACTGGGACATCTTCACCATGAATTCCGATGGTACGGATGAGATGAGGATCACCCAAGAAGCGTCGGGCGAGTTTCAACCTTCCTTCGCCCCGGGGTTTTCCCGGCCGCGGCAGACCATCGCCTTCACGAGCACCCGCGACGTGTCCGCCCGGCAGCCCTTCAACCACGAGATCTACCGGCTCGACCCCGAAAGCGCCAGGCTTCCCATGCAGCTCACCTTCGATCCGGAACTGGACACGGAACCTGCATGGTCTCCGACCGACTGCAAGATCGCCTTCTCCAGCAAACGCGCCGGCGGGAACCGCGATATTTACATCATGGGGTGCAGTGGCCTGGATTTGCGCCGGCTCACCACGAACCCGACAAGCGATTCCTGGCCCGCTTTTTCTCCTGACGGAAAGAAGATCGCCTTTCAGAGCAATCGGAGCGGAAACACTGACATTTACGTGATGAACATCGACGGCACCGGACAGAAACAAGTCACCACCGACGTGTCGGAGGAGTGGCAGCCAGCCTTCTCACCGGACGGCGCCTGGATCGTCTACAGCTCATGGAACAGACTCGGAAACGCCGACATTTACACCAAGAAGTTGGACGGAACAGCAGAACAGAGGATCACCAGCGGGCCCACCGAGGGGGTGCAGAACACCCAGCCCGACTGGCAGCCGTCCCCTTGATCGCCAACCGTGCTGGACCACGTTGACCGCGAGGCTGGGGTGACACGCCGAAGGGGCGTTCGCCGAACTCGCCAACATTCCTTGCCCGCCAGCCATGGGCGGCGAGAATGCGCGCCGCAGTAGCAGCGGAGCGCCCTTGCCATGGGAGCAGGTGACCGTGCGCGGCCGGAGGTCATGCACCGGCCCCGCTCCGGTCCCCCGACGCCGTCCGAAGCGCGGAAGTACCCCCGCCGTCATTCCAACTCGGCGTGAGGCGGCCTCACCCAACGGCGGTGGATGGCAGGGAGCGGGCTGCTGCTGCCGCCCTCCGGCTGAGCCTGGCATCGCTCTCCAGCGCCGCGCGTCCCACCGTGGCCGAGCATCCGGCGAACCGGCGGTCTGCGGCGGGCCGAGCCCCGATCAGGAGCTGGGGCGCGGTGAGCGGAGCCGGTCGGCGACGTCGTAGACGTTCAGGCACAGCGCAGGGATGTCGGTGATGGGGCTGCGCCCGGCCACCTCCGCCTATGCGCCTCCATTCGCGGCGGACGCCCGGGCTGTGCGACGGAAGGCGGCCCGGTAGGCGCTCGGGCGGTAGCCGGTGTGGCGGGCGAAGAGGGCCGCGAAGGTGCCGGGGTCCTGGTAGCCGACGGCCGAGGCGACGGTGGCGACGGTGTGGTCGGTGGTCTCCAGAAGATGGCGGGCGCGGCGGACCCGGGAGGTCTGCAGATGGGCCAGCGGGCTGCGTCCGGTCTCTTCGGCGAAGCGGCGCAGCAGCGTGCGGGTACTGACCCGGAAGGCCTCCGCGAGGGCGGCGAGGTCGTACCGCTCGGCGAGGTTCTGGTCGAGCCGCCGCATGACCCGCTGGGAGAACTCCCCGCCGGGCTGAGGGAGGAGCCGCGGGTCGACGTACGGGGTCTGGGAGGTCCGCGCGTCGTCGACGAGCGCCAACCGTGCGGTGGTGCGGGCCACCCGGGCGCCGTTGTGCCTACGGATCAGGTCCAGCGCGAAGTCGTACATGGCGCTGAAGGCGGCCGTGGTCGTCACCCCCGTGTCGGTGACGACCAGGTGCTCGGGCCGCACGTCGGCGTCCGGGCAGCGGCTGGCCAGTTCGCCGGCGTACAGCCAGGAGGTGGTGGCCCGGCGCCGGTCGAGAAGTCCCGCCTCGGCGAGCAGGAAGGCGCCGACGCAGAGGGAGACGACGGCGGTGCCGGCGGCGGCCTGCGCGCGGATCGCCGCGATCTCGGGGGCGAGCCGGGCGAGCCGGGCGTCGAGGTCCGTGTCCGGGTGCAGTTCGAAGCCGGGGACCACGAGGACGTCGACCTCGTGCACGGGACGCACGTCCAGGTTCGCGCCGCCCGAGGCGGTGACCCGGCGGCGTGGCGAGAGGACCGACACCCGGTAGCCGGGCGCGTCCGGTCCCGCGACGTGCCCGGCCATCGTCAACAGGTCGGGGACGCCGAACACTTCGGACGCGAAGCAGCCCGGGTACGCCAGGACCCCGACCCGCAGCGCACCCGGCCCGGTGCCCTGAGCCACAGCGTCCTCCGCCTGCCGCGTCGCCTCCGCCATCGCTCCCGCACCCCCTGGCCGCCGCGCAAACCGCTCGCCTCCGTCACGTGTGGCGAGAGTACCCCTGGCCTTGGCGATCCCGCCCCTCACCCGGCGGGCGGTCGCCGGGCCAGGCTGGCCCCATGAGCGACGACGATCCGATCACCGACTTCACCCGCCGGAGCGTGGCCGTAGAGGGGGTGGAGAAGACTGTGTACGTGGCAGGGGCCGGTCCCGCGGTCGTGGTGCTGCCCGAGATGCCGGGCATCAGTCCCGACGTCCTGCGGCTCGCGCGCTGGGTGCGGGACGCGGGCTTTACCGTCCACGTACCCTCCCTGTTCGGGACGGACGGCGCCTTCCCCACGGTCGAGGGCGGTGGGGAGGTCGTCCGCCGCGCCTGTGTCAGCGCCGAGTTCCGCGCTTTCGCCGGCGGTGGCACCAGCCCTGTGACGGTGTGGCTGCGCGGCCTGGCGCGCCAGGCCCACACTGCGTGTGGCGGGCCGGGGGTGGGCGCGATCGGCCTGTGCTTCACCGGCAACTTCGCCCTCACCATGGCCCTGGAGCCGGCGGTGATTGCCCCGGTCGTCAACCATCCCTCGCTGCCGCTCGACGACCCCGGCGGACTCGAACTCGACGCGGCGGACGCGCGCGCGGTACGCGACCGGCTCGACCGCGACGGACTCACCGTCCTCGCCTATCGCTTCGAAGGCGACCGCTGGTGCACGGGGCAGCGCTTCGCCGCCTACCGCGCGCTGCTCGGCGACGCCTTCGACGGGCGCGTCCTCCCGGACAGCGCCGCCAACCCGGCCCCACCGCCCTTCTTCGCCGACCTGGTCGGCACCGCGCACAGCGTCGTCACCGCCCATTTCGTCGACGAGGCCGGCCACCCCACGGTGCAGGCCCGCGACGAGATCCTCGCCTTCCTCACCGGCCGCCTGCACCCACACGGGGGCCGACCGCTGCCCGCCACCTGACCGGGGCCCGGACGCACTTCCCCGAGCCCGAGGTCGTCGGCGCCGAGCCCGGCCCGGGCGGCCCGACGCGGTTGCCGAGGCAGCGGTGCGCAGTGGTGGAGTGCGTTGCCCGGCAGCACAAGGGGGTGAGCCGCTGACGGGCGCGAGCCGGCCGAAGCGCGGAGTCTTCGAAGTCCGCCAGAAAACTTCGCGATGGGATGTCGAGAACCCGCGCGCGGCTCCGTCCCAGCAGCGAACACGGCCACAATGGGCCGTACCTCACCAAGGAGAACATGATGGCCAAGTACCTGCTGCTCAAGCACTACCGGGGCGCGCCGGCATCGGTCAACGACGTACCGATGGACCAGTGGGAGCCCGAGGAGGTTGCGGCCCACGTGCAGTACATGCGTGACTTCGCCGCTCGGCTAGAGGCACCGGAGAGTTCGTCGACGGTCAGGCGCTCTCCCCGGAGGGCACGTTCGTCCGCTACGACGGCGAGGGGCGGCCGCCGGTCACCGACGGCCCGTTCGCGGAGACGAAGGACCTGA
Source organism: Streptomyces sp. NPDC048269 (assembly GCF_040652395.1). Classification (NCBI taxonomy): domain Bacteria; kingdom Bacillati; phylum Actinomycetota; class Actinomycetes; order Kitasatosporales; family Streptomycetaceae; genus Streptomyces; species Streptomyces sp. NPDC048269. The sequence goes on from NZ_JBEZLW010000047.1 coordinate 25,120, forward strand.
TCGCCGGCTGGATGGTCATCGACGTCGAGACCTACGAGCGCGCGCTGGAGCTGGCCGGCGAGCTGTCGGCGGCCCCGGGCGCGGGTGGGAAGCCGATCCACGAATGGCTCGAGGTGCGCCCGTTCTACGCCGAGCAGCCCACGGCCACCGAGTGAACGAGTCGCTGCTCCGGGAGCTGGTGCCCGCGGTGATCGGTGTTCTCGTCCGTCGCGGAGCCGACTTCGCGGCGGCCGAGGACGCCGTGCAGGACGCCCTGGTAGAGGCCGTGCGCGGGTGGCCGGACGACTCCTCCCCAAACTCTTCGGGCAGGGGATACCCCGTGCGGGATCCCAAGGGCTGGCTGGTCACGGTGGCCTGGCGCAAGTTCCTCGACGCCGTCCGCGCCGATACCTCACGGCGGCGGCGAGAGAAGCTGGTCGAGGCCGAGCCCGTGCCCGACCCCGGCGAGGCGGTGGACGACACGCTTCAGCTGTACTTTCTGTGCGCGCACCCGTCCCTGACACCGGCCTCGGCCGTCGCGCTCACGCTGCGCGCGGTCGGCGGTCTGACCACACGGCAGATCGCGCAGGCCTACCTTGTGCCGGAGGCGACCATGGCCCAGCGGATCAGCAGGGCCAAGCGGACCGTCTCCGGCGTCAGGTTCGACCAGCCCGGTGACGTCGCCACGGTGCTGCGCGTGCTCTACCTGGTCTTCAACGAGGGCTACTCCGGCGACGTCGACCTCGCCGCCGAGGCGATCCGGCTCACTCGCCAACTGGCGGCCAAGACCCACCATGAGGAGGTCGCGGGCCTGCTGGCGCTCATGCTCCTCCACCACGCACGGCGCCCGGCACGAACCGGCCCCGACAGCAGGCTCGTGCCGCTCGCCGAGCAGGACCGCAACCTGTGGAACACCCAACTGATCACCGAGGGCGTCGAGATGCTCCAGACCGCCCTCGCCCGCGACCGCCTGGGCGAATTCCAGGCCCAGGCGGCCATCGCCGCGCTCCACGCCGACGCCCGGACGGCCGAGGAGACCGACTGGGTGCAGATCGTCGAGTGGTACGACGAACTCGTGCGCCTCACCGACAGCCCGGTGGCCCGCCTCAACCGGGCCGTCGCGGTGGGCGAGGCCGACGGCCCGCGGGCCGGCCTGGCCGCCCTGGCGGAGCTCAACCCCTCCCTGCCACGGCACGCCGCCGTCGCGGCATACCTGCACGAGCGTGACGGTGATCCAGTGACCGCAGCACGGCTCTACGCCCAAGCCGCCCGATCAGCACCCAACCTCCCCGAACGCGACCACCTCACGCGACAGGCCGCCCGGCTCAACGCGCAGCTGCGCAGTTGAGCGGCGAACCCGTGGACCCGAACGCACGCTGTTTCGGTAGTGGGCGGTCAGGGCCGCGGCATACCAGTCAGGGACGGCTCCCTGAAGGCCAGGGAAAGGTACGAGTTCAGCGCTTCGTCCACCTCCGGAAAGGGCCCGAACTGCACGCGCCACGCGTCTCGGGCCGCCGCGTCCGGGAAGCCCTGGCAGGCGGGCATCGAGGTCGAAGACCGAGGCGAAGCGGGCGTGGATGTCGCTGCCTCCGTGACGGTGGTCAGACACGGACGGGTCCTCACGGCATGGGTGCGGGTGGTCAGGTCAGCGGACGAATCGGCATCCGGGCCGCGTGGGTTGTCAGCCAAACCGATTCCTACCGATCACCGGGTTCGGCCAGCCGGTGCACCCCGGGGACCGGCAGCTCGGCGCACTCCGCCATCTCGGCCAAGCGCACGCACGCCCGGGGCCTGCCCTCGGGATCCGGGCGTGCTGGGCACGCAATCACCGCAGCCCGCCTCGCGCGCGACCGATGCCGGGTCCGGCCCGCCGCCCGTGAACGAGGAGGAGGGCCAGCCCAGCGGCACGTACCTCTTTCCGACGCGGCTGCCACTCCTCTCTGCTGCCGTGGGGTTGGTCGACGGCGGGGCGCGCGGACGCTGGGGTGATCCAGTCTTCTGGCGGCGGGGGTCAGCGGGATGAGGTCGGGCAGCCCGGGCAACTGCCCCGTCATTGAACCTCGGTGGAGGGATCCGTAGTCTCTGATCCCGATGGCTCGGGCACCGGACCGGGCGGTCAACCAGGCAAGGGCGGGGGCCGTTGGCAGCGCAGGGACAGCCGGGAAGGACCATCGGAGGGCGCTACCGGCTCGTCAGGCCCCTGGGGTCCGGGGGGCTCGGACGGGTGTGGAGGGCCCACGACGAGGCGCTGGACGTGGACGTGGCGGTCAAGGAGGTCTGGCTTCCGCAGCAGGCCGGCTCGGAGCGCGAGCAGGCGTTACGGCTGGCCCGTGCCGCCCGGGAGGCGCGCAACGCGGCGAAGCTGCGCGACAAGCGGCACATCGTCGCGGTCCACGACGTCGTGGTCGAGGACGGGGTTCCCTGGATCGTGATGCACCTCGTCGAGGGGCGCTCCCTGGAGGCACACCTGCGGGTCGAGGGGCCGATGCCCGCCCCTCGGGTGGCGCAGGTGGCCACCGCACTGCTCAAGGCGCTTGAGGCGGCCCACGCGGCGGGGATAGTGCACCGGGACCTCAAGCCCGCCAACGTGATGCTCGCCGCGGACGGCGATGTACTGCTCGCCGACTTCGGCATCGCCGTGCACAGGGCCGACACCGCGCTCACGGTGACGGGCGGGGTCGTCGGCTCGGCCGAGTACATGGCCCCTGAGAGGCTCAACGGCACGGCGGACCAGGGTGCCGGCGATCTGTTCTCGCTCGGCGTCACGCTGCACGAGGCGCTGGAGGGCAGGTCGCCTTTCCGGCGCGAGACCCCGACCGCCACGCTGGCGGCGGTGGCCCTGCACCATCCCCCACCACCGCAGCAGGCCGACACTCCCCTTGCCTCGCTGATCACAGCCCTGCTCGCCAAGGCCCCCGCCGACCGGCCGACGATCGAGCGCGCCCTGGCCATGGCCGCGGCCGTCCCCTCGGCCGCCGAACACCACCTGACCTGGATGCCGTACGCCCCCAACTGGTCGGGTCTGAGCGCGCTCGGCTCCTGTGTGGCGGACGGTCGGTACACCCGTGTCGGCACGACCGTCCGCTACGTCGCCGACCTGTCTTGGGGCGCCGGAAGCACGCTCGGGTCAGCGGAGATCAAAGCCTCGCTGCCCATCCCGGCGGCGGGAGGCGGCAGCACCGATTGGGGCTGGCAGGGCACCGGCCGCTACCGCGACGGGACCCGCGGCACGTGGAAGACGCTCACACCCGTCATCGCGAGCGGTGGCAGCGTGGCAACGGTGTTCGCGACCCGCCCGAAGGACGGCGGCTGGGTGCCGCCCGGCAGGATCCCCTACACCTGGGGGGGGCCGGCGCGCACATGCGCATCCAGGGCGAGTACGAAACGTCCCTCTGAACCCTGCCCCGCGATCACCAAGAGGCCGACGCCAGAGCCGTCATGGTCCTGCTCGGCGTCCTCAGCGACGAGACCGCTCCGAGGAGATGTGCAAGCCGCCGGAGAGCTGCGGTTCCGTCTGGATCCGCGTCACACCGCCCCCGCGGACCCCCACCGACCTGTGCCGAACAGGCCGGCCCCGCTGGTGGTGGCTCATGCTGGGAGTAGTCGTCGTCGCAGCCGAGGTCGGAGGTCGGAGTTCGACCAGGCCACCCCTCGATCGACGAGCGGATGGCTTTCAAAGCCCGCACCCTGCCCTCAATCCAGGCAGAATTCGTTCCCCTCCGGGTCGGTCATCACAATGATCCCCTCGTCCAGGCCATTGGGCTCGAGCCGGTTCAGCCGCTTCGCTCCCAGTCCCTCCAGCCTGGTGGCCTCCTCCTCCAGCGCGGCCATCCGCTCGTCCCCGGTCAGGCCGGGTGCTGTGCGCACATCCAGGTGCAAGCGGTTCTTCGCCGTCTTTCCCTCCGGAACCTTCTGGAAGAACACCCGCGGCCCCTTGCCGTCCGGATCCGTGATGGCCGACCTGTCGTTGTGGTGCTCAGGCGGCACGCCCCACGCCGTCAGCGCAGCCGTCCAGTCGGGGAAGCCCTCGGGCGGCGGCTGGACGCGATAGCCCAGCGCCTGAGCCCAAAACGCCGCCTGCGCGCCCGGATCGGCGCAGTCGTAAGTCACCTGGAATTCCTTGGCCATGCCGCCTCCGACCGCTTGAAACCTGCCACGTCCCCGCCCCGGGTGCCTCCCGGAACACACCGCCATCCTCGCACCGCCCTCTGACAAGCGGCTGGCGAACCCGGTGTCAGTCACCCGCCCCGGCTTGTTTCCCCTCGGCTCGTTTGCGGTCAAAGAGGGACCGAAGGGGGTCTCGAAGTCCGCGGCTGATCGGATCCTGAACCATCGCCCCGCTGATGGCGCTCTCGCCGATCCACCGGGCTGGCGCAGTCACCCCGGCCGCACCATCTCACGCCCGACCTACGCCAGTTCCTTGACGCCAGGGATCCACGTATCGCGGGTGTATCGAAAATCGCATACGCCACGGCAACGGCCCGCAGTCTCCAATGGGGGCATGAACCACAACGCATCCCTGCCAGCACCGCCCCGCCGTACGCGCGGGATCGTGCTCCTCGGCCTGGCGATCCTCGGCACGACGGGCGCCGTGTTCGTCGTGCGGCGGCCGCTCATGATGTCCGCTCCGATGTGCATGGCCGGGCGGTGGCACGGCTGCTTCGATACGTTCAACGGCGTGGTGCTCATGACGTTGGTCGCGCTGCCGTTGGCCGCGCTGGTGGTGTGGGCGCTCGCCTGCCGGCGGCGGCGTGCCGCCCGCATCACATCGGCATGGCGGATGTCGCTGGCCGAGGTGGGCATGGTCCACGGGACGGTGCCGTTCGTATGGATGACCATGATGCCGGGCGCCGGGGCCGGCACCGTACCCGGCCGGGTGAGCCTCGTACCGCTGCGGGACCTGCTCACGATGGGGCCGGGCGGGATCGTCGGCAACCTGCTGATCTTCGCGGCGCTTGGGTTCTTCGCCCCGATGCGGATTGCGGCGCTGGCGTCCGTGCCGCGGATCCTGGCGCTCGGGGCGGGCTGCTCGGTCCTGATCGAAACCGCACAGTACGTCCTGCGGCTGGACCGGGTGTCCTCCGTGGACGACGTACTGGTCAACGCCGCCGGCGCCGTGCTGGCCGCGCTGGCGTCGCGCCGCTGGTGGCGCGGTACGGCGGAAGAGCCGTCGGAGCGGCCCCGTCCCGCGCTGGTACCGGCAGGCTGAGTTGCGTGTCCGGTGTGCACACGTCTTTGCATACGTCGGCGACATGTCGAGCTGCTTTAGGCTTCAGCCATGCGCGTACTGATCGTGGAGGACGAGCCCTACCTGGCCGAAGCCGTCCGTGACGGTCTGCGGCTGGAGGCGATCGCGGCCGACATCGCCGGCGACGGCGAGTCCGCGCTGGAACTGCTGAGCGTCAACTCCTACGACCTCGCGGTCCTCGACCGCGACATCCCCGGCCCCTCCGGCGACGAGGTCGCCCGGCGCATCGTCGCCTCCGGCAGCGGCATCCCGATCCTCATGCTCACTGCTGCCGACCGGATCGACGACAAGGCGTCCGGTTTCGAGCTCGGTGCCGACGACTACCTCACGAAGCCGTTCGAGCTGCGTGAGCTCGTCATGCGGCTGCGGGCGCTCGACCGCAGGCGCGCGTACGCCCGGCCCCCGGTCCGCGAGATCGCGGGCCTGCGCGTCGACCCCTTCCGTCGGGAGGTCTTCCGCGACGGGCGCTATGTGGCGCTCACCCGCAAACAGTTCGCCGTGCTCGAGGTCCTCGTCGCCGCCGAAGGGGGTGTCGTCAGCACCGAAGGGCTGCTGGAGCGGGCCTGGGACGAGAACGTCGACCCCTTCACCAACGCCGTCCGCATCACCGTCTCCGCATTGCGCAAACGGCTCGGCGAACCATGGGTCATCGCCACGGTGCCGGGTGTCGGCTACCGCATCGACACGGGCCCCGGCACCACCCGCCCCGGCAGTACGCGTGCATAGACGCCCAGGGCTCAGCGTCCGACTGAAACTCACCCTCAGCTACGCCGGGTTCCTCGCCGTCGCCGGCGCTCTCCTGCTGGCCGTGGTGTGGGGGTTCCTGCTGCGCTACGTACCCGACACCTCCCAGGGCCTTCTCGGGATCTCACCCAACCGCTACCTCCTCGTGCGTACCTTCGCCCCCGCCGCAGCCGTGGCGATGGTCTTCCTGCTCGTGTTCGGCCTCGTCGGGGGATGGATCCTCGCCGGCCGGATGCTCGCACCGCTCACACAGATCACGGCCGCGGCACGGATGGCCGGGAACAACTCGCTGTCCCACCGGATCCGCATGGAGGGCCGCCAGGACGAATTCCGTGAACTCGCCGACGCCTTCGACACCATGCTCGAACAACTCGAGTCGCACGTCGCCGAGCAGCAGAGGTTCGCCGCGAACGCCTCCCACGAACTGCGCACCCCGCTGGCCATCTCGCAGACGCTGCTCGACGTCGCCCGCAGGGACCCCACGCGGGACCGGGACGAACTCCTCGAACGCCTGCAGGCTGTCAATACGCGCGCGATCGGCCTCACCGAGGCCCTCCTGCTGCTCAGCCGCAGCGACCGCGGGAACTTCATCCGCGAGAGCGTCGACCTCTCCCTCGTCGCCGAAGAGGCCGCAGAAACCCTGCTCCCCCTCGCCGAACAGCGCGGGATCACGCTCGACGTCACCGGCGGAGCGACATGGACCAGCGGCTCCGCCGAGCTCCTGCTGCGGATGGTCACGAACCTCGTCCAGAACGCCATCGTCCACAACCTCCCCGACGGCGGCACCGTGACGGTCCACACCGAAGCGCAGGGCGACGCGAGCATGGTGCGGGTGGAGAACACGGGTCATCCGCTCCCACCGGAACTGGTGCCGACCCTCACCGAACCCTTCCAGCGCGGAACGGAACGCGTACGCACCGCCGAGCACGCCGGCGCAGGCCTCGGCCTTGCCCTCGTGCGCAGCATCGTCCGCGCCCATGACGGGACCCTCGACCTCCTCCCCCGCCCCGGCGGCGGCCTCGTCGTCACGGTTCGGCTTCCCGGCGTGCCGTAGGCATCGGCCCGGGATCACACCACTGGAGCGTGTCTCTTTGATCGGCCGATCAGTTCATGGGAGGTGTCCGTCCGGTCAGTGATCACTGATGCGATGTGGGAACGGATCGAGCCGCCGGTGCCGGCCGATCCTGTCCGCGGTCGGCGGTCGGCGGTCGGCGGCGGGCGGCGGGCGGCGGGCGGCGGGCGGCGGGCGGCGGGCGGCGGGCGGCGGGCGGCGGGCGGCGGGCGGCGGGCGGCGGGCGGCGCCAGGCTGAGGAAGGCGAGGAAGTGCGAGCCCTTTCGTTCGTATCGGACGGTGAGGCGGCGGTAGCCGAAGAGCCAGGCGATCGACCGTTCGATCTTCGAGCGGTGCCGACCGAGGCGTTCGCCGGACTCGATGCCGGGCCGCGCGATGCGCGCGACGAGCCCGCGCTCGCGCAGCCAGGCCTGGTGTTCGGCGGAGAAGTACGCCTTGTCGCGCCGAGTTTGACGGGTCGGCGCCGCCGTGGTCCCCGGCGGGACCGGACGGCGGGTATGCCGCGGATGAGCGGCTTGAGGGCGAGGCTGTCGTGCATGTTCGCGCCGGACACGGCGAGGGCGAGCGGGATGCCCTGGGCATCGGACAACACGTGCAGCTTGCTGCCGTTATTGCCGCGATCGACCGGGTTCGGCCCGGTCAGTGATCCCCCCTCTTGGCGCGAACGGAGGCCGCGTCGACGATCGCCGAGGTCCAGTCCACCTCACCGCGGGCCCCGAGTTCGTCCAGCACCGCCCGGTGCAGCCGACGCCACAGGCCGGCCTCGGTCCATACCGTGAAGCGGCGATGCGCGGTGGCGGGCGACGTGCCGAACGTCGGCGGCAGATGCCGCCAGGCACAGCCGCTGGTCAGCGCGTACACCACTGCCGTGAACACGGCCCGCTCGTCACACGAAGCGGTCCCACCACCTTGCGGACGAGCAGCGAACGACGCAGCAACGGGGCGGTCGGCTCCCAGAGTTCATCGGGAACCAGACGCTTCGATAGATCAGCACCCACGACCGGCAGCATGCCGCACGAACATCAAGTCACGTGAGACAACCTCTAAGCCTTGATTGGTGCCGCCGACCTGGCGGCCTGCTCGATCTTCGCGCAGTAGGCTGCACGGGCTTCCTCGTCGATCTGCTGCTCGTTTTCGGCGCGCACCCCGGTCCGGCCGTCGAGGCCCTCGCGCAGGATATCGGCGTGCCCGGCATGCCGGATGGACTCGCCGAGGACGTGGACCATGATGGCGAACAGGTTCGTGTTGGGATAAGGCTCAGGCCACCACGGCACGTGGCCGGGGGCGTCGAGGGGAAGCTGGTTGATCGTCGCGTCCGAGTGTTCCCACGTGCGCCGGTAGAACCCGATGATCTGATCGCGGGTCTCGTCCTCGGTCGCCCACAGATCGCTGCCGTTGGAGTCCTGCCACCGGGGCAGCGGTTCCGGGGAAGGGCGGTCGAAGACCTCGCCGAAGTACCTGGCCTCGACGGTGGCCACGTGTTTGACCAGGCCGAGGAGGTTGGTCCCGGTCGCTGTCAAAGGCCGGCGGGCGTCGTATTCGGACAAGCCGTCGAGTTTCCAGAGCAGCGCCCTGCGGTCCCGCCGCAGTCTCCCGTGCAGGTTGTCTTTCGCGAATTCATCGATCATGCGGCATGAGCCTGCCATGGGCTGCTCGTAGTCTCAAGATCCCGTACGTGGTCCGCAACGACTAGCAGAACCGAGGCCTGGCCATGGCCGCCGCCCTGACCTGCTACAAGAAGCTCGCGAAACTTGCCACGTGAGACAGCCTCTAAAGCACTGGCGCGGCCTGGCCACGCGACGGACAAGCTCGCCATCGCCTACCAGGCCGACCTCCACCTCGCTGCCGTCCTCATCTGGACCCGACACTGAGCGGCGAAGAACCTAACCGGAGGGGCTGGGCAACCAGCTGGTAGCGCCCACGACTTCGCGCGCTATGTCGACCACTGAACGTCCGTCGGTCACCACTCGCACGGTGTCCAGGGGCGTCTGCTCATCCAGAATCCGCGCCTTACGTGCGCTGCTCTCCAGCTCGTGCTGCAGCTCCGAGCCCAGTTCCCGACCGGTCAGCCGCTCACGGGCGGTGGCATCGGAGGCGGTGAGCACAACCCGCACGATCCTGACATTCGCACCCATGGCGCGCTGGAACATGCCCTCGTTCTCGGCCAGAACGCTAACCGTGTGCGTATAGATCAAGCGGCGGTACCCGAGCTCGGCGTAGTTCGACCAGAGCGCCGTCAGATTGCGCTCCGCGATCTTCCTGCGCCGGGGGTCCCCCTCCGGAGCTGGATGTGCCTGCCCCATGAAGTCACCTTCGATTACGCAGTGAGCAACCGTCGCGGCGCGCAGACGCGCTGAGACCTCCCACCCCACCGTCGTCTTGCCGACGCCCGCGCGCCCTCCGATGAGCAATACCTCTGCTTGATCCATAACTGCACCCTCCCACCGAGTAGTCGAACCGCGCGAACCAAATGTGCGCGGATCAGGGAGACAGGCCCTAGGTGTGTGACGGCTCGCTCATGGCGTTATGCCCTGACCCCCGGAGGCGGACAACGATCCCCCGCCCCTGCGCCGCGGCAACAGTCAACCGGCTCCCGAGCGCGCCAGCGCTGTGTAGTGCGGCGCACTCCGGCAGTGCGGTGGGGTGGTGTCCATCGGTGCGCGCACCGCACCGGCCCGGTGGTGCGCAATCCGATGAGCTCCGTCGGTTCTGATATCAGAGGAAGGGAGCCGTTGATGGCCTACGCAGGGCGGTTCAGCCGCCAGACGACGTCGATCCCGCTGCCTGAGGGTGCTACGGGAGGCGCTACCTGCTCACGCCGGACCTCGGTAAAGCCCAACCGACGCGGTATGGCGCCGCTGGAAATGTTGGCCAGGTCGTGCGCAATTTCCAGGTACTCCACGTCCGGCAAGGCAAATGCCTCGGTCACCACGGCCGCCGTCGCTCTCGTGGCGATGCCCTGGCCGGTGACGGCAGGGTGCAGCCAGTACCCGATGCCCCGGCCCTGCGGTTCGGCCCCTCGGTAGGTCTGACACATGCCGATGAGCGCACCGTCCCTGGCGATGGCGTAGTTGTACGCGTCACCGCTGTCCCACTTCGAGTCGGACTTCGCGAGGAAGTCTCGGGTGTTCTCCTCGCAGTGACGGGCGACCCACGGCATCCACGGGCGCAGGTGGTCCAAAGACTCCTCGATCAACCTGAACGCCAGCGGGAAGTCGCTCTGCCCCAACCAGCGCCGCAGGACGAAGTCTCCGCACTCGATGATCTGCCTCGGCCGCTCCATGATGGTCATGATTGTCCCGTAGAACGCCCACTGCAACGGGATATGGAAGGACCGATGGGCCGTCTACCGGGCAATACGGCGGTACGGCGGTACGGCGGTACGGCGGTACGGCGGTACGGCGGTAGCGGAGCATGGCAGAGGCGATTGCGGCGAAGGCCAGGAAGTGAGCGGCTGTCTGCGCTCGTAACGGCGGTGCAGGCAGCAGCATCCGGCCCCTAAAACGACCTCGACTGGTCTGATCCGCCGGCGGGTACGCAGCAGGGGCAGTGCGCCGTGTGGCGCGCCGCCCCGTACGGACCTCATTCGGCAGCTTGCACCGGGCTGATCTCGAAGGCTCCGCACACCCGCAGGTGGTAGGGGATCTGCACGGCCTGGTAGCTGTTCGGCGGGAAGACGTTGACGTAGGTCGACGTCGGCCGGCAGCCCGCCGCCACGCCCGGGCTGTTCGTACGGAGGGTGGCGGTCACGCTCTTGCCGGGCTGGACGGAGACGGTACCCACCGGCTCGCCGGTGCGCGTCGCGGAGGTGCCGATCTGGCGATGCTTGACGTCCACGACGCTGACGCCCGGGAATCCGCGCAACGCGCAGGTATGGGTCGAGGTGTTGGTGAACTGGATCGGGTAGTACAGAGACCCCGCGGCGCCGTCCGGCTCGCCTATGGCCAGGTGCAGGTCGGCCACATGGCAGGTCGGGGTCCTCGGCAGAGAGGATGCCTGGGTGGCGCCGACCGCGGCGCCGGTGGTGGCGAAGAGGGCTGCGGAAGCGATGGTCGCCACCCGGGTCAGGACGTTGATCATGGTGCCGACTCCTGTGCCAGCGAAGGAAATCGTGCGCTTTCGATGCAGCGGGTTCCACGCGACGGGATCCGGGCGAGACAGTGTGCGGCTCGACGTGTGCCGTCTGCGGGAGAGGTGCTCGCACTCTCGCGGATGCCCGACGGGTGGCGCACTCCTGCAACTGAAACGTGCGGGCCTGATGACACCATTCTAGCGGCCGGCGGTCCCCGCGGCCTTTTGGCGGCGCTCACGCCGAGGGGCGGCGCGCTCCATGCGCACCGCCCCGTCGCGTTGCTGCTACAGGAACGAGCCGATCTCGATCGTTTCGGTACGGCCGGGATCGGCTCCGGCCGCGGAGATCGGGGCGCCCGACATCTCCTCGAGGGCCTGCACGTACGCCTCGGCGTTCTTCGGGAGGCGCGAGAAAGCCCTCCAAGGCCAGGTCACCGCCGCGGCCAAGGTCAACCACGGCGGACAGCCGAAGGCCATCGACGACGGCGTGCTCACCTTCGCCGTCGCGCTCAAGGACAAGAGCGTCCCCGTCCCCGAGATCGCGAAGAAGCTGGTCATCAAGGCCGGGAAGGACGCGGGCAAGCAGTGTCCGTGCGGAATGACGTCGGCTCGGCAGTCGGCCAGGAGTTCAACGTGGCGGTGCGCAGGGCGGGCAGGTCGCGGGGCTGGTGCCACGAAGGGTGAGGTACTCCTCGACGGGCCGGGGTCTCTTCTTCGTCGTGCGCGCGGGGCGGCGGCCCGCCGGACCGCGGGCCCGGACACCACCGCCGCCCGGGCCGTCTCTTTTTCACGACATCGCCGCAGGCTGCGGCAGCGACACCGTCACCCGGCCCCATGACCGTCCCCGGCCGCGCCCGTTGTGCCGGGAACCCTGCCCTGCGGCGCCGCAGCGGCCCAGAGGCCGGCCGACCGTGCCCTTCGACCCGACGCCCGGGTCAGCGTTCTCCGCGACACCGTTCAGGTGTCGAGGAGACTCAGTTCGCAGTCGGGCCCGGACAGCTGGATTGAGCACACCAGCATGGCGGAGGGACGTGCCGCGTTCGCCCTGCCCGGGCTGCCCGTCGCCTGAGACAGCCGGGCCCGGGCGGAACGGCTGAACGGCTGAACGGGGAGCGAAGCCCCCGGGCGTCAGCGGCAGGCCGCGATACTGGCGCCATGACAAGCAATCCCGACAAGCCGGCGGCCCCGTTCTCCCGGATCAAGGTCCGCGCCGGGGCCCTCGTCTTCTGCGGCGACGATGTCGCCCTCATCCGTCGCGACCGTGCCGACTCCACGCACTACACCCCGCCCGGCGGCAACGTCGAGGACGGCGAAGACCTCGACGCGGGCCTGCGCCGTGAACTCGCCGAGGAGCTCGACCTCGACGTGGACCAGGCCGACGGCGGTGACCTGATGTGGGTCGTCGATCAGCGGGTCAGCCGCCCGGGCCCCACCCCGCCGCCGCGCAAGCTCCACCTGATCTACCGTTTCCACATCACCCCCGAACTCCGAGCCACCCTCGCCCAACAGGAGCTGGACGAACTGCCCGACGGTAGCCACGAAGTCGGGGTCATCGAGTGGGTCGACTACCGCAAGACCGCCGAACTGCCCATCTTCCCGCCCATCGGACCCGCCCTCGCGGCACTGGCCGACCCCCATGCCGCCGTCGCCGACGCAGCCTTGGCCGCGGTCACCGACGAGACCTACACCTGGGTGTGACCCCGGACCGCCCATCGGCTGGGTCGGTTCGGCGGGCGGCCGAGCGCCACGACCACGGATTCAACGCGGCGTCACTCTCACGAATGACCATCTGTGAGAGTGTCGCCCGCCCAGGTCCGCCCCGCTCTGCTCCAACTCCAGGACGAGCCTGTCCGCGTACGCCTGATCGACGAACGGTCGACCGCCTTCCGTGCTGCGGTCGCCTCCGCCCCCAGCCTCGACGTACAGGTGCCGACCTGCCCCGAGTGGACGCTGTTCGATCTGGTGCAGCACCTGGGCCAGGGGCGGCGCTTCTGGGCCGCCACCGTCGCAGCAGGCCTGCCGATGCTCCCCCCGGCCGACGCCGCTGCCGAGCGCGCCGTGGCGGCGCCTCGGGAACGCGAGGCCCTGCTGGCCTGGTTGGCCGCATCAACGCAGCAGCTACTGGACGCACTGCGGGAGGCCGACCCGGATCGCGGTTGCTGGACGTGGTGGGGTGACTCGCAGTCGCCGCAGACCTGCGGTGCCGTCGCCCGGAACCAGCTCCAGGAGATCGCGGTCCACACCCACGACGCTCAGGTCACCCTGGGTGCCCCGCAGCCGCTGCCGGACGAGGTGGCACTCGACGGTGTCGACGAGTTCCTGGCCACCTGCTGCGCAACGACGGCCGCCTGGCCGCACAAGCCCACGGCCTTCGACTTCCATGCCACCGAGGGCCACTCCTGGCGCCTCACGGTCGACGGCGACGGCGCACGGTCCACCCCTCCACGCGCCACGGCCACGGCCACCCCCACCGCCACCGGCGAGGGCCCGGACGCACCCGGCGTCACCGTCCGGGGCACGGCCAGTGAGCTGGTCCTCTTCAAGGACGTTACGGTGCGCCACCTGCTGCGCTCCGGGCCGAAGGAAACACGACGGCTCGGCTCCGCCAGGTCTGCCGGAACATCGGCACCGCACCGCCCTCAAGCCCACGAGGGCGGATCGGCAGCACGTCACCAAGCTGTTCATCTACGTGTAGATCTCGAACTCCCGGTCTCCTAGGAGTGTCCGGCCGATCATGTGACGGCTTCGTGTCCGGGCCGTTGATGTGGACATGGGCGGGGTGATCTGAGTGATGCCGAGGGGGAACGGCTGCGGGCGTTCCTGCCGGTCGGCAACAGCGGGGCGTTGTGGCAGGTGGCGCGACCACCGTCAGGTGATCGAAGGGATTCTGCACCGGGTACGGACCGGCGTGCAGTGGCGTGACCTGCCAAAGCGGTTCGGCCCGTGGAAGACGGTTCACGAGCGGCACCGGATGTGGTCGGCTGACGGCACCTGGGAACGACTGCTCCACCAGGTCCAGGCCGAGGCCGATGCGGCCGGGGAGATCGACCGGCATCTCGGTCGACTCCACCATCGTCAGCGCTCACCAGCATGCGGCTGGCGCCCGCACGGATCCGCCGCCGGCCTTCGCCCTCAGAGGGGGACGGGTCGGCAGAACATCAGGGCGAAACGCCGTGGCAGAGCCTCGTCGGCCCCCTGGTGGAGGTGGTGCCGAGAAACGCAACACGGTCGAGCGCGCCATCAACCGGCTGAAGGACGTCTTCCTGGGTACCTTGACCGCGGCGTCACTGGTCATCTGGCTGCGGGCGTGACACCTCGACAGGCTCAGCCTGCCGATCGGCACGGCGACTGAGCCAGGACTTCTCGAGCTCTGACAGAGGCGGCTCGGGCGCTGGGCCAGTGTCGTCGTAGAGGGCAATCGGGTCATCCGGCGCAGACCACGAGCCGACAGTCACCAACCGGTACACGAACTCGCCTCCCTCCGGAAGCGGGACCGTAATGGCCTCCGGTGCAGGCGGGCCAGGCACACACCGGCCGACGTCATCGGCGTACGGCCCGCCGCCGAAGAGGGCATGCATCCAGCCCTGCGGTGGTGTTCCACCCAGATCGAAAACGTCCTCCATGCCCTCCCCCTCATCGCGGCGATCGTAGTCGAAGAGGGCAGTGAGAACTCGATTTCAAGATCGGCCGGACAACTCCTGACGGGACACTGCTCTTGACCTCGCCAGTCCCGGATGCGCGCCTCCGCTTCCACCACAACCTCCGGCAAAGCCCACGGACGCCGCCGGCACGCACGCAGGCTGCGACCCGGCGTCCGGGACCTCCCGGACGCGGGAGCGGTGGCCGTTTGCGGCGGCTCGACCACACAGCAGTCACCGGTGTGTCGCGATCGGTGTGTGGGGCGCGGCTACTTGTCGCTGAGAGCGGGGATCCGGCCTCGGCCAGGTCGTGCTGACCGGGCCCGGCGGCTCGAATGAGGAGCTGCTGCCGGGCCGGGGCGCCGGCGATCCCTTCGGTGACGTCCCGGCGTCTGAGTTCGTACCAGCCTCTGCAGCCGGGAGGATAAGGTGCTCGACCGGGACACGGTGAGGGGATCAGGGGCGGGTGACGTCGACCGTAGCAGCAGCAAGCGCACTGCAGGATCGCGCCGCGCTGTGGAGCGTGGGCGAGATCCCCGCCAGTGATGTCGTCAGCGCGGCCTGTGACGCGCTCGTCGCCGGACTCGATAGCCCCGGACTTCGGGTGTTGGCAGCTTGCACACGCGCCGAGGCGGACTACGACGTGCTCGACTTGCTCCCCGTGGCGCTGGACGAGCTCGGCCTCGTCTTCTACCCGGTCGCCAGCGAGGCCGGTCGAATAGCCGCCGTGCGAGCACTCGCACGACGCATGCTGGCCGGCGAGCTGACACCCTGGGAGCTCACCTTCCGGATCCACCAGCGCTACGGGCACGGGCTGCCCCTGACCGAACGGCTCGCCGAGCTCGATGACGAATACGCCATCCTCGAATACCGCGACACAGCAATGGCTGAGGTCGATGCCGAGGTCAGGGCTGAGGCCCGCCGCCTCGCAGCCTGGCCCCGAGTTCCAACCGAGCCCACGGACGCGCCGAGCTGATGCATGCGGCTGCCCCCGAGTTCACACTGAACCAGCTTCAGTTCCGCTGAACTCACGGGAGGGGGACGCGCCATGACGACCACGATCACCCGGCCGAACGAGTCCCGGGCCGCACGTCTGATCACCGATGTGCTCGATCCCAAGACCTGGATCATCGCCGACACCATGCTCACCGGCTGGCACACCAGTCGCCTCGCCGGGATCGGATGGGGCCTCCTCGGCTGCTTGTTCGCCGCGGTCATTCCTCTGGCCTTCATCAAGTACGGCATTCGCCGCGGCCGCTGGTCCGACCGGCACGTTGGCCAGAGGCAGCAGCGCATCATCGTGATGAGCTTCATCGTCTCGTCCGTCGCCACCGGCATGCTGCTGCTGTGGGCCTTCGACTCCCCCCAGACGATGATTGCGCTGGTCGCGGCCATGCTGGTCACTCTCGCTGCCCTCCTCGCCGTGACCCCGGCCTGGAAGATCAGCGTGCACGCAGCCGTGTCCTCCGGAAGCGTAGCCATGCTCGCCATGACCTACGGGCCCTGGTTGCTCCTTGCCTTCCCCGTGGTCGCCGCCGTCAGCTGGTCCCGGGTAGAGCTGAAGGACCACACCCTTGGCCAAGTTCTTGCAGGCGCTGCGGTAGGCGGGGCCGTCGCTGCCAGTACCTTCGCGCTGGTCCGATAGGCGGCCAGACCAACTACCCGAGACGTCGAGAACCCGATCGTGGCCCCTCCCCCGTCACCCCGGCCAGCTCCTCGGGCGCTTACACCTCTACGTAGGCGACCAAGACCAGAGTGCCAAGGGCCGTGGACACGTACAGGACCCTCACGCCGTCCTGCCGGTGCTCACGAATGGCTCCGTGCTTCGAGAGCACACCCACGGCTGGGTTCCTGGAGACCGCCACCAGCACCGGTTCGAGCCGCAGGCGCTCGGCCTCGCCCATCTTCTGGATCTGTTCCTGTGCGACGTCGTAGAAGACGATGCGGGCCCGCTTCGGGCCATGCTTCCCCATCAGGCGACCTTCGAGGTGGAGCGGCTGTCATGCAGGAGTACCTGCCCGAGGTCTTGGCGTGGCTCTTCCCAAGTCCTCATCCCAACCAGGTCGATCCCCTCAACGGCCAGCCTGTCCCTCACGTGTGCCACCTCCGGAACGGCTTCCGCCAGATCCCGCGCGTCAACCCGCAGGGATCCTGCTCGATTCGGTCGAAGAAACCCGCATCCGAGGCCTCCCAGTGTCGACGCTCCGACGAGGCTAGCGCAGGCGGGGCCGAAGAGAGTTGGGCACCGCCAAACACCACCGCTCGCGCCGAGACGACGCCGGAGAGGTCACGCGCCGCGCCCACGTGCAGTTGAGAGGACGGTCAGCGCCGCGCGACCGGGTCTCGGGAGTGAGCGGTGAGCCTGGGTGCGCTGTACCTGGGCAGGCGGCGGCCTGGTTGCCGCTGTCGGTTGGGCCGAGGCTGGGGGCATCTCCCGCCCCGTACGTGCCCACCGCCCTGACATGAAGAACAGGTTTTCCCTTGATTCCCTCTGACACCGCCAGTTCTGCCGTACTCGAACGGCTTCAGCGCCGGTCCGCCGACCCGATGCGGCGCATCCTGTTCACCGGCGCGACCATCGTCACCATGGATCCCGACCTCGGTGTCCTTCACGGCGCCGATCTGCTCGTAGAGGGCGAGATCATCACCGCGATCGGTTCTGACCTGAGCCGGGACGGCGCGGTGGTCGTCGAGGCCTCCGACACCATCCTCACGCCGGGCTTCGTGGACACGCACCGGCACGCCTGGGAGACCCAGCTGCGCCGGACCATGCCCGACGTCGACGACCTCGGCGCTTATGTGATGTCCACCCTCACCGGCTACGCCACCGTCTACCGGCCCGAAGACATGTACGTCGGCACCAAACTGGCCGCCCTGACCGCGATCGACAGCGGCATCACGTGCATGCTCGACTTCTCCCACAACTCCCGTACCCCCGAGCATTCCGACGCCGCCGTCCGAGGCCTCATCGACACCGGCATTCGCGGCGTGCACGCCTCGATGGGCCCGCACTTCGGTAACTGGGACGAGCAGTGGCCCGGCGACCTGGCCCGCCTCAAAGAGACGTACTTCGCCAGCGACGACCAGCTGCTGAGCCTGCGGCTGGCCGCCCTGGCCACCGACGAGATCGCCGGGCCCACTCTCGCCTACGGCCCCGAACTCGCCCGCACGGCCAAGGACCTGGGCATCGGTGTGAGCGTCGACGCCGTCTTCGGCGCCTCCTCTTCCCGGACCATCCTGGGGTGGGACAGGGACGGTCTTCTCGGCGCGGACCTCACCCTCATCCACGCCACCGGTCTGACCCAGGCGGCGTGGAAGGTGATCGGGGAGAGCGGCACGACCATCGCCCTGGCCCCGACCTCGGACGCACAGATCGGACTGGAGACCGCGATCCCCGCGATCGACGAGGCCCTGGCGGTCGGGGTCCGGCCCGGTCTGAGCATCGACGTCGAGGTGGCGCTGGTCAGCGACATGTTCACGCAGATGCGGACCTTGCACGCCATCCAGCGGATGCGCGCGGTCAACGCCGTCTACGGCACCGACCAGCGGCCGGCTCGCATCACCACCCACGACGTCCTGGACTTCGCCACCCTCCAGGGCGCCCGCACCAACGGCCTGGCAGGCGTCACCGGCTCGCTCACCCCGGGCAAGAAGGCCGACCTGCTGGTGATCCAGGCCGAGGACCTCAACAACATGCCGCTCAACGACCCGATCGGCACCGTCGTGCTGGGCTCGGACGCCCGCAACATCAGCGCCGTCCTCATCAACGGCGAACCCCGCAAGTGGAACGGCCAGGTCCTCGACGTGGACCTGCCCGCCCTGCGCGAGCAGGTCCACGCCTCCCGCGAGTACGTGCTCAACACTCCCGCCGTCTGACCCCCGCCGCCCCTTCACGCACCCCTACCTGGGGATGTGGATCGACGACAACGGCTTCGTGCGCCAGGAACTGCTACCCGACGGGCGCTACGACCAGGCACGTGCGAACCGCCCCAGCGCCTACCAAGGCCGCTACTGGATCACCGGCAACCGCATCCACTACCTCGATGACCTGGGCTTCTGGGCCTTCGGCGCATTCCAGGACGGCATCCTGCACCACGCCGGATACCGCTTCACCCGCCGCTGACCGCGCCGCCCGCCGGGCTCGCCCTGGGCGCTTCCTGGCGCTGCCGCCCGTGCGCCACCAGCATCCGAGTGCCCGGACCTTTGCGCACGTGAGCCCGTCGCACCACGGGCGATGGGCTCACCTGCAAAGGACTGTGCCGACCGGGGTCCTACTGCTCCGTGGTGGACTCCTGGTGGTGTGTGGCGTGGAGGCTGCCGAGCAGGGACAGCGCCTGATCGCTGGGGCTTCCCGGTTCGGCGTGGTAGATCACCAACTGCTGGCCCCACGCTCCGCGGACGTCAAAGGTCTGGAAGGTGAGCGCGAGAGGCCCGACGTCGGGGTGGAGAAGCTCCTTGCCGTCACGGGTCTTCCCCTGCACGGTGTGCGAGGACCACAGGGCTGCGAACTCCTCGCTCGCCCCGGTCAGGGCAGCGACGAGGTCGTCCAGGCGCCGATAGTGCGGGGCGAGGCCCGTGGCGTGGCGGAGTCCGGCGACGACTGCCTCGGCCGCCCGCCCCCACTGTGTGAAGAAGCTCCGGGCGGCCGGGTCGAGGAAGGTCATGCGGGCCATGTTGTCCACGTTCTCGAACGGTGAGAACAGTGCGTCGGCCAGGGCGTTCGAGGCCAGGAAGTCGGTGGCCGGATTCAGGACGAACGCCGCGGCGTTCGGGTATCCGTCCAGCAGCTGCCGCAGCGCAGGATCAACGGTTTCCCTCGGCTGCTGCCGCCTCCCCTCCGGGGCGGTGCCTGCCAGCCGGAGCAGGTGCTCCCGCGCTTCGCCATCCATCCGCAGCGCGCTGCTGATGGCCTCGATGATCTGCGGGGAAGGGCTGCGCTCGCGGCCCTGTTCGAGGCGGGCGTAGTAGTCGCTGTTCATGCCGGCCAGGACGGCGACCTCCTCACGCCGCAGCCCCGCCACCCGGCGGGCTCCGTGGGAAGCGAGCCCGACGTCATCGGGTCGCAGGCGGGCGCGGTGGGCGCGCAGGAAATCTCCGAGATCGTTGCTGGTCACCCCTTCAGGCTAAGCCGCTCCCCACCCGCAGGCCTGGGTGTCCCGTACCCAGGCACGACTCGTCCTGGGTCCCGTACCCGCCGTGGAGTCAAGCTGCGCTCGTTTACCTCTGCTTCGGGCACCGGCCGGGCCGCGGCGCCTGAAAGGGCACGGCCCTCCACCGGCCGTTCGCGGCATCGTAGCCGTCACCGACCTCACATCTAGCGTTCTTCCGGCTCCGTTCGTCCGTCCTGGCGACCGCCGGTCACCGCGGGAACCTACCGAAAAGCCCGAGGGCCAGTCCGCGACGCCGCCCGGTATTCGGAGGGAGTCATCCCGTATACGTCGCGGAAGGTCCGGCTGAACGCGGGGGCACTGGAGAAGCCCCAGCGGGCCGCGATTGTTTGCACGGGGTGACCGCCCGACTCCGGGCGTCCGAGCTCGGCGCGCGCACGGTCCAGTCGGCGCTGGCGGATGTGGGCCGCCACGCTGACGGGGTGGCCGCTGAAGAGGGAGTAAAGGGAGCGCAGGGAGATGTTGTGGTGGTCGGCGATCGCTTGGGGTGTCAGGTCCGGGTCGCCCAGGTTGTATTCGATGAAGCGGGTGACCCGTTGAAACATTTCCTGGGCGCGGGCCTCGGGCGGCGCTGCGTCGGGGGTGCCGAGCTGCTGCGCCAGGCATGCCGTCGCCAGGTCGAGGGCAACGGACCCCATGTTGACAAGCTCCGAGGGCCGACAGCTTGGGCCCTGAGCGAGCAGGGTGCTCATAAAGCCGCCGAGGATCGCGCCTGTTCCCCTGTCGCCGCGGATGCGCTGCCCAAGGATGCCATCCACCTTGTCGTGCCGCAGCGGCAGGATCGAGCGGGGAACCTGCAGAATGCCCACCGTGGACTGCTCGTCGATGCTTGCCCCTTCGCTCGGACGCGAGGTGTCCGTCAGGACCAGGTCCCCTGCAACAACCGACTGGTGGCCCCGCTGGGCAATCTGGAAGGTGCCTCGAGTGACCAGCGCAAGCTGAAGCTGCTCGGGATCGCCCCTGCGCACATGTGCCGAGGTGCGGCGCGACAGCACCGGGGAGCATGTGAGCGCCGACAGTCGCACGGCACCGAGATCCAGGTCGGCAATGTGTGCGCGAAAGTCGGCCGGATGCCTGGTGCTGAGACTGACAGGCATGACGTGGTTCGACACCGCGTCACAGAACCACTCGAAACTTTCAGAGGACGTTTCCTCAGTTCTTGGATCCACTGACCCCACGTACTCCCCCCTTCCCCACAGTGCGACATACGATTATCCGCCATGGCACGAGGCGCACTCCGGGAGGCTTCGGAGTCCGAGTAGGCCACCACCTCCGGAGTCGGGGACAGCGCGTACGAACGCGGGGCCGTCCCACCGGGATTCGGATGGGGCCTACCCAAACACCACGAGTGGGGCCGAGCTCATCGCCCGGGTGCGGCCAGAAGGCCTGTAGGCGCGGGCTGTCAGCCAGAGGGTGCAGCAGGACGGCCCGGCGTGCGCCCGATGGCGTGCTGGTCAGCCTGCCCTCCGGCGCCCAACAGACCGGTCGGCTCCACCGGGCCGCGCTCGGCCAAGCGCGGCAGCGTCCGACGCGAGACCGCGGTCACGGCGAGGGGCAGGAACGGACGCAAGGGCTGTACGTAGCGCAGCCACGGCGGCGCGTACACGGTCGGGGACCGGTGGTCGACGCCTCGGGCGACCCATGCCGCGATCCGGGTCACCGGGTAGGTGCGGCGGGCGCCCGGCGGCATGTGTGCCCGCAGCTCACGCAGCACCGTGTGCTGGTCGGCGTCGCGGATCATGTCGGTGTCCGTCCAGTGCACGTACGCGATCCCCACGCCGACGCGCTGGTGGGCCAGTTCAGCGCGCAGGGACTGGGCGAACGACTCCACGCCTGCCTTCGAGGCGCAGTAGGCGCTCATCAGTGGTGCCGATCCGAACGCGGCAGTGGAGGCGATCTGCAGGAAGTAGCCGCGCGTAGAGAGCAGGCCCGGCAGGAAGGAGCGGGCGGTGATGGCGCTGCCGACCAAGTTGACCTCGATGACCCGTCTCCAGGTCGCCGGATCGGAGCTGGCGAAGGGACCGCCCTCGGCGATCCCGGCATTGGCGATCACAACGGAAGGGGCGCCCAGGGCGTCCGTGACCGCCCGGGCGGCGCGGTCCATCGCCGCGTCGTCGGTGACATCGACGGCGTAGCAGCGCGCTTCGACCGGCAGGGACCGGGCGGTCTCCTCAAGTCGGTCGCGCTCCCGCCCGAGGAGCGCGATCCGCATGCCGCGCCGCGCCAGCTCGCGCGCCAGGCCGGCGCCCAGCCCGCGGGCAGCACCGGTGACCACAGCGGTCCGGCCCCGCAACACGCCAGCCTGGCTCATGGCGGTCCTCCCTCTGCGGATCTTGGCACGCCCGCCGGGCAGCGGGAGGTATCCAGTGGTATCCAGTCGCCGGCTGGTGAGGTCCGGGCGGGGCGGACTGTTCGGGCGGGGTCCGCCCCCGGGGATGTCGGATCAGGTGTGCAGAAGGCTGTTGGTGCCGTCGTGGCCGTCCGCGTGGTCCTCGTCGAACCAGTAGTCGCCCACCGCCAGGTAGCGGAAGGGATGCACGCTCTTCGCCTGCAGACCGACCGTGACCGCGCGCATGCCGTCACCGCGGGGCTCCAGGACGTGGGTGCCGGGCTTCCACTCGTTGAAGTCACCGACAACGCTGACCGGACCGGGCGGGGTGTCGGCGGGCAGGACGAAGGTGACCTGAGTGCGGTCCTTGAGCAGCTTGCGTTCGAGCATGACGGAAAGCTCCTGGGGGGGACGGGTACGGGTGACTGTTTCGCCTCATCCTGCGGCCCGCACCGAGGACAGGCACCCGCACGCGGCCGCCCGGGGGCCCGGCTTCACCCACCCGGTGTCACCCATTGACGAGCGCGGCTCCCCCGGGGCGGCAGCGCACTCGGTGTGCGTCGTTCTGCCAGACCCGTGACCGCCCCTACTGGGCCCGAGGCCTGCGGATCCCGAGGCCTGGGGATAAGGGTCCGCATCTGATCGCCTCGGGCTGTGAAGATCACGGGCCGCAGAACACGTGGCCGCAGCCGAGGAGGCTGATGTTGCCGGCAGGGTTCGGCCTCCGCTGAGCGGCGCGCCCGCTGTGCCTGGGTACAGGCACAGCGGCCGCGCCGCGGGGCTGGGCGGATCGGAGGAGGGACTGCCCAGCCTGCTCGCCGGGGGCCGCAGTGCTCCTGGACGTCGCAAGGATGGCCGCCCCGACACACGACAGAACCGCGGGGAGGGGGTGGGCTGGGTGGGCTGGG
>NZ_JBEZLW010000048.1:0-47762 GCF_040652395.1 Streptomyces sp. NPDC048269
GGCCGTGGTCCGGGTGGAGTCGACCGTCTTGGTCGACTCCACCGCCGACCACGTTCGTCGGCAGCCCGTCAGCGCCCTGGTCCTCTGGCTACGCCGACCCTCCGCGTTGCTCGTCAGACGGTCCGCAGTGCACGGAGGGGCCGGGCGCCTAACCCGCGCTGTAGACCCGTACACCGCCTACGTACGTCTGCGTGGTACGGATGGAGTGCAGGTCGGCAGCGGCGACGGCGAAGGGGTCACGGTCCAGGACCGCGAGGTCGGCGAGCCGGCCGACGGCGATCACACCGGCCTCGTCCTGGTGGTTCACCCACGCCGAGCCGGCCGTGTACGCGGCGAGGGCGTCGGTGAGGGCGAGCCGCTGCTCGGGCAGGAACGGCGGGCGCAGATCCGGTTCGCCCAGTTCCTCGGCCCACACCTGGCGGTTGACGGCCACGTGGATGCCGTGCCAGGGGTCCGGGCTGGAGACGAACCAGTCGCTGCCCGCCGCGAGCACCGCACCAGCCGCGTGCAGGGCGCCGAACGGATATTGGCGCCGCCCCCGTTCTTCGCCGAGGAACGGCAACGTCAGCTCGTCCATGGCGGGTTCGTGGGCGGCCCACAACGGCTGCATGTTCGCGGCGGCGCGCAGCGTGCGGAAACGCGGGATGTCGTCGGGGTGCACCACCTGGAGATGGGCCAGGTGGTGGCGCAGGCCGGTGTGGCCGTGCACGGCCACGGCCGCCTCGAGCGAGTTCAGCGCCTCGCGGACCGCCCGGTCGCCGAGAGCGTGGAAGTGGATCTGGAAACCGTGCCCGTCGAGGGCGATCACGGCGTCGCGGAGCAAGGCCGGGTCGACCATGGAGATCCCGGCGTTGTCGCCCGGGCAGCCGCAGGAGTTCAGGTAGGGCTCGAGCATGGCGGCGGAGAAGTTCTCCACCACGCCGTCCTGCATGATCTTGACGCTGCCCGCAGTGAAGCGCCGGCCTTGGGCGGCCTTCTCGCGGCGGGCGAGCAGCGAGTCGAGCTGGCCGAGGTCCTGGTCCCGTTCCCACCAGAGCGCTCCGCGTACCCGGGCGGTCAGCGAGCCGTCGGAGTCGCAGGCGAGGTAGGTGTCGAGGGGATCGGGGAAGCCCGCGTACGCGCCGACGAGCGCGTCCTGCCAGCCGGTGATCCCGAGCGAGTGCAGGAGTTCCTGGGCGGCGAGGAGCCCGGCGCGGGCCTCGGCCGCCGAGGGAGCGGGCGCGAACGTCCCGACCAGCGTCATGGCGCCCTCGTGCAGTACGCCAGTGGGTTCGCCCGCGGCGTCGCGTTCGATACGGCCGTCCGCGGGATCCGGCGTGTGCCGGTCGAGCCCGGCGAGGGCGAGGGCGCGCGAGTTGACCCACGCCGAATGTCCGTCGCGGACGGGGAAGTAGGCGGGCCGGTCAGGAAGGATGTCGTCGAGCTGGTCGCGGTGCGGCAGACCGCCGGGGAAGGCGTCGAAGGACCAACCGCTGCCCTGGATCCAGGGGGCCTCGGGATGGGCGGCTGCGTAGGCGGCGATCGTGTCGCGGTACTCCCGGGCGGTGCGGCCGGGGCTCAGATCGCAGCCGAGCATTCCGATCCCGGCGATCACCGGATGTACGTGGGCGTCGGTGAACCCGGGCTGCACGAACCGGCCGCCGAGGTCGGTCACCTCGGTCCGCGGACCGATGAGCTCGCGGATCTCCCGGTCGGTGCCCAGGGCGGTGATCCGGTCGCCGGTGACGGCCAGCGCCGATACCCGGTGGCGTACGGGGGAAGCGGTCCAGACGGTGCCGTTGAGGAGGACGAGGTCTGCGTGGCGCATGTGCGAGCTCCGGTGGGTGACGGGTCGATGAGGGGGCTGGTGGCAGCTGGGAAGAGGGACGTGGTGAGGAAGAGGGGGTGTCCGGTGGGGGCGGGCGTCCGCGTCCGCCCCCGTGGCGCGGTGGTCAGCCCCTGGCGGCGACAGGTGCCGATGCGGGCGGGAGAGGAGTCGGCGGCTGCGTGAAGTAGGCGGCCCTGCGCCGGTAGCGGGTCCACACGGCGGCGGGAACACCGAGGGCGATGACCGTGAGGGGCAGTACGGTGAGGAAACGTCCGTTCTCGGCGTCGAAGGCCAAGTGGTCCACCGAGGTCCACTGTTGATATGCCACGAGGCAGCCGAGCAGCAGTAGGGCGATGCCGCCGAGCAGCGGCAGCAGGCCCACGACGAGCGTGTCGCGGATCCGGCCGCGCAGTTCGTGGCGGAAGGTGACGACGCAGGCGATGCCGCCGACCCCGTACATCAGCGAGACCAGGATGCCGACCGAGTTGACCACGGCGAGGACCACTTCGGACAGGGAGCCGACCGCGAGCCCCGCGAGCGAGACTCCGACGGCGATGGCCGCGATCCGCACGGTGGAGGTGACCGGCGTGCCCCATGCGGGATGCAGCCGGGTCCAGCTCGTGCCCAGTACACCGTCGCGGCCCATGGCGAGTGTGAGCCGGGCCCCGGCGATGACGCTCGACTGCATGCAGGCCACGGTGGCGAAGAGCATCGCGGCGAGGGCGGCGGCCGCGCCGGTGGTCCCGTAGAAGGTGCGGGCCAGTTCGGTGACACCGGAGAGAGGATCGGCGAGCTGTTCGGGCTTCAGCGCGTGCAGGAAGCCGGTGGCCGAGAAGAGGAAGAACCCGGTGGTGACCAGGATCGCGATGATTCCGGCACGGCCCGAGGAGCGGACCGAGGTCGACTCCTCGACCACCGAGAAGGCGCTCTCCCAGCCCCAGAACATGTACGCCGCCATCACGGTCGCCCCGAGGAGCGTCAGCGTGTCGGGGAAGGTGAGGGGCGAGAACCACGAGGCGGAGACGGGGGCCGCGCCGCCCCGGGCGAAGGCGGTGATCACGATGCCGGTGACCACGACCGCGGAGATGCCGAGCAGCAGGCTCTGGACGGCGGTGGCTCCCTTCACCCCCCGCAGCGCGCTCAGCACGATCAGAACGCTCCACACCAGGCCGGTGACGGTGACCGCGAGGGGGTCGTCCGGGGAGACGGCCCTGACGCCGGCCTCGGCGAGCAGGCCGAGGGTGAACTGGCCGGTGAGCTGGCCCGCGTACGACAGGAACAGGATGTTGGTGGCGACCGATGTCCACCCGGTGAGGTAGCCGGTCCAGGGGCCGAGCGCCCGGCGCACCCAGACGTATGCCGTGCCGCAGTTGGGGTCGCGGGCGGCGAGCCGTGCGTAGCCCCCGGACACGGCAAGGATCGGCAGGGCCGCGAGCAGGAAGGCGGCGGGCATCGCGGTGCCGGCGAGTGCGGCGAGGAAGGCGAGGCCTATGCCGACGCTCACGGTGGGGCTGATGTTGGCCAGCGCGATGACCACGCCGTGCCGGGTGCTGAGGGTCTTGCGGAACGCGGCGGCGGGCGCCGCGCCGGTGGCGGGTCTTCCCTGGTCCATGAGCAGCACTCCTCGGTTCTGGGTGCCCCGCAGACAACCGCTCGCCGCACTATTTTGTCAACGGTGTGGGTAAAAGATTTTCCGCCGGGCGACAGGGCTTGCGGAAGCGCTGTCCGGCCTGGTCTGATCGCCCCATGGCAGCACGAGGCAGGGGCCGTCCCCCCAAGGTGGAGCTGGACCTGCGGATCATCGTGGACGCCGCGCTCGCGCTGGCCGACGACGAAGGCGCGGCAGCGCTCAGCGTGCGGCGGCTCGCCGCCCGGCTGGGGGTCGACCCTTCCGCCCTGTACCGCTACGTCAGAGACAAGGACGAACTCCACCTGGCCCTGGCCGACCGCCTCTTCGAGGAATCCTTGACTGGGTTCCAACCGTCGGAGAGCTGGCGCGACACGCTGCGCGACCTTGCGCTGCGCACGCGGGAGACCGCCCTTCGCCATCCCGGAGCGGCGGTCCTGGCCACCTACCGCACTACCCGGCGCCCTGCCGAGATGCGGATCGTGGAGCACATCCTGGCGGCCTTCGGCCGAGCCGGATGCTCCCCCGCACTGGCCGCCGTCCTGCACCGGGTCTACGGAGACTTCTCCTTGGCCTGGGCCGGCATGGACGCGGCGTTCGAGACCCTGGACGGGGCCGCCCGGACGGGCGACGAGCAGGCCTGGTCCCGCGAGTACCCCGCGGCCGACCCGGCCGCCTTCCCGGCCATCGCACGCAGCGTGGCCTACATGGCCCGGTTGGACGGGACGACGGTGTTCCTCGCCGCGCTCGACGTCCTGCTGGACGGGCTCGCAGCGCGGATCACGGCGGAGGCCGCGGGCCGGCGCCCCGACGCACCCGGCGAACCGGGGGCCGGACCAACGACGTTGCAGCCGCCGCAGTGATCACGGAGTCCAGGCATCAACGCACTTGATGCCTGCGCCGTGCGGCGTACCGTTCCCCCAACCGGAACCGCCCGACGGCACAACGCTCCTTCAACAAGGGGGTCCTGTGGTCGGTCTGGCCGCCACGGCGGTGTCGACGTCGGGGTGGAGGGGGAAGACCTTGTCGAGGCCGACGATGCGCAGGATGCGGACCGTATTTCCCGGGACCCCGGCCAGGGCGATGTCCGCCCGGGCGCCCGCGGCGAGGTTGCGGGCGACGACGAGGGCGGTGATGCCGCTGGAGTCGCAGAACTGTATGCGCGAGAGGTCCATGACGAGCCGTTGGCCCGGTTGCAGGCTCAGGGTCTCCAGAGCCTGCCGCAGGCGGGGGGCCTGGTCGTAGTCGAGGTCGCCGGCGAGTTCCAGTACGGGACCGGTCGTGGCGACTCGGATGGTGATCCTCAGGGCGCTCATGTCAGATCGGGCTCTCGCGAAGCAGGGAGGGGATGGGGCACGCCGAGGGCGAGCAGGGCGGTGTCGTCGTCCAGTCCCTCGCCGAAGCTGTCCAGGAGCCCGGTGAGGGCGGTGATCAGCTCTTGCGGGCCGCCGTGGGTGAGGCCGGCGGCGAAGGCGCGCAGGGCGTCTTCCCCGTAGAGCTCGCGGTGCGCACCGATACGGGCTTCGGTGAGGCCGTCGGTGTAGAGGAGGAGGGTGTCCCCCGGGCCGAGCGTGGTCTCGGCAGAGGTGAAATGGGGATCGGGCAGGATACCGACGAGGAGACCGCCGGGGGTGGGGAGGTAATCGGCCCGTCCCTCGGCACGCAGGACCAGAGCGGGGGGATGGCCGCCGGATGCGAGGCGCACGGCTGTCGTACCAGCGGTGGCGTCGGGTTCCATCACGCCGAAGATCGTGGTGCAGTAGCGCGGGTCCCCACCCGTGAACCGCTCGTGGAGCACGGTGTTCAGGGTGGTCAGCGCGGCTGCCGGGTCGGGATCGTGGAGGGCTGCGGCGCGCAGGGTGTAGCGGGTCAGGGAGGTCACGGCTGCGGCCTGGGGGCCTTTGCCGCAGACGTCGCCGAGGAAGAACGCCCAGCGCTCGTCGTCCAGCGGGAACAGGTCGTAGAAGTCTCCGCCGAGCCGGTCGATGGAGGCCGTGTGGTAGTAGGAGGCCGCCTCCATGCCCGGCACCGCGGGCAAAGTGTCGGGCAGCAGGCTCTGCTGCAGCACCGCGAGGGCTTCCCGTAGCCGTTCGCGGTCGGCTTCGGCCTGGCGGCGCGCCTCTTCCGCCGCCTGGCGCTCGCGGAGCAGTTCGTTTTCGTAGGCGCGACGCTGTCGGGCGTCGAAGACGGTGGTGCGGATCAGCATCGGCTCGCCGTCGCCGCTCGTCTTCACCGTGGAGGAGACCAGGACAGGAAGCCGTCTACCGTCGGATGCCCTGAGCTCCAGCGCGATCTCGCTGATCTTTCCCTGCATGCGCAGCAGCGGCGCGAAATGCGTCTCGTGGTAGAGCTTGCCGCCGACGCTCAGCAGGTCGGTGAAGCGTTTGCGGCCCACGACTGCCTCGCGCGTCAGACCGAGCCAGTCCAGGAGCGTTTCGTTGATTTTGGCGATGGTGCCGTCCATCAGAGTGGACAGGTAGCCGCAGGGCGCCGACTCGTAGAGTTCCTCGGCGGTGTCCTCCAGCAGGGTGGAGAACGCGGCATCGGTGGCCGCCTTTTCGCCCTCCGGCCGCTCCGGGTTCGGGGCGGTGGGGCACATCACCGCAGACTCCGGACGAACGCCCTGATGGCTGACGTGGTGGCCTCGGGGGCGCTCAGCTGGGGGCAGTGGCCCGTCGCGTCAAGGGTGATCAGGCGGCTTCCCGGGATGGCCGCGTGGACGTACGCGCCCACCTCGCGCGGAGCGATCACGTCCTCGGTGCATTCCAGCACCAGCGTCGGCACGCCCACCGACTTCAGGTCGCCGCGGCTGTCGGAGAGGAACGTGGTGCGGGCGAAGACGCGGGCCTTGGCCGGATCGGTGGCGCAGAAGCTGTTCGTCAGCTCCTGTCCCAGCTCCGGCCGCTCCGGGTTGCCCATGATCACCGGCGCCATGGCGGTCGACCAGCCGAGGTAGTTCGACTCGAGTGACTCCAGCAACTCGTCGATGTCCTCGGCACTGAAGCCGCCGCGGTAGGTGTCGTCGTCGATGTAGCACGGTGAAGGGCCGACCATGACCAGGGAGGAGAGCCGCTCAGGGGCGGCGGCGGCCGCGAGGACCCCGACCATCGCGCTGACCGAATGCCCGACGAAGGCCACGTCCCTCAGGTCCAGGGCCTCGCAGACCTCGGTCACGTCGCGGGCATAGCCGTCCAGCGAAGCGTACCGCTCGTCGTTCCAAGCGGACGCGTCGGAACCGCCCGACCCGACGTAGTCGAACAGGACCACCTGGAATTCCTCGGCCAGCGCTGGGGCCACCAGGCGCCACATGTTCTGATCGCAGCCGAACCCGTGCGCGAGCATGACCACGGGGCTGCCGGGTGATCCGCTGACCTTCACGTTGTTCCTGCGGAGGATATCCATCCGGCCATCCTGTCATCCGCCGGAGCAGGCGGGGACACCACCGTAGCCCGCACGTACCCTCGCTCTCCTTGCGATGCGGAGTGGGCGGAGCCCTAGCACAGAGGCCTACTGACTCCCGGAGTCGTCCATGAACGACTCCCGTTCTCGGTTCTGGCACACATGCCGTGAGAACGATCAACGGAACGGTCCTCGGTGACGTAGCGTCGTTGGGGACCGCGCGTGATCGTGGGGGCGACCCCGGCAAGTCGGAGGGTAAGTGCATGCGTTTGCGTGATGTTGAGCTTGGCGACGTCGAAGCCTACGTTCGGATGCGATGTGACCCAGCCATGATGGTTGACCTCGGCGGCCCGCTTCCTCCTGAAGGGATGGCGGCGAAGGTCGAGCGTGACGTTCGGAGTGCGGCAGAGGGCACTCAGTGGATCAAGATGATCATTCCCGACGAGACGGAACCGGCAGTGGTGGCGGGGACCGTGACCCTGTGGCCCCACGACGCTGACGGCCGGCAGATTGCCGAGATCGGCTGGATGGTGCTGCCAGAGTTTCAGGGACGGGGTCTCGGCAAGCTGGCTGTCCGCGCGTTACTTGAACTGGCCCGCGAAGAAGATCGATGGGGAGTCGTGCATGCGTTTCCAGCGATAGCGAATGCTCCGTCAAATGGCATATGCCGGTCCCTCGGCTTCAGGTCCCTGGGTGAGGAAGACGTGACCTTCGCCGACCGCATCTTGCGAACCAACCACTGGGCCATCGATCCTCGCACCGATCTGAAGTGAGATTGCGACAGCTGTGCCAGGTCAGGGTCACGGCACTCGGAGACCGGTTCGGGCACCGGGGGCCTACGAACCGGCCCGGTCACGGCAGATACTCTCGGATCCCGGGTGTTCACGCAGCCAGCCGGCCGGGGTCGCACCGTCGCGACTCCCGGGCAGCAGGTCGAGAGGCCGGCCACTCTCGCAGTCCATGGCAGTCCCGTTGATCGTCCTGAGGGAATGTGTGGCAGAACCCCGTTCTCACGCACACGTGCCGCGGCCCTGAGGCCTCAGGGCCGCGGCCCGTCCAGGCTGCTAGACCTCGATGTACGCCACGACCACTACGGTGCGCAGCGCGGTGACGAAGTACAGGACGCGGACGGACTCGACTTCGTCGGCGTACTGGCGCAGCCGGGGGTCCGTGGTGTGGCCCGGGATGGGCTCGCCGATGTCAGGGTCGACGGAGATGACGACCAGGGCGCGGTCCAGCGCGTGGATCTCCGCCTCGTCGGTGATGTTCCCCAGCTGCTTCGCGGCGGCGTCGGAGAAGGCGATGCGGGCGCGGCGACGGCCTGGCTGTGCAGGCATCAGGCGACAGCCGGGCGCTGACGCGGCGAGGCGGGCGAGGTGGGCTTCGCCCGGCTCCTCCCATGGCATCGACTCGTCGACCAGCAGCAAGACGTTGGCCGCGATGTCCTTCGCCGTTCTGGCCGACCGCGCGTGTTCCTCCACCGCCCAGTCGCCCAGTCGCCCATGACCGTGCACCGACACCGGCAACCCGATCGTGACGATCGGCGAGGGCGGCCGGCACTCGATCCGGTCATCGCGCTGACCTCGGATCCCCGCAAGGGTGCCCCGGGGTCGCACGCGCCGGGGGCACCCTTGCGTGGGCCGCTACGACGCGGTCACCGGCATGGCGTAGCCGAGCAGGCCCTCCTTCGTGTAGGGACCCTCGCAGTCGGCTCGACTGGTTACGAAGTGGTCGAATACGGAGGGTATGTAGCACCGGTAGAGGGGCACCGAGCCCGGCACCGCCTTGGTGTACACGTATCCGACCGCGCCGAGGACCTGTTGGCCCTCGCACCCCGGGTCGGGGGTCAGCAGCGAGTGGTCCGCCACCTTGCACTCGAAGAGCCGGACCGTGTCGGGCGCGGGGTCCCGCAGCACCTTCCAGACCCCCTCGTGGGTGAACCCGGCGGGCAGGGGGCGCGAGGAGGCCAGGTGCCCGGCGTGGGGGCGGTAGCCGCGTACCAGGAGTGTGTAGGGGGTGGTGTGGCCGCGGGTGCGCTCCCAGGTGCGCAGGTAGCCCTCGGCGCCCTGCATGAGCTCGTCCACCACGTCCTGACCGCCGGTGACCCTGATGTCCTCGATCCAGTCCGGTACGAGGCCGTAGTGGGTGCCGCCACCGTCGGTGTTGACGTCCCAGACGCGGGAACCGGTGACCTGCCGGTCGAGGACCGAGCCGCCGTCGGGGCTGCGGAAGGGGTAGCGGACGGGGTTTCCGGCGGCGGCCCGGGGGCCGGGGAGCCAGGCGAAACCGTTCATGTCCGTGCCGATCCCGTACCCGGCGCCGTACTTGGCGCGCAGGGCGGCGTGTCTGCGCGCCTCGGCGGTGAACGCGGGCGCCTCGTACATGTGGCCGGTGATCAAGCCGCCAAGGCGGTAGACCCGCTCGGTCCAGTTGTCGTCCATCCAGCCGTGGGTGGAGAGCACGCCGGAGTAGCGCTCGGATTCGAGCAAGTGCAGCGCCCGGTCCGCTGCCTTGACGCTCATGTGGTCGATCTCGAGCATCATGTTGCGCTTGGTCATGCCGAGCACCGCGTACTCGCCCAGCGCGGTCAGGCCGCGGCGGTTGCACTGCGCCTGGAGCGAGGGTCCGTACTGCGGCAGTTCGGTCCCCTCCGGCAGGGCGGCGCGGATCCTGGCTTCCGCCTCGGCCGGCGAGGTGCGGGGATCCTCGGCCGTGTCGTGCTCCTGCGCTCCCTCGGCCGACAGTCCTGCGGCGAGTCCGAAGCCGATGGGGTTGTCCTGCTGGGGGCCGGGGCACGGCTCCGTGCTCCAGAACGTCCCGGTCGAAAGGAACTGGCCGGCGTTGATGGCCATGCCGGTCGTGCCGGAGTCGAACCGGACGCCGCACAGGGCGTTGTCGAACTTGTGGCACAGGAACATGCTGCGCACGCCGAGGCGGTGCAGTTCGTCGAGGCCGCGGTCGATGTCGGCCATCGTGCACTGTGCTCGATCGAAGACCTGCTTGCAGCCGAACGGCTCGGACGTCTCGACCCCGAGGACGACCGCGAGCTTGCCCGCCTGGATGACCTGGCGTGCCTGGTCGGGCTCGGTGACGACGCGGAACCAGCCCTTGCCGGGCCCTCCGTACATGTTGTCGACGTAGTCCTGGAGTTCGTACGTCTTCTGGATCTGGAGCCTGATCGCGGTCATCTCGTCGCAGCCGCGGTCCTTGAAGAAGTACATCGAGCAGATGACGCCGTTGGTGACCATGTCGTTCACCAGGATCCGCTGGCCGCCCCGCCAGGCCCGCTCCACCCAGGCGTAGTAGGTCTGCTGGTGGGTGGCGGAGTCGTGGGCGGGCCAGTCCTCGAACGTGGGCCAGCCGTTCGGGTCGTGCCTGCCGTCACCGCCCTTGGTGATCATGTCGAAGAGGGCGAGGACGCCGTTCGGGTAGTGCTCGGGGCAGTCCTTGAGGGCGTCCGTCACTCCTGCCGTGGAGAAGACCTTTCCGCAGACCAGCCGCCCCCCGAAACCCTCGTTGGACATCAGGTGGACGTGCGCGTCGACGTATCCGCGCACCCGGCCCTGGGCGTCGGTCCCGGTGAAGGGCTCCCCCGTGACGTTGACCTGCGAGTCCGGGGCCGGGCGCGCCACGGGCTCCCACCACGGCGGGCCCGCCGACGCGCCGGCGGCGGCGGGGCCGAGCAGCAGGGTGGCCATCGCGAGGACCAGGCCGAGTAACAGGTACCGGATTCGCCCGAAGGCTCTTCGTCGATTCATCCCCATCCCTTTCACGATGCGTTCATGACAATTCGGAGATGGTCTTCGGCCGCCGCCCGCGCCTGCGCGGTGCCAGCCGGGCTCAGCCCGACCGGTGCACCGCTCCCGCAGCATGGGCACGGACCAGGGCCAGGTACTCCCCCGCCAGGCGGTGGCAGTCGCCGGGCCACCGGGCAGAGACGTAGTTGCCGTCCTTGACGGTGAAGCCGCGTCCGGGCCGGGCGGCGGTGTCGCGGACGGGCAGCGGCGGGCCGGCGAGGAAGTGGCCCGGATCGGCGAGCGCCGCGGTCACCTCCTGCTGCACGGTGGTGCGGTACGTGCGGTAGTAGCGCCCCAGCCAGAACCGGGTGAGGTTCCACCCGGTCAGCTCCAGCAGGGACGTCAGGGCCGTCGTCCGCCGACCGTGGAGGACCGAGCGCCCGGTGGCGGGATCCTCGGCCCGGGCGGCGAGCAGCACGCCGTGGCAGACGGCCCCCACGGGCAGCCCCTGGGTGAAGACCCGGGCGAACAGCTGCTGGGCGGTGGCGTCCTCCAGCAGCGTCCGCATGCCCGCGGCGTGTCCACCGGGTACGAACAGGCCCGTGAGGTCGGCCGGGTCGACATCCGCGTAGGAGAAGGGGGCGAGGAACGAGGGGTCCTCGGTGAGACGCCGGTAGGTGGCCAGCTCGGCGCGGCGGGTCATCAGCCAGGGCGACAGCCAGGAGAAGCCGAGGTCCGTGAGCCGGGAGTCGGCGAGCGCGACCTTCCCCTCGGGGGTTGCGAACCGCACCTCGAAGCCCGCGTCCCGCAGCGCGGCCCAGGGCACCGCCGCCTCGGTCGGGTCGTAGTCGCCTGCGGGGAGCAGGAAGAGAATCACGGCGTACTCCTCTGAGCGGTGGTGATCAGGGCAGCACGCTTCCCCGGCACTCCGGGGGCCCCTGATCCCCTCGATGTCCGAAGGCCGACCTTAGGAGCGGCCCGCGGCCCCGTCATTCACTCCGGCGGCCAAGCCGTTGACTCTCCGAACCCGGCTCCCGGCGCTTGGCCGGCCGACGGTGTTGACGGGGGTGGTGAGCCCGCATTGACTGGCGGCCGTGTCCACCATCGAGCCGCCCTCCGTCACCGCGTGCTACGCCCTCGCCGTCCTGAGCGCCACGGAGGGCACCGGCGGGTCCGGTCCCTGGGCCTTGCCCACGGACCGGCTGGAGTTCGGCGAGATGCGCGCCCTGTGGGACGCGGTGCTCGGCGCCCGGGACGCCGGCCCGCACACCGGGCTCCTCGTGGGCGACCGCATCCGGCCCGAAGGCCTGCACATCCTGGGCCACCTCGTCCTCACCTGCGCCAGCCTCGCCGACGCCGCGCTGGCCGCCGAGCGCTACCACCCCCTGGTGAGCCAGGCGGGCACGGTGACCGTGCACCGCAGTAGCGGCGTCAGCCGGATCTGCTACCGGCCGACCGTCGACCCGGCGGCCATGCACCCCCAGCAGGTGGAGGCGATCGTCAGCAGCATGGTGCGGGCCGCCCGCTGGATCGCCGGGGACGACTGGGCGCCACTGGCCGTGTCTTTCGCCCATCCCCGTGCGGGCACGGCCGAGCCGTACGCCCGCGTCCTCGGCTGCCCCGTCACCTTCGACGCTCCGGAGAACGCGATCACGGTGGCCAACGAGGACCTCGACAGGCGCCGCCCCCTGTACGACCCGGCGCTCAACGCCCTCCACCGGTCCTACGCAGACCGGCTCCTGGGCCGGCTGTCCACTGCCGCGACCGCGGCCGAGCGCGTGCGGCAGTGGCTGGAGCACGCCGCGCTCGAGGACGCGGGCCCCGAGGGCCCCGCCAAGGAACTCAATCTGAGCGTCCGGAGCCTGCGCAGGGCGCTGCACGCGGAGGGCACGTCGTGGCGCGCGCTGCTCGACACCGCCCGCCACGGCCGGGCCAGGCGGCTGCTGGAAACCACGGCCCTGCCCTTGGACCGGATCGCCCCCCTCGTCGGCCTGAGCGGCGCAACGGCCCTGGTCCGCGCCTTCACCCGGTGGGAGGGCATGCCCCCCGGGGCCTACCGCAGCGGGCACCGGCCCGCGTCCCCGGATCGCGACGGGGCCGACGGGGCCGACGGGAGGTGAGGCAGGTCACCGGGGGGCGAGGCCGCGCCCGGCTGCCTCCGTTGCTACATTGTCCGGCGGCCAGGATCCAAGGCCCCGGACGAGATGCGCCGTACCCGGTTACGCACGACGACGCGCGAGGTGCTGCACGAGCAGCGCCGTCCGCTGTCCGTACCCGGGCAGCGTCCTCGTCGAGCAAGATGGGCCGAACGCCATGACCGTGCCACTCACCCGCAGCCTGTACCGGACGACCGCGCATGCCGCCGGGGGGCGTACCGGATCCGTCCGCACGGACGACGGGCGCCTGGACGTCCGCCTTGCCCCGCCGCGCAAGAAGGTTCCCGGCACCACCAACCCCGAGCAGCTGTTCGCGGCCGGTTTCGCCGCCTGCTTCACCTCCGCGCTCGCGGAGGTCGCCGCCGAGTTCGGGGCGGACGCATCCGCCGCGCGCGTGGCCTGCGAAGTGCGGCTCGGCACCACGGACACGCCCGCGGGCTACGGCCTCGCGGTGGCCCTCACCGTCAGCCTTCCGGGGTGGCGTGCGGCGGACCTCCAGCCCCTGCTGCACCGGGCAGACGCGGTCTGCCCGTACTCGCAGGCAGTACGTGGCAACGTACCGCTGACGCTCCTGGCCGTGGACGCCGTAGACGTAGACGTAGACGCCGTGGAACCGCGGCACCGATGACCGGGCCTGAGCCCGAGCCGGCGGGCGGCGTCCACGGCGTCCCGGTGCCCGAGCCCGGCGCCTGGCTGCGGCGCGGTATCAGCCGCAACGGCGGACCCCTCGTCGAGGACCGCGAAGTGGTGTGGCTGCAGGCGGGAACGTACTACGCCGACAGCCGGGGCTTCGCCGGCACGACCTCCTTCGACGGCTCCCAGGTGCACTTCCACCACCTCACGGGCGAGCCCGGCGAAGACGCCGGTACCTTGCGGTGGGAGGGTGCGAACCTCGTCGAGCGGGGCACCAACGCGGACGGCAGCACCTTCCTGGAGATCTGGACCCCACTGTCCGGCACCGACGGTTTCTCCGGCTCCTGGTCCGGGCCGGACCACCACGTGGTGCGCGTCGGCCGGCACGTGGTGCACGTCGACTCCCGTGCGGGTACGTACTGGCGGCTGTGATCTCCCTGCGGTGGAGGACGCCGTCGGGGGATACGCGGCGTGCTGGAGACGACGGCTGGGGACGACGGTCACCCTTCTGAACGACCCACGTACAAGTGGTCGTTCTCCGGGTCGCGCGTGACACCGAGCACGGAAACGTGGTGGGTCGTGGCGGCCCGAAGGAGTGAACGGCTCATCGGGAGGGTTCGCTCCGGGGACGCCGCCCACCGCCGATTCCCTGCCGGTCGGCCGTCTGGGCGCCGGCGCGGCGGGCGAGGTCGCTGAACGACCGCTGGACGGATTCCTCGAGGAGGGCGAGTTCCGCGCGCACCGCCGGGAGACGCTCGGCCGACTGGGTTTCGAGCAGGTCCTCCAGCAGCGCGCGGAGCCTCCTGCACACCTGGAGGGACGTGGCCCCGTACTCACGGATCTCGGTGACGCCGAGCTGAAGGTAGTCCTCCCAGCCGCGGCCCGGCACCACCAGCCGGGGCCGGTCCTGGTCGTCGGCGAGCACGTACCGGTCGCGGAGTCTGGCCGGGCCGACCGTGTGCAGGAACGTGTCGATGTGGTTGAGCACCTGCACGGCGGTGGTGGGGTCGTTCACCGCGGGAGAGAGGGCACGGATGGCGATGTCGACGAGGATGCGCAGGGCGAAGGCGGGATCCTGCTCGATGGTGCGCTCGGTTCCGAGGGCGACGAGTCCGGTCACCCGCCGTGGGTCGGGCTCCGACGCAGAGCCGTGGGCCTCGACCAGGGTGGTGCCGGGCGGTACGAAGTCACCGACCTGGTGGGCCAGGACTAGCACGCAGTCGTGGCGGACGGCGGTGGCGATCAGCCCCGCCGCATCGAACGCCTGCATGACTCCGCCCCGTTCGGAGCGGATGTGGATCACCGGACCGGCAGGCGGCACGGAAACCTCGTCGCGTGCCGAGGAGTGGTGGATGCGTTCCGTCGCGCGGATGAGCACCTTCCCGCCCAAGCGCCCCACCAGGTCGGCGATGGCCACGGGCCGGAGGTTGTGGGTGAACCGGTTCAGGTAGATCAGCAGAAGCATGAGGCTGACGGAGACGGCGACGCCGGAGAGGGTCACCCCCAGGTCGGGGACGGCGTCCGACTCGATCTTGCGCAAGAGCGAAAAGGCGTACGCGAAGGTTCCCGTGAACGTGGCGAGCACGGCCTTTTGCAGCCGGTCGCGGTACCACAGGCGCATGTAGCGCGGGGACAACGTCCCCGTGGCCTGCTGGACGACGAGTACCCCGATGGTCACGACGAACCCCAGCAGCGCGACCATGGACCCGACGACAGAACTGAGCACACTGCTCGCCGTCGTCGCGGAGTACCGCCAGCTGTCCGGCAGCCAGCCGGCCCCTTCCACGCCGGCGGCCCATTCGGCGAACACCGTCCCCAGCAGGAGCCCGATCAGGGGGAGGATCCACAGGCTTGCCTTGGCGTACTGCCGCAACCGGAAGCGCGCCGCCCAGGACATCATCGTCGGCTCGCGCGCAGTCCGCACCGGAGTGCCCCGCGGGCGTCGGGAGCCCGCCCAAGGTTCGACAGCACGGGCAGCCTCCGGGTCCGGCGGTGAAACGCGGCGGGAACATCCAATTCGTGCGTTCCCATGTTAAAGCCGGTTTCCGGCTGATGCAGAGGCTGCCGGCTCGGCAGGCTCATCGGGGATTTCGCGCCTACGCTGACTGGGTGGCGTCGGAAGGGGTTCTCCCATGGCTGACTACCCGCTGATCGAAAATCACGGCCTCATAGGGGACCTGCAGACCGCAGCGTTGGTGACCACGGACGGAACGATCGACTGGTTCTGCTGCCCGCGCTTCGATTCGCCCAGTGTGTTCGGCGCTCTTCTCGACTGGGAGAAGGGCGGGCACTTCACGGTCAGACCGGCGGACAGGACGTACACCACTAAGCAGTTGTACCTGCCGGACACCGCGATCCTCGTGACGCGGTTCATGACCGAGGCGGGTGCCGGCGAGGTGGTCGACTTCATGCCGGTGACCGGAACGACGGCCACCGACCGCCACAGCCTGGTCCGCATGCTCCGGTGCGTACGCGGCACCATGACGTTCGAAATCGACATCGCCCCCCGGTTCGACTACGGCCGCAAATCCCACACCCTGCACGTCACGGAGAACGGAGCGGTGTTCGCTTCGGAGGACCTGGAACTCACCCTCCACGTGGTGCGGGAGCCGCAGGACGAACGGGTGGTGCACACCCTCACCGGCGATCACGGCCTGCACGTCACGCTCGCGCTCGAGGCCGGACAGCAGCGGGGTCTGGTCATGGAGTCGGCCGCGGAGGGGCCGCCGCGCGAGATCCGCGTCGCCGAGTTCCAGGAGCTCTTCGCCGACACCCGGCAGTACTGGCGGTCGTGGCTCCACCAGTCCCGGTACGCGGGCCGATGGCGCGAGATGGTGGAGCGCTCCGCCGTGACCCTGAAGTTGATGACGTACGCACCCACCGGCGCCCTGGTGGCGGCCCCCACGGCGGGACTGCCGGAGCAGTTGGGCGGCGAGCGCAACTGGGACTACCGGTTCACCTGGATCCGTGACGCGTCCTTCTCCGTGTACGCCCTGCTGGGGCTGGGGTTCACGGAGGAGGCGAGGGCATTCATCGGCTGGCTGGGTGACCGGGTGAAGGAGAAGGCCGGCCGCGACACCAGCACGGGACCGCTGAACATCATGTACCGGGTGGACGGTTCGTCCGACCTCTACGAGGAGGTCCTGGAGCACTGGGAGGGGTACCAGGGGTCCGCGCCGGTGCGCATCGGCAACGGCGCCGCGACCCAGTTGCAGCTGGACATCTACGGCGAGGCGCTCGACAGCATCTCCTTCGCCCACCAGCACGGCATCCACCTGGACATCCGGGGCTGGACGTCGCTGCGCACGCTGCTCGACTGGCTCGTGGACCACTGGGACCAGGCCGGGGAGGGGCTGTGGGAGACCCGCGGCGGGCGCCAGCACTTCACGTACGGCCGGGTCATGTCCTGGGTCGCGTTCGACCGCGCCCTGCGGCTGGCGGTCGCCCACGGCCGGCCGGCCGAGAGCGCCCGGTGGGCCACTGAGCGCGACAACATCTACGAGCAGATCCTGGCCAAGGGCTGGGACCCCGCGCGCAAGGCGTTCGTCCAGCACTACGGCAGCGATGTGCTCGACTCGTCGCTGCTGCGGATGCCGACGGTGGGTTTCATCACGCCGGACGACCCGATGTGGACGTCCACCTTGGACGCGATGGACCGGGAGCTGGTCACCGACAGCCTCGTCTACCGCTACAACCCCGAGGCCTCGCCCGACGGCCTGCGCGGCTCCGAAGGAACCTTCTCCCTGTGCACCTTCATGTACGTCGATGCCCTGGCACGGGCCGGGCGGGCGGATCAGGCCAGGCTCGTGCTCGAGAAGATGATGACGTACGCCAATCACCTGGGCCTGTATTCCGAGGAGATCGCCCTGACGGGCCGACAGCTCGGCAACTTCCCCCAGGCGTTCACTCACCTGGCTCTCATCGATGCGGCCATCACGCTGGACGAGACCTTGAACCGCATGCGGCAGGGCGGCTGAGGGCTGTCCGGGCGGGGGACGGGCGCCCTGTGCGGCGCGCTCAGTCGGCGGACGGAACGGAGCCCTGGGGCGGGTCCTGCCGCTCCGGCGGTACGGGGCCGAGCAGAACGACGAGGTCGCCCGCTTCCGGCATGACGGCCTGCGTCCCGTCCACCGGCTCCAGCCGGCCGTCGTCATGGACCACGAACAGCGCTTCGTGTCCGGGCGGGAGCGGATCGGACGCGGGCTGCACCAGGAACCGGGCGCCCTCCTCGTACCGTGCTGCCAGGACGTGTCTGACGAGCGAACCGCCGAACAGGACGGCGCCGCCCGTGTAGGGCGCGACGACACCATGGCTCCCGTGGGGCGGTCCCACCCGGTAGACGGGGCCCGCGACGTTTCCCTCGACGACCACGGAGGCGAGCGCGTTGAAGTCGTCGTCATCGGTGAGCAGGTAGACGGCGTTGACGCCCTCCAGCCGCGCCCTGGGGTTGGTGGCCGTCGCCAGCAGGTCCCCTCTGGCCAGGCTGATTCCGGCGTCCTCGATCCGTTCGCGCTCCTCGGCCAGTCCCGCCCACATCTGCACGTCGAGCCCCGCCGACCGCAGGGCTCTTCCCAGTGCGATCACCCACGGAGCGCCGCCCACCAGGAGGGGTTGTGTGCGGTTCGGCCTGGCGACGCCGAGCAGCCGGGCCATGGGGCCGGCGGTCAGCGCGTACAGCACGACCGTTGAGACGATCACCAGGAAGGTGATCGGAAGGATTTTGGAAGCCCCGTGGAGCCCCAGTTGGACGAGGGTCGTGGCGAAGGCCGCCGCGGTGGAGGCCGCGACGATGCCGCGCGGAGCCATCCATCCCGCGAATGCCCGTTCCCCCATGGTCATGTCCGTGCGCATGGTGGCGGTGAAGGCCACGAGCGGCCGTACCACGAGGACGAGGATCGCGACGAGGACGAGCGTGGGAAGGAGCACGGGCTTCAGGGAGGCAGGGGTGACGCCGGCAGAGATGGAGATGAACAGCAGTCCGATGATCAGCTGGACCAGTGTCTCGAAGAAGGGCCTGCGAGCGGGGATGTCGAAGCCCCGGATGTTGGCTGCGGCCATACCGGTGACGATCGCGGCGATGAGCCCGGTGTCGTCCCTGACGATGTCGCACCCTGCCGACACGGCGATCACCGTGGCCAGTTGCGCCAGGGTCCCGAGTGCCTCGCCGAGCCGGAGCACGCGCAGGGTGAGCCAGAGCAGAGCGACCCCCACGGCGCCGCCGAGGAGGCCGACGGCCAGGCTGATGACGAACTGGCCCAGCTGGTATCCCCGGCCGATGTCGATCCGGTGCGTGGTGGCGATGGCGTGGAAGACGAGTGCTCCGAGGATGGCGCCGATGGGGTCGGTCAGCGTTCCTTCCCAGATCAGCAGGCGCCGTACCTTGTCCGTCGGCCGCACGTACTGGAGCAGGGGCCCCACGACGGTGGGCCCCGACACGACGAGGATCATGCCCACCATCGCGGCCACCCTGAGGGACATGCTGAACAGGGCCGGGGCGACGGCACAGACGGCGAAGAAGGTGAAGCCCACTCCGAAGAGCAGCAGCCTGCCCACGACCGCGCGGGTGTGGCCTTTGAGGTTGCGCAGGTCGAGGCCCAGCCCGGCGTCGTAGAGGATCACTGCCACGGACAGGGACACCAGGGCGGAGAAATCCTCCCCGATCAGCAGGTCCGGATGGACGATGTCGGTCAGGGCGCCCGCGGCGAAGCCGGCCGGCAGCAGCAGGATCAGTGCGGGGACGCGCAGTTTGCCGGCGAGGATCTGGCAGGCGGTGGCCAGGGTCACGACCAGGGCGATGCCGAGGAGAACGTCGTCCTCGCTCACAGCGGCTTCCTTCCTCGCCTCATGTGCGCAATGGGGAACTCGAGGCTTCCGGAGTCAGTCGCCGTCGGCCGCGTCACCCCGCGTGGGGCGGATCCGCTGCAGGTCGGAGTCGGTGAGGGGCTCCAGCTCGCCATGGGTGTCCAGCCAGTAGAGGAAGAAGACGGCCGGGACGATGAGCAGCAGGGCGACGAGGCTGACCACCGACAGCCAGGCCAGGGTCTGGGAATCGCCTGCGGCGTCCGCCACGGTCAGGGACGTGGGGATGAGGTAGGGGCGCTGGGCGAGGCCCCAGGCGAAGACGGCCGCGCCGACCATGCCGACGGCGCTGAAGCGGGCCCAGCGGGCCCTGCCCCGCAGCACGAGCAGCGCCGTGGTTGCGAGGAACACCGCGGAAACGGCCGCGAGGGCGAGCCCTGCACCATGCGTCAGTCCGTGCCAGACGTGGGGGGCGTCGCCGCGGGTGACGAGGAGCACGCCCACAGCCGTCACGACGACCGCAAGGAGGCCGAGGAGGGCGCGGAGCCGGAAGTAGCCGACGAGGTCGGGTGCGTCGAAGCGTGCGGCGTCGGCGGTCAGGAAGACGGCGCCGAGGAGTGCGGTCGCGGCGATCGTGAGGAGCCCGAACAGGAGGGACGCCGGGTTGGCCCACGCATCCGCCGAGGCTTCGGTACCCGGTGCGATCCGGCCTGAAGCGATGGCGCCTACGGCTGCCCCGAGGAAGAACGGGGTGAGCAGGGAGGCGATGGCGAACACGGCTCCGTAGAGGCGCTGCCGGGCCAGTCGGCGCGTGGGTTTGCGCAGGGCGAAGCCGGCGCCGCGCAGGACCATGCCGAGAGCGGCCAGCGCCAGGGGGAGCCACATCGCGGTGAACACGGTCTGGAACAGCACCGGGAATCCGGTCCACATGATGACGAGGACGAAGACCAGCCAGACGTTGTTGACCTCCCACACGGGAGCCATCGCGTGGTCGATCAGCCATCTGGGGCGCTTGCCGCGCTCGGCTCCGCCGGCCGTCAGGTCCCAGAAGCCCGCGCCGTAGTCGGTCCCGCCGGCGCAGGCGTAGGCGGTCACGGCGATCAGCAGCACGAAGGCGACGAGATCGGCCATCACGTTTCACCGTCCCCGGACGCAGTGGAGCCGCCGTCTCCCGAGGACCGGGCGTCTCCGGCCGGGACAGGAGGACGGGGGCCGTAGGGAGTGACCGACTCCGGCGCCTCCACCGGCCGCCCGCCTGTCTGCTCGTCGGCCAGGCGCCAGCGGTCGCGCATCTTCAGCAGGACGACGAGGAACGACCCGAAGATGAGCAGGTACACCACGATCACCAGACCGAACATGATCCAGAGGGTGGTGGAGCGGGTCGATGTCACGGCTTCGGCGACGCGC
Organism: Streptomyces sp. NPDC048269; assembly: GCF_040652395.1. Lineage (NCBI taxonomy): Bacteria > Bacillati > Actinomycetota > Actinomycetes > Kitasatosporales > Streptomycetaceae > Streptomyces > Streptomyces sp. NPDC048269. Next base: position 20,566 of record NZ_JBEZLW010000048.1, read on the forward strand.
ATGTTCTGGTAGACGATCCATGGCTGGCGGCCCACCTCGGTCGTGATCCAGCCGCATTCGACGGCTACGAGGGAGCCTGCGCCTGCGCAGGCGGCGCTGCCGTAGAACCACTTGGAGCGGGGCAGCCGGCGATGGCGCAGCCAGATCAGGCCGTACCAGAGGACGAGGAGCACGAGCAGGCTCCCGATCCCGACCATGATGTCGAAGGCCCAGTGGGCGATCGTGGCCTGAGTGGCGTTCGGCCGGTCGCTCGCCGGTACGGAGGTCAGCCCGGTCACCTTGGTGTCCGGGCTGAACCCCGCCAGGATGGAGTCGAGCTGGGGGATCTTGATGCCGCCGGAGACAGTGCCGTCCGGATGGAGCCGGCCGAAGAGGTACTCCGGAACGTGGGTGTCGGTCTCCCAGACGATCTCCATCGCGGCGAACTTCACGGGCTGCTTCTGGAACACCTGCCGGGCGATCGAGTCCCCCAGCATGAGCTGCACCGGAGTGGCCACCGCGGCGATGGTGAAGGGGACCGTGAAGCCGAGCCGGTGGTAGCGGTCCCGACGGCCGCGAAGCCACCCGACGGCATAGACGCCCGCCACGACGTAGCCCGCCGTCACCAGCATCGCCACCACGAAATGCCAGTACTGCGGCCCGAACATCGGGGTGAAGATGGCCTTCCAGACGTTCACGTCGACCGGGTTGCCCTGGGGGTCGAGCGTGAACCCTTGCGGGGTGTTCATCCACGAGTTGGCGGCCAGGATGCCGAAGGCCCCCAGCAGCGCGGCGGCCGGCAGCGGCAGCCCGAGCAGGAAGTGGGTGCGCGGCTTCAGCCTGCGCCAGCCGTACAGGTAGATGGCGATGAGCACCGCTTCGAGGAAGAACGCCCAGGCCTCGACGCCGAAACCGACGCCGAAGACATCGCCCCACTTGCCCATCAGCCCGGGCCAGAGCAGGCCGAACTCGAACGACAGTACGGTGCCGGTGACGACGCCGATCGCGAACTGCACGGCCATCACGGCCGACCAGCGCCGGGCCAGCAGCAGGGCCGTGGCGTCGTTCCTGCGCAGGCCGCGGTAGTGCATGACGAGGGTGATGAGCGGCAGCGCCACTCCCATCGGCACCAGGATGATGTGGGAGGCGAGGGTGAACGCCATGAGTTCCCTGGCCGGGAGCAGTTGGGCGGGGGCGTCTGCCGCCAGCAGATGGACCGTGGTGTGCATGCGTTCCTTTGCCGCTCGGGATGACGGGCCGGACGAGGCTCAGCCGCCGGTGGCGAAGCCGGGGAAGAGGGTCATACCGCCGTCCACGTAGAGCGTGGTGCCCACGACGTAGTCCATGAGGTCGGAGGCGAGGGCCACGGCCGCGTGGGCGATGTCGTCGGGCTCGCCGATGCGCTCGTACGGGATCAGCCGCAGCAGGTCCTTCCGAGCCTCAGGCGTTTCCCATGCGTCCCGGTTGATCGGAGTCTTGATGGCTCCCGGAGCGATGGCGTTCACGCGGATCTTCTTGGGCGCGAGCTCCTGGGCCAGGGTCGCCATCAGCATCTGCACGCCCCCCTTGGAGGAGGCGTAGTTCGCGTGCCCCGCCCAGGGAATGAGCTGGTGGACGGAGCTCATGCAGATGATCTTTCCGGCCGCGCGGGACACCTCCGGAACGACACCGCGCCGCAGGAACTCCTTCGTCGCTTCCCGCGCGCAGAGGAACTGACCCGTGAGGTTGACGTCCAGCACCTTCTGCCACTGGGCGAGCGTCATCTCCTCGAACGGGGCGTCGCGCTGCAGTCCGGCGTTGGCGACCAGGATGTCGATCGTGCCGAACTCCTGGACCATCCGGTCCATCATGGCCACGACCTGGTCCTCCTGGGACACGTCCGCCTCGTACGCGGCAGCGCGTACGCCGAACGAGGCGATCTCCGCGACCACCTTTTCGGCCTCTTCGGTGCCGGCCACGTAGTTCACGACCACGTCGGCGCCGGCCCGGCCCAGGCCGATGGCCGTGGCCTTGCCGATTCCGCTGTTGGCGCCGGTGACCAGTGCTTTCTGGCCCTTGAGCAGATGAGCGGAGATCACTCCCTGCGGTACGCCTTCGGTGGAGCTCACGATCGACTGCCTCCTCGACTGCCCGATCCGGTCCGTCGGACCGCGGCCCGACAGGGCCCGAACGCCACCGAAGCACCCTCTCCGGAGACCGGCCCCTCGTGCGAGGTGTTCTTGGGCCACACGGCCGGGCAACAACGCCCGGTCGGAGGAAGCCGCCGGGTCAGCTGAGCCGTTCCACGAGGTGGTCGCCCACCCGCAGGGCGTTCGCGATCGCCGTGAGGGACGGATTGACCGCCCCGATGCTCGGGAAGAAGCTCGTGTCGACCACGTACAGGTTGTCGAGGTCGTGCGCTTTGCAGTTCACGTCCAGCGCGGAGGTGGCCGGGTCGTCGCCGAACCGTACGGTGCCCGCCTGGTGCGCCGTGGCGCCGATCGGCATGCCCTTGTGGAGGTAGAGGCTGCGTGACAGGAGCTGGTGCTCGTGCATCCCCAGATGGCTGAGCATGCCCTGGAGCTTGTGCCGCAGGCGTTTCAGCCCCTCGATGTTGTTCTTCTCGTCGAGCACGAGATGGATGGTGCCGTCGCCGTCGACGGTGACGCGGTTGTCGGGGAGGGGGAGGTCCTCGCCGCACAGCCAGAAGTCGACCGCGTGGTGGGCCATGACTTCGAAGGGCATGTCGGGGGTCACGGCACCTGCCCAGCGGGGCGCCTCACCGTGGATCTGGTCGGCGTCAGACTTGCCGAGCATCTGGATGCCGCCCAGCGGGTAGTCCCAGTCGTCGGCGCCGAGGTACCAGTCGTGCAGGGCCAGGGTCTTCTGGAACTTGGTGTCGTTGGGGTCCTTCGAAATGGCCATCAGGGCAAGGTTGTTGTGGCGCATGTAGTGTCGGCCGACCACGTCGGAGCTGTTCGCCAGCCCGCGTGGGTGGCGGTCGTTGGCCGAGGCCAGGAGGAGCGCCGCCGAGTTGACCGCCCCACAGGCGACGACCACGACGTCCGCGGAGCAGGAGGCCTCGACCCCGTCCTCACCCCGGGTCACGACCGTGCTGACGCTGCGTCCGGTCGGGTCGGTCTCCAGCCGGACCACCCGCGCATTGGTCATCATTTCCACGTTCGGGTGCCGCAGGGCGGGCTCCACGCAGATCACCTGGGCGTCCGACTTGCCGCGTACCAGGCAGGGGAAGCCGTCCACGCGGTCGCAGCGGATGCAGGCGCTGGAGCTGGTCGCCCGCCCGTTCTCGTCCTGGCTCAGGTCGACGCCGATGGGCAGGTGGAACGGGTGCAGGCCGCGCTTCTCCAGGTCGTCGCTCAACTGCTGGATCCGTGGCTCGTGCTCGACCGGCGGGTAGGCGTACTGGGCGCTGTACGGCCCTTCCCACGGATCCTCTCCGTGGCGTCCGTGGACGAGGTAGAGGTGCTCGGCCTCGGTGTAGTAGGGCTCCAGGTCCTCGTACCGGATCGGCCACGCCGGCGACAGCCCGTCGTGGTGGCGGAGCTCCCCGAAGTCCTCGGGCCGCAGCCGGAAGAGGGCGGCGCCGTAGAACTTGGTGTTCCCCCCGACGTAGTAGTTGACCTCCGGCGGGAACTCGTCGCCGTGCTTGTCCAGCCAGAACTCCGGGGCACGGTACTTGCCCTTCACGAACACGGCGGTGGAGTCCCAGTTGTCCCGCTCGCGTGGGAGGTAGCCGCCGCGTTCGAGGATGAGCACCCGTTTACCGGTCGGGGCGAGCCGGTGGGCGAGCGTACCGCCGCCGGCGCCCGAACCGATGATGATGACGTCGTAGTGCGGGGAGTCGCCCACGGCGACCACCGTCCTTGCGCTCGTGGGCCCCGCCTGTCACCGGGCCCTCTCTCTGCGCGCTGCCGAGACACGGCAGCCACCCCACCCCACCTCTTCGAACGTATCCCTCCTCTCCGCGAGCGGCGACCGGACGGGGCTCCCGCGCGCGGCTGTCACAAAACGGCGATCGGGTTCACGGGTGAGCCGGTGGCCGCCGGTAGCCTGAGCGGCGCGACCACGCACAGGAAGGACCACCTGCCCGCGCGGCTGCACACCTGGGTCAAGTCCTCGAACTGCAGGTAGTCCATCAGATGCAGTCCCATGGCGTGCATCGCCAGCACGTGCACGGGAAAGTCGATCCCGGCCACCGCGCTGGGGGCCGTGTCGTTGTTGCCGTCCGCGCCCAGCACGCACACCTGCCGCTCGGCCAGGAACCGGACGGCCGCGGGATGCAGGCCTGCCCGGGCCCGCGCCGCGTCCCACGCGCCGCGCTCCCGGCGCCGTGCGCGATGCCCGACCCGTACGAACAGCATGTCCCCCGGCCCGACCCGGACCCCTTGGGCCGCCTCCGCAGCGGTCAGGTCATCGGCGGTCACGTCATCCCCGGGCTCCAGCCAGGGCACCCCCCGCAGCCGCGGAATGTCCAGGAGCACGCCACGGCCGACGATGCCGTCCCGGACGACCTCGACGGAGAGCGCCCCGGCGCCCTCCGGCGTCACGCTGCTCGCCGGCACACCGTTGTAGAGCTCCCCGTCGAACAGCACGTGGCACAGCGCGTCGAGATGGCTGTCCGCGTCCCCGTGCACGTTCATCGCGAACCGGTCGCGTGCGAAGTGCAGACCCTCGGCGCCGGTCTCACCGGCAGCGGGAGCGGGAGCGATCATCCGGTGGTGGGCGGGTTCGGGATTGTCCGGGCCGGGCAGGGTTTCGATGGGCGCGGCCAAGGACACCGTGAGGCCGGAACGGACCTCGGCGGTGGCGGCCACCACCCGCTCGGGCGTCAGATGGCCGAGGGTTCCGCGCCGGTCGTCCGGGGCGCGCGGGCTCCTGTCCCGCAGCTCCTCGTACAGCGCGAGGAAGTCGTCACCGGTCATGGGCCGCGGCGGCGTCGACGGCCCGGTGTCCGCGGTCACCAGGACCCCCACGGGGCCAGGCCCCACCGGAAGACGTGGCTGCCACCCGGTTCCAGGACGGTGAGCGCCGTGCCACTGCGGAAGGCGTTGGCCGGGCAGGACATAGGCTCGATGGCTACGCCGCGCCGACGCCGCCCTGGCTCGGACAGCGTGTCCCCGGTGTAGACCTGCACGTACCGGATGCCCTCGATGAGCCGTACGTCGATGCCATGCTGCCCCGAAGGGTGCGCCAGCCGGACCGAGCAGTGCCCGGCGGGGTCCCGGTCGAGCCCCGTGTACGCGGTGTCCAGTCGTATGTCGCCGATGGGCCGGGCGGCGCGGAAGTCGTACGCCGTGCCCTCGACCGGCTCCTCACCGGCCGGCAGGCCATGTTCATCGGTAACGAGCCGGTGGCGGGCCGGCACGGTCAGCAGCGCGGTGTCCACCAGGTCGGTGCCCACGGTCAGATAGGGATGCTGGCCCACGCCGTAGGGGGCGGCCGTGTCCCCCACGTTGGTGGTGGTGACGGTGGTCTCCATCCCCTCCCGGCCGAGCCGGTACTCGGCGGCGACCTCCAGCTGGTACGGGTATCCCGGCTGCGGGAAGAGGACGGTGCCCACGGTGACCGCGTCCTCGCTGCGGGCCAGCAGCTGCCACGGCACCCACCTCAGGAGCCCGTGGATCGCGTTGTTGTTCTCCGGTTCGGTCAGCGGGAGTTGCTGGTCCTCACCACCGAAGCCATAGCGCCCGCCGTCCACCCGGTTCGGCCAGGGCACGAGGAGCTGTCCCCGTCCGCCGGTGATCCGCTCGCCGGCAGCGAATCCGTCGAGGAGCGGCCGCCCGCCCATCTCGTAGCGGCGCAGAGCGCCGCCCAGTTCGACCACCACCGCCGCCTGCGCGCCGTGGCGGAGCCGCCACTGTTCTCCTGTTGCTGTGGGGGGCACGTGCGGCTCCTCGGTCGGTACGGCCGGCGAGGCCTCCGCGCCGGTGGGTGAAGGGTCCGGTGGGGGGTCCGTGCCGGTGCCGAGAAGGGCGACGGCGTCCGCGACGACATCGTCCGGAGGCTGGTCGATGTCCACCACGCAGGCGTGCTCGTCGGGCTCCGGCTCCTGGAGGTCGGCGAACTGGCTGTCCAGCAGCTGCGCGGGGAAGAAGTGGCCGTGCCTGGACAGCAGCCGGGACAGGATGAGTTGCCATGAACCGTGCAGATGGACCAGACGTACGTCAGGCCGTCCCCCGGTCAGTTGGTCCCGGTACGCGCGCTTGAGCGCGGAACAGGCGACGACGGCGGGTTCCCGCGCTGCGATCCGCCGGGCGATCCACGTCGCGACGGCAGCCAGCCACGGGCGTCTGTCCTCGTCGGTCAGGGCCTCGCCGGCCGCCATCCTGGCCCGGTTCGCCGGAGTGTGGAAGTCGTCGGCGTCCTTGTACTCCCAGCCGAGCCGGTCGGCCAGCAGCTGCGCCACCGTGGACTTCCCCGACCCCGCCACGCCCGTCACGAGTACCACCGTTGCGGGCACCTGCGCGCCGAGGGCTTCCGGCTCGCCCTGACCGGCCGGGGCCGGACCTGTCCCACCGCGCCGGAGCCCGTGCGGCGGCCCCCGCATGGGTTCCTTCACGTGGCGCCGCGCCATGCGGTCTCCTTCGTGCGGTGGACCGGCCGGTGCGGTCCCCGGCCGGGTACTTCCACTCTCGGCGCGCGCGGTCCGCGGCGCACCTCGGCGAGCGCGGAGGGGCAGGCGCGGCGGCGCCCTCGCGGTACCTGTGCCGGTCGTGCCCCGGACCAGCAGCGGCTCCGCCCTCGGGAGAGGGGGAGCCGCTTCCGTGCGAGGTGGGACACGCCGTTCAGGCGTGGCTGTGGTTGCGCTTGTTTCCGGTGACCAGCCGGTAGAGGACGAGCAGGATGACAGAGCCGGCGATGGCGGCGATCCAGGTGGCTCCCGCAGGAGGCCGGCCCGTCCGGCCGTTGCAGGAGCACCCGGGTCCGCGAGCGGTTGACCGCGCGCGGCCCTTTCAGAGGCGGCCGCCGGTGAGCCTGGAGAGCGGCCCGCGCTGTCGCAGGCCGGCACGACGGCCGAGCGTGTAGGCGGTGGTCACGAAGGCGGCGGTGGCGGTGGCCGCTCCGGCCGTGACTGCCTTGCGGGCCCTGACCGCGGTCCAGACCCACCCGGCTCGGCCGAGGGACCCGCTGACGGCCTTCGCGGCGGCGGCGGTCTTCTCCGCCAGCGGTGCCGGCAGGGCGCTGAGGGCGCCCGCGGTGCCGCTCGCCGTGGTGGAGGCCGCCTTCGCCCCCTCTCGGGCTGCGTTTGCGGTCCGGTCACGGGTCTTGGTCCCGTTGGAGGAACTGCGCGATGTGGAACGGGCGTTGGTGGTCTTCTCCGATTCAGTCATGTCCCGCGTGTGACCGCAACCCTGTGCGGTAAACGCTCCGTTCACAGGAGCTTTCCCAACGGGCCGAGGTCGATGTTCAGGTCCTCGGGCCGAAGTCCGAAGCGGGTTCGGAGGAGATCCATGCGGTCTTCCAGGAGCATCAGGGTCAGGCCGAGGCGCTCCTCCTGGTCCTCGGTGAGACCGCCGCTCTCGACGCGGCGGAGGGCTTGGCGCTCCATGAGCTGCCTCAGGAGTTCGATGACGGTCAGGACGAGGCAGGCGAGGTCGCGTTCGACGGTGTCGGGGTCGAGGTCGATCCTCTGCGGGCGGCTCATGGGGCTCCCTGCTTCCAGGGTGGGGGAACGGTGTCGTTCACCGAGCTGATCAGGGCTTTGAGGTCGATGCGTACGAGGTCGATGTCGGCGATCCGCAGAGTGATGTCGCCCGCGAGCACCACCCCGCCCGCCAGGAGGCGGTCGAGGAGGTCGACGAGGGCGACGTCCTGGTCTGCGATCACGAGGGCTCCGCGGGAGGCACGGTGGTGGTGTGGGTGAAGGAGTAGGGCACCCACGGACCGGTGACCTCGACCCGGACGCCGGCCGGCAGGTCGTCCGCGGTCGGGACGCTGTCGAGGAACGTTCGCCGGTCCGCGGTGGGCACGAGGTAGGCGGCGTTGAGGACGTTCTGGCCCGGCGCCTTGGAGAGCTGCTGCTGTTGGGGCGGGTGGAGCACGGTTCCGGCCGCCTTGTGGGCGAGCCGCTCGTGGAGGGCTTCGGCCGTGCGCTGGGCCTGGCCGGTGCGATCGTCCTGAGCCCGCCGGTCGCTGATGCGGCGGCGCAGGTAGTCCCGGCCCGAGGGGGCGCCGCCGGAGGCCGCCGCGCCGGGTTCGGCGGGCGGAGGGCCGGCGGCGGCGGGTTGGGCGTAGAGCTTGACGCCCCACTCTTCCGCGTTCGTGACCCGTTCCAGGGCCTCGCTGAGGGGCGCCCGGGCCTGCGCCAGCAGCCGACGGACTCCGTCCCGGCCCCGGCAGATGGTGGCCAGCCGGAGGGGCACGGTGGTGGTCCGGCTGCCGACGCGGGCGACCACCCCGTGGTGGGCACGGGCCACCCCCGCGAGCCAGTCCAGGTCTTCCAGGTGGGCACGGAGCGGCTGTTCGTCGAAGTCCGCCGCGTCGACCGGCTCGACGACCGCCGTGAGCCCCTCGTGGTCGACGAGTTCCAGGCCCCTGCCCAAAGCGGCCGGGATGCCGAGGTCCAGGGGCGGGGACGGCGGTGTTCCGGTGCGCAGCACGGTGTAGACGTAGAGCAGTTCGTCGCTCACGGGTGTTCCTCCTGGCGGGCTTCCAGCTCTGCGACGCGTCGGCGCAGTTCCTCGTTCTCACGGCCCAGTTCGCGGTGGCGGGCCTTGGAGGAGAGGGCGGGGTCCTGCTCCCACCAGTCGATCCCCATCTCCTTGGCGCGTTCGACTGATGCGACCACCAGACGGAGTTTGATGGTGAGCAGTTCGATGTCGAGGAGGTTGATGCGGATGTCGCCGGCGATGACCACGCCTTTGTCGAGGACCCGTTCGAGGATGTCGGCGAGGTTGGCGCTGGAGTTGTCGTCGTAGGGCCGGGGCAGGCCGGAGGGCATGGTCATGCTGACCGTCGGCTTCCGCGGCGGTTGCGCGGCCGGGCGGTTTCCCGCTCGGCCCCGGGCTCGGATTCCTCGTCCGGCTCCGCCTGCTCGTAGTCGGAGTCGAGGTCGTCGGCTTCGTCCTCGTAGCCGTCGTCCGCCTCCTCGCCCTCGGCCTCGTAGTCCTCTTCGTACTCCTGGTCGTCCGCGACGCCGGGTCCGGACTCGTCGTCGTAGAGGTCGGCCGTGTCCCCGGCGTCGATCTCGTCGGGCTCCTCGGCGCCGGTGTCCTCGGTGAGGTCCTCGGGCTCCTGTTGCTCCTCGTGGAAGTCGACGGGTTCGCCGTCGCGGATCTCGCCGCGCCAGCCGTCGGGCCGGCCGCCGGCGAGGGTGAGGAAGCGGGCGTAGTTCTTCAGGTCCAGGCGGACCCGCCGGCCCTGGGCGCGCCAGAGATTGGCCGTCTTTTCGACGAGGCCCTGGGGGTGGTATTCGATGACCAGCAGGACACGGGTGAGGTCGACCGCCAGTTCGTGGAAGGTGACCACGCCGCGGGTGGTGGTGCCCTTGTCGCCCTCGGAGGTCCAGACGATGCGCTCGTCGGGGACCTGATCGGTGATGTGAACCGTCCAGCTGCGACGGGACCAGAGGACCTTGGCGTTCCAGTTGCTGGTGGTCTCGTCGACGCCTTCGGCGCTGGTGACCGCGTGCGCGAAATCGGGGAAGTCGCGGTACCGGGTCCACTGGTTGTAGGCGTCCTTGACGGGCACGCCCACGTCCACCGATTCCAGGATGACGGTGGGCCTGCCACGGCCGGGCGTTCCGCCCCGCCTGCCCAGTCGGTCGCGCAGCGCGTGCGCGGCCTTGTCCTTGGCCTGCTTCGCGCCGGCTTCGACGACCGCCCGGAGGGGACCGCGGCCCTTGCTGATCCTACGGGCGCCGTCGAGGGCCAGTGCCCGGAACCCGGGGCTGCTGCCGTCTGCGATGGCGTTCAGGTGGGCGGTGGAGCGGCCCATGGTCCGCCCGGCACCCGCCAGGAGCCGTTCGGCCTGCGCCATGAGGTAGCGCTCCAGCTCCTCCTTGGCCCGGTCGGCGGCGGGGCTGTCCTTGAGTCGTGCCAGGGCGGTCTCAGGCATCGCCGTCACCTCCCCGGCCGCGGCCGGCGGACCGCTTGGCAGTGCGCCGGGCGGCCGGTTGACCGCTGCTCTTGGCGCTGGTCCCCGCAGAGCTCTTGGCCCTCGTGGAGCCGGTACGGCGGGTGCCGGTCCGGGCGGCCGCCCGCTTGCGCGCCGGACGCCCGCCGTCGCCGTCACCCCCCTCGTCGTCGCTGCCGGCGGCCTCGTCGGCCCCATCGGTCTGCCGGACCTCGTCATCGCCCTTGCCTGTGAGGCCCGCGAGGCGGTCCTGCACGTCCAGCGTGCGGTCGTGCAGGCGGTCGGCGACGGCCTCCAGCCGGCGGTCGACCAGGGCACTCACGGCCGCCGATCCCACCCCGCGCAGGTCTGCGTGCAACTGCTCGCGTATCTCCTTCACCTGCGGGTTGTCCCCCAGGCGGCTGCCGATGAAGGACGCGACCGAGGCTGCGTTCGGGGCGAGCTTGCGGCCGAGCACCAGGGTGGTCAGGCCGAAGGCCAGCTTGGCCTTCTTCGTGCGGCCCAGTACGTAGCCGGCGCTCACGGCCAGTCCCATTGCCATGCGGTTGTTCATCGCGGTCGCATCCTGTTTTCCAATCGGGCCAGGAGTTCGTCCTCCCGGCGGTCGAACTCGGAGTCGTCCATGTCCCCTGCCTCGAAGGCAGCGACCAGCTGCGCGAGTTCACGCTGGACGACGGCAGGGTCGTAGTACTGCCGCTCCGCCTCCGCGACGACCTGGCGCAGGACCCACGCCGTCCCTCGAACCGGCGCAGCCGGCAGCAGCAGTACCTCCTTCAGCAGGCCCATGGCGCTCAGCCCGCGTCGGCGAAGCTGTACGGCGGCAGCGGTCCGGTCGCCTGCACCTGCAGGTGTTCGTGCTGCTCGTGCAGCGTACGGACGGCGGCGAGGAAGTCCTCGCGCCGGTTGCGGTCGACCAGGAACGAGAGGTTGGCCAGCCAGCCCGCGCTCTCGGGTCCCCGGCGCACCCCCTCGGCGTACGGGGTGAGGGTCTGCTCGAGCAGTGCGGCGTCCGTCCGTTCACGCTCGGAGACGGCGCGGGCGACGAGTTCGCCGAACAGCAGCTTCTCGTCGTGGCCGCCGCCGCCCGCCGCACGCAGGGCCTGGTGGCGGGCGCGGAGCTGGGGGTCGGCGGCGAGCACGGCGAACAGGACCGCTTCCTCCTGGTGGTTGGCCTTGACGTTGTACTCGTCCCTGCCCGCCAGCGCCTCCAGGCGTTCCATGTACGCGTCGTGGTGCTCGCTGAGGATCGCCCCGACGGTGTCGTCGTCGGGGGAGACACCGCCGAAGCGCATCGGCAGGACGGGGCCGCCCGCCTGAGCCTGGATCACCACCCTCTGGTGGGCCAGGAGATCGCGACGCTTCGCCTTCAGCTCCGTGGGAGCGTCGCTCACCAGGGCCATCAACTGCCCTGCCTGTACGGTGCGGACCGGCAGCGGCGGCTCGCCGATGCCGTCTATGGTCTCGGGCAGCTTCTGCGACGCGCGGGTGATGCCGTAGACGTAGGTGCTCATTCCTTTTCCTCCCGTCGGGTGGCGGTGCGCCGCCGCGGCCGACTCTCGGTCTTTTCCTCCGAGCTCTCCTCGCGGGCCTTGCCGAAAGCGTCGGAGATGGTCTCGGCGGCGCCGCTGAGGGCGCCCTTGGTCTTGCCGCGCGCCCCGGATTCGGTCATCTCGCCCACGAGTTCGGGCAGACCGGGGCTCTTGCGGGGTCCGGCTTCCAGGTCGAGGCGGTTGCATGCCTCCGCGAACCGCAGGTAGGTGTCGACGCTGGCCACGACGACCCGTATGTCGATCTTGAGGATCTCGATGCCGACCAGCGAGACCCGTACGAACGCGTCGATGACCAGACCACGGTCCAGGATGAGTTCCAGTACGTCGTACAGGCCGCTGGAGCCACCGCCGGAAGCGGCGGGCGCGGGCTGGGCAGGAACGACAGTCATTGTTCCGTTTCCCTTTCTTCGGGGGGCAGGGACGGAGAAGCCGCCTTCAGCGGCGGTCCGCGCGGCCCCTTTCGTAGCGGCGGGTGCGCCGGTAGCCGATGAGCTCGCCCTCGCTGTCGGCCTCGACGTCGTACGAAGCCAGCAGCGTCATCGTGTCCGGGACACGGGGCAGTTCGACGATCTCGACCGAGAGCTTCCAGGTGCCGTCGTCGGCTCGCTCGCACGAACTCACCGCCTCGGCCGGCAGGCCCAGCAGCTGGGACAGCTGCTGCATCGCCGAAAGGATCACTTCGGCCGGGCGCGGCGGCTTCCCTTCGCCCGCCTTCTTCTGTGTGCCGTTGTCAGATGTGTTGGCCATGACTTCCTCCTGCCTCGTATGACCGACCGCCCCGACCTAAAACCGTCTGAGATCCACGGACAACCGGTTTGTCACTGTTGGTCAGTTTTCTCGGGGACGTGTCGCGGACGCGCGTGTGCTGTCTTCCCGGCACCAGGTGGTGGCGCGCGCCGGGTCGGGCGGCGGCCTGTGTGCATGGGGGCAGGGGGTGTCAGGGACGACCGGAATCGGCATGCGTCGCAACAACTCGCGGGTCGTGCGCAGGCTCAGGGTGCTGTGCCAGGTGATCCCCGGGTGGCAGAAACGCAGGTGCGACAGGGCGCGGGTGCCCAGGCCGGTGCGCTGGAAGCGGTCGTCGATGGTGATGGTGTTGATGACGCCCTGAGCGCAGTCCGTGCAGATCCGGTAGTGGACACGCCCCACGACCTGGCGTATGTGGACGAGGAGCAGGCATTCCTCGCCGGGGCCTGGGCCGTCCGGGATGCGTGTGGGCGTGAACTCGATCGCCCGGTGGGCCAGGACCCAACGGTGCAGCCGGGTGGTGACCCGGGCGCGGAGCGAGAGACCGGGGCCTGGTTGCCCGTCAGGCGGTGGCCGCGTCGTGGAAGCCGGGTCGAACCGAGTGACGACGGGACGCGCATGATGTCCGTGCATGAACCCTCATGTGCCCTCGGCCAGGACCCCTATCCGCCCTGAGTGGCGCGGCACTGCCCGCCACGGCGGCGGGGTGGACGGCGGTTGTTCGTCGTGGTGCCGGCCGTGGCCCGGCGGCGCAGCAGTTCCGTCCTCGTCCCGGGCATCCGCGCCCTCGGAGCTGCGCCGGACCACCCGTCACGTACGCTCCCGCGAACCGGACGCGCGGAGCACGGCGCGCCGCCGAGCGGCTCTTCGGCCACGTACTGGCCGAGCTGGGGACGGCCGCGGGCTTCGCCACCGGCGCCGACACGCACGCCCGGATGCGGTGGATCGTCGGGCCGGTCGACGAGGATCGTACTGCGGCCACCGCCCCGCGTCCCGGAGAAGACGGCCGCCCGCGACGGGCGTGCCCGGCTTCCGCAGACCGCGCCCCGTGGCCGCGAGGTCCGCTCCCGGCGGCGGGCCGGACGAGCCCGTTGCCCTTCCCACCCCGTCGGACGCGACGGCCGCGCCGTCCCGGCAAGAGGCCGTCGTGGGGCGTGATGGTCGTCATGTGGGCGCTGGCGGCCTCCGTGCTCCTCGGCGCCTGGTACCTGACGACCCGCGGCCAGGGCCTGGTCTGGCCCGCCCTCGCCTGGATGGCCGCCACCCTTTTGGCCCTCTCGGCGTTCCGGGACACCGCCCCCGGCACGCCCCCGATCGGCTGCGCGATGGACTGGATCGCCTTCCTGTGGGCCGAGACCATCATCGCCCTCAGGCCTATCTGGTCGGACGGCTGCGGCATGACCGCGCGGATCCCGCGTCGTTGCAGGTGGGACCGAATGGCACGGGAGGAGTAGGCCCGGTCCGCGAGCACGGCCAACGGCCGGGTTCGGGGCCTGCCGGGCCCGCTTCGTGGCACGCGGATGCGGGCCATGACCGCTTCGAAGACGGGTGCGTCGCCGGCCTGGCCCGCGGTGACGGTCAGGGCCAGGGGCCGTGCACGGTCGTCGGCGGCCAGGTGGACCTTGGTGCTCACGCCGCCGCGTGAGCGTGCGAGGGCGTGGTCGGCGGGCTCGCTGCGGTCTTCGGCCCCTTACTGCGTGCTCCGGCGGAACGCTGGTGGGCGCGGACGACGGTGGAGTCGACCGAGACGGTCCAGCCGATGCCGTCATCGGCGTCCGCGGCCGCCAGCGCGGCGGTCAGGATGTTCTGCCAGGTTCCGTCGACGGCCATCTGATCAGCCGTTTGTGGGCGGTCTGGAACGGGCCGAGCTCGTCGGGCAGGTCCCGCCAGGGCGAGTTGGTGCGGTACTTCCACCCGATGGCCTCGAGCGTTCGGCGGTGATCAGCCCACCGCCGTCCACGGACCGGATCGGGCCGGCATCAGCGGCTCGATCCGGCCCCACATCGCCTCAGTGATCACTAATCGGGCAGACACATCCGATCAACTGACCAACCCATCAAAGAGACACGCGCTAGCCAGGAGACCCCAGCCGGCTGCTCCCGCGGGGCAGTCGGGCCCTGGTCAGATCGTGACCGGGCCGTGGGCGGTGGCGAACTCGACCGAGACCAGGCCCGGTTCCTCATCCTCGACCCAGGTGACGTCGATCTGGTCGAGGGGGTGGTCGGCCGGTTCGCCGAGGAATTCGGCGATGGAGGCGGCGTCGCCGGCGATGGAGACCCCGTGGATGGTGGTGGAGGTGCGCGGGTCGGCGCTCGGGCGCTCCTCGATGGGGACCAACCACTGAAGGAAGTAGGGCAGTTGCGGGTCCTCCAGCAGTTCCAGCAGTCCGATCTGCTTCCACCTCAGGTCGAACCCGTCGGGGCGGACACGGTGGCCCTCGGCCGAGGTGCGGCCGAGGCGGGCCTCGACCGGGGCGATGTCGTCGACGGAGACCACCCAACCGAGCCAGCCGCCGCCCTCGGCGGCGCGGCGCGCGACCGCCTGGCCGAAGGGTGCGCGGTCGGCGGCGGGGTGGTCGAGTGTGGTGACGACCTCGACGTAGGTGCCGCCGCTCAGCGGGAGAATAAAATTGCGGGTACCGAATCGCGGGTGCACGCCCCCGTCGACGAACCCGCCGCCGAGGGCCGATCCGATCCACTGGACGGTCGAGACGAAGCTGTCGCGGGCCACCGCATAGGACACGTGATCAAGTCGCACTGCGCCATCATCACCCGACAACCCGTACAAATCCCGACGCCACGCCCGCCGCCCCGGCCGCGTTCGCCGTGGATTCGGCCGTGGAGCGGATCGATCATCGTCATCCCGGCGGGGGAGGCCCGGTCGAAGCCAGGCAGCAGCGCTGCCGCCTCGTCGAGGCCCACGACCCGCTCGATCAGCCGCTGCGGGGCGAGCGCTGCTGCCACAGGATTTCGATCCGGCATGCAGCACCATGCGCACCGCACTTCCAAGAGACAGGCTCTCGCCCCACAGATGGGATCGGTGAGCTGGAACAGGTGCTCACCCCACGGCTCTTGGCGGATCCGGCTTGACGAGGGCCCCCTCGCGGCGCAGCCGTTCGTACTCGGTCGCGAGATCCGTGAGGGTCAGGTCCTCCACGGTCAGCGACACCTTGGTGGTGACGACGTTCGTCCACTGAGCATCCGGGTTGGACAAGATGATGATCGACGGCTGATCATGCAACGCCGGTCAAGCAGGGGTAACGAACGAGAGGGGGCGTGGGGGCGCGTGGAGCTGCGCGACATCGAGATCTTCCTGACCTTGTCGGAGGAGCTGCACTTCGGAAGGACAGCCGAACGGCTGCACGTTTCGTCGGCACGGATCAGTCAGGCGATCAAGAAGCAGGAACGGTCGATCGGGGCGAATCTATTCGAGCGGACCAGCCGGCGGGTACGGCTGACGCCGGTGGGTGAGCAGTTGCTCGGGGATTTGCGGCCGGTGTTCCAAAGCCTGAAGGCGAGCGTGGACCGGGCGCGGCTCACCGCCCGGGGCCAGACGGACATCCTGCGGATCGGCCTCATGGTCACCAACGGCCACGAACTGCGGCCCTTCTGGGACGCCTTCCGTTCGCAGCATCCGCAGTGGGGACTGCGACTGAACCACAACGGCTACATCGACCCGTTCGCGCCGCTACGCAACGGAGAGATCGACCTTCTGCTGTCATGGCTTCCGGTGGAAGAAGCCGATCTGACCGTGGGGCCGGTGCTCTTCGTGGAGCCCAGGGTCGCACTGGTGGCCTCCGACCACAGGCTGGCCGGGCGCTCGTCCGTGACCCTGGAAGCGTTCGCGGACCACGGCGTGGTGGGGCCCAACGGACTCCAGCCCGAGTACTTCGAGGACGCCTTCGTCCCGTTCTCCGCGGCCAGCGGTCGTGCCATCGAACGGAAGTTCCTGGTCACGACGCTGGACCAGCTGTACACGCTCGTGGCCGACGGGGAGGTCATCCACCTCCTGGGCAATCAGGTCACCCGCTTCTACGTCCGCCCCGACGTCACGTACGTGTCCGTTCGTGACATGCCCGTCCTGCGGTGGGGGCTGGTCTGGCGTTCGGACAACGACAGCCCGATGGTCCGGTCGTTCGTCCGCATAGCCCGCCAGCTCGGCACGATGTCCTTGTGAGGGACCCCGGACCGATGCCGAAATTCGTAGAAGACCACTCCATGGGTGACGAGGATGACCGGCTGACTCAGGTCGCCGCTGGACCGAGACGGTCCAGCCGATGTCGTCAGCGTCGTCGGCCGCTGCCAGGACCGCGGCAAGGATGCGTTCCCAGGTGCCGTTCACGGCCCACCTGATCAACCGCTTGTGGGCGGTCTGGAACGGGCCGAGCTCGTCCGGAAGGTCCCGCCAGGGAGAGCAGGTGCGGTACTTCCACGCGATGGCTTCCAAGGTTCGGCGGTGATCGGCCCATCGCCGACCGCGGACCGGATCGGCCGGCATCAGCGGCTCGATCCGATCCCACATCGCATCAGTGATCACTAATCGGACGGATACATCCGATCAACTGCCTAACCGATCAAAGAGACACGCTCCAGGTCGCGCGTCACCCCGTCCTGGAGGCCGGCGGCCCGGCTTCCAGGACGGGGTGGGCAGCATTCAGGACCCGATCTCGAACTCGGGCGGTTCAAGGCCGCTGAGGCAGCCGGTCTTCGGCGCGGTCGGAGTGTCGAAGAAGGACACGGTGATCTCTTGCGCACACGCCGAGGTGGCGAACACCACGTGGGGTTCGTAGGGGACCGTCACTACGGTGGCGTTGCTCAATGTGCGGGCGACGTACGGTCCGTTGGCCGCCGCGGTCTGGGCGTCGAACCCGCCCGAGATGGCGAGGGTGGGGATGTCGCTCTTCGTGACGTCTCGGATGGAGCGGGGCGCCGCGGGGACCTTCCAGACGTCGCAGTCCGGGCGGAGGAAGGTGAGCAGCGGGGCCTGCGCCTGTACCGAGAGGGGGAACGACGGGAAGGCTTCCTGGCCTCCGCGGAGTGCTTCGGCCTGGGTCTCGTAGGGCGTCCACTCGCTGCAGAAGACGCCGTAGACGAGCCCGTGGGACAGCCGGCCTATGGCCTGGGGGCTGTACTTGCCGGCCGCCCACTGCTCGGCGATCCGCTGGGGTTTGCCGTGGGCCAGCTCGTCGAGGGCGCGGGGTACCTGGGGTGCCACGTGGGTGGCGGCGGTCATCCAGTTCACCAGGGCCCCGCCGTCCAGGACGACCTTCACCTGCTTCTGGCTGCCGGGGAGCGTGACGGTGGTGGTGACCGGCTTGGCTTCGAGGTCGCGGACGAGGCGTTCGAAGGTGGCCGACAGGTTCGGGTAGCGGCGGTTGCAGGCGGGCTGCTCCGCGCAGGCCTTGAACACGCCGCCGAAGCCCTGCTTGGCGGCGCTCCAGGTCACTGCCGACCCTCCCGTGGACGGCGGCAGGATGCCGTCGATGCCCACAGACCGGATTCCGTCGGGGTGCAGGCGCACGTAGACGAGCGCCAGCTGGGTGCCGTAGGAGATGCCGAACACGTTCCACTGCTCGAGGCCCAGCGCGGTGCGCAGGTCCGCGAGGTCGGCGGCGCTCTCGATGTCGTTGTAGGCGCTGAGGTCTGCCCCGCTCGCCGCCAGTTTCTCGCGGCAGGCCTTCGTGGCCTCGACGTGCAGGCGCTCGCTGGACGGCGCGTCGTAGACGAGCCCGGTCGCGCGCGCGTTGAACTCGTCGATGTTGCGGCAGGTGAGTGCCGGGTCGGCCGAGTACGTTCCGCGCTGGGACATGAAGATCACGTCGCGGTCGCGGTTCAGGCCGCCGTCGATCGCCATCTTCGCCTCTCCGACCGCGTCGTCGCCGGGTCCGCCGGCGAGCCACACGATGGGGTCGGGTTTCGGTTTGCCGGTGGCCGCCGCCACGATCGCGACACCGAGTTTGATCTTTCTGCTGTCCGCTTCGGTGCGGTTCTCGGGCACGGTGAGCGTTCCGCAGCGGGCCCCTTTGAGCTCGGCGATCGGTTCCGGCGTCTTCGGGCAGGGGCCGGGCTCGAAGCTCGCATCGCCGACGGTTCGGGCGACCGTGCCGATCGCCGCTCCGGTGCCGCTGCTGGGGCTCGGGTCGGTGCCGGACTGCGCGTGGTCGGGTGTCGTGAGCAGGCCCGTGAGGAGGACCCCGGTGGCCACCGCGGCCGACCTGGCGCGGAGCCGCGCGGTGCGGCTGCGACGGGGCGCGTGGTTGAGAGCCATCTGCCCTCCTGTCACTTCGGGACGATCGTGAACGGCTTCGGCGTGAGACCGTCCACGCAACCGGTGTCGGGCTCAGTCGGATGGGCGAAGAACGAGGCCAGCACCTGCTGCGCACAGGGCGACTGGGGGACCACCCAGTGCCCGATTCCGGGGATCACCACGGAGGTCGAGCGGGACAGCGTACGGGCCGCGTCCTCGGCCAGGCTCACGCCGGTCTTCACGTCGAACGTGCCGTGGAGGACGAGCGCGGGTACCGCACTCGTGGTGGCCACCCGCTGGGTGGCGGTGCGGTCCGGAACGTTCCAGATGCCGCACACGTCGTACTCGAAGGGGAGTTGCGGTGCCTGGGCCAGAACCGTGTCGGGCCATCCGGGGAAGGCCTTGCGCCCCGCGTTCAGCACGTCGGACGGGGAAGAACCCGGCACCCACTCGCTGCACGCCACCGAATTCGTCAGGCCATGGGCAGTTTCGCCGATGGTCTGGACCGAACCGGACGCACGGGCCTGTGCGAAGCGCTCCGGACGTCCGCGGCTGAGCTCGTCGATCGCCGCCGGGACGTCGGCGGCCTTGACGCTGTTGTCGATCAGCACGTTCAGCAGTGCGCCCCCGTCGAGGTCGACCTTGACCGTGTCTCCCCCCTTCGCCGGCTTGGCGTTCAGCACCAGCGGCTTCGCCTCCAGCCTGCGTACCTGCTCGGTCAGCGTGCGGGGGAGGTCCGGATAGCGGCTCTTGCAGCGGGGCTCGGCCTCGCAGGCGTCGAAAATGGCCTCGATCCCCTGCTTGGCACTGCTCCAGGTCACCGGCAGGGCGATGCTCACCGGAGGGGTGAGCGAGTCGAGCGCCACCGCCCGAATGCCCTGGGGGTGCTCGCGCAGGTAGGTGAGGGCCAGGTTGGTGCCGTAGGAGTACCCGTAGACGTTCCACTCCTTGAGGCCCAGTGCCGTGCGCAGTTCGGCGAAGTCCGCTGCGTTCTCCGTGGAGTTGTAGGCGCTCAGATCGATTCCGTCGGCCGCCAGGCGGTCGCGGCACTGCTTCACCGCGTCCAGCAGGGGCCGTTGCGACGCCTGCGTGTCGTAGCGGAGGCCCACGGCCTTCTCGTTGTACCGGTCGATCTCCGGGCAGGCGAGGTTCGGCTGCCCGTAGAGGTTTCCGCGCTGGGCCATGATGATCAGTTCTCGGTTCTTGTTCAGGCCCGAGTCGACCAGGAAGGGGATGTCGTCGAACGTGTCGGCGCCGGGGCCGCCCGCCATGAACACCACGGGGTCCTCGCCGGGCTTCGGCTCCGTGGCCGCGATGACCGCAACGGGCAGCTTGATGGTCCGGCCGTTCGGGCGGGCGCGGTTCTCGGGGACTTCCAGGAAGCCGCACCGGGCGGTGCTCAGCGCCCCGATCGGCTCGGGCGTCCTCGGGCAGGGGCCGGGCACGAAGCGCGACGGAGGGGTCGGGCTGGGCCCGGCGAACGGGGCCTGGGGCGATGCGGCACTGCCCGGTGTCGCGCCGAACGCCGCCAGGCAGACCAGGGTGGCCGCGGCAGCCGCCGCGTTGATGCTGTGCTTTGGCATGTGCTCTCGTTCCTCTGCCGACATCCGCGGCCGCCCTGCCGGGCGGCGCCGCAGCGGGTTGGGTGGAACGCACCTCTTCGAGGGTAAGCGGAGGCGCCGACGCGCGCATGCGCGGGGCCGTCGGCCCATTCCTCCAGATCGACGGACCAGAACCACCCGTGATCTCCGGTGCGAACACCGGTTAGCCTGCCTCCATGGGTTTGGGTGAGGGGACCGAGGGTGTCAGCGCGGATGTCGGCAGTCAGGGCTGGGGTGCCACGCGCTCCTGGGTGGAGAACGGGTTGTCCGAGGCGGAGCGCATCGAAAGGGTTGTGCGGCTG
Source organism: Streptomyces sp. NPDC048269 (assembly GCF_040652395.1). Classification (NCBI taxonomy): domain Bacteria; kingdom Bacillati; phylum Actinomycetota; class Actinomycetes; order Kitasatosporales; family Streptomycetaceae; genus Streptomyces; species Streptomyces sp. NPDC048269. Next base: position 41,065 of record NZ_JBEZLW010000048.1, read on the forward strand.
CGCGGCGGCTGGACCTCGGAGATGCGCCGCCTGGACCTCTCTGGGCCGGGTGGCCGGCGCTCACTCGTTCTGCGGTCCTTCGTCAAGCCCTTCTTCGTTCGGCACGCGGAGGGCCTGCTGACCCGTGAGGCGACCATCCTGCGCCTGCTCGGTGACACTGACGTGCCCGCGGCCACGCTGACGGCGGTGGATGCGACCGCGCAGCACTGCGATCACCCCTCCTTGCTCATGTCTCTGCTCCCGGGGACCGTGCGCCTGGGTGACCAGGGTGCTGACGACCGCGCTGAACTGCTGGCCCGGCATCTGGTGCGTATCCATCAACTGCCGGTGACCGCGCCACAACGGCCCCGCACCTACCAGGCCTGGACCTCTCCCGAGCGGGTGACCCTGCCCGCAGCCACCGAGCGGCCTGAGCTCTGGCAGCGGGCTGTCGACGCCATCCGCCGGGAGCCCCCTGCCTATCAGGGTTGCTTCCTGCACCGGGACTTCCATCCCGGCAACGTGCTCTTCACGGGCACCGACGATGCTCTTCAGATCAGTGGTGTCGTCGACTGGGTGGAGACCTCTTGGGGGCCGGCCGACTTGGACGTGGCCCACTGCTCGACGGCCCTCGCCCTGCTGCACGGGATTCCCGCAGGAATGCGCTTCGCCGACCGCTACGTCGCTGCGGGAGGAACCTTGACCGAAGACCGCACCGCCCATCTCTACTGGCGGCTGCTGGACGCGTTGGGGTTCGCTCCGGACGCCGAGAAGGTCGGTGTCCCCTGGCGTGAACTGGGCCGCCTGGATCTCACTGCCAGTGTCCTGACCCAAAGACTGGAGGGATACATTGAATCCCTTTTCAGCAGATACGCCTGAACCGTCGCCGGGGGCGAACGCCCAGGAGTCGAATCGCTGGGCGCCTGGCCACGTTGAGTAAGGTTGGCTCACTTGCGAACGCCACGCGCACGAAAGCATTGCGGGCACGCGCGAGGGCATGCGTATACAGAAATCGCTCCGGGGGTCCTCGTTGGGAACGAATGTCGATGAACGCGGCCGCCCCTGGACGGTTTCGGGCGGCGGACCGATCATCGTCGTCCCGGCAGAAACTGCTGCGCACTGGCGGGGGACGCTACCTCCCGTGGGCATCGAGGTTCCTGAAGGCTGGGCCTGGGGCGCCGCGGACGGCCCGGAGTGCGACTACGACCGGGCGTGCGATCCACCGGTTTCCGAGGCGACGCCGTTCGGAGGCTTCGGATGGGTCGATGTGCAGGGGCAGCCCGGCCTGATCCTTGACGGTGAAATCCTCACGTGGTTCGAGGCGGACCGCCAGGGCGGGATCCTCGTGCGCCCATCGACCGACGAAGCCGATCATGATCCCGAGAGCGTCCCCGCGCATGGTTGGCGCTCTGTAGGAGTGGACGTCCTCTCACTGGCCGACGGGCGCCTGTACATGTTCGATTCGGCCTTCGCCGGAGCCGCAGATCCAGAACGCATTCGAGCGAATGACGGGGTGGGTGTCATCAAACTCGGGGCCGGGCGCTGGCGGGTTGATTTCGCCACCAACGCGGACGAGGTGGACTTTGTGCGCTTCCGTCCTGCCGGAGGCGAGTAACCGATCTGAAGGCTCGCGAGCCGCCTGTCCGACCCTCCGTCGCCGACCCCGCCGACTTGGCCGCTTCCACCCGCGCCGGGCTGGACAGGCGGGTTGGGATCGGGTGCGTGGCCTCCGTCGCCTGCGCCGGAACGCAGGGCGGACTGGCCTGTGGCTCCCCCATCCGGGCGCCATCCGTACCCGTCCGGCATGGCGCCGGGGCCCGTGGCGGCGCGTGGCGGATGCTGATGCCTCCGACCCTGCAGGAGAGGCCCGTGAACGACCCCAGTCCTCGAGGAAGCCGAAAGCCTGCATCTGCCGGAGCAGGCGATGGCGCGGCCGGTCAGGCCGGGGTCGTCGGCATTGGCCTCGCCGCTGTGCTGACGTTCGCACTCGCGCAGGGTTCCTGGCAGTGGTTCGCCACGTACATCGGCCTGACGCTTTTCGCGGTGATCTTCGCCTTTCAGGTACGGCCGGCATGGACGCCCGGCATCCGATCGGCATACATGCGCAATCTGGTCGCGTATTCGCTGGTCGTCGGCCTGTGCGTAGCGATCGCACTGGCTCCCATGCTGCAGCGCTGGGCTTGGCTGTTCCCGATGCCGGACACGCGTAGCGGGTGCGGTGGGCTGGGCAGGTACGAGGTCATGCGGACGAGGGCCGCGGTGGCGGACCTGGCCGGTCGCGACGGTGCTGCTCTCGCCTACGCGCAAGAGGCTCAGAGCCGTAAGGCCGTTGCCGACTGCCTGGCAGCCACGACGACCCTGTGGCTGCCCCTGTACGGAGCTGGGGCAGCCGTGCTGGTGGGTGCGGTCGCGTGGTCCCGCGACCGGAGTCGGGCGAGGAAGGGTCCTCAGCCGGGCCCCTCCTCGCCGGAGCCGGTGGACGCGGGAGCGCGACAGAGCGGCGTGAAGTAGCCGCCGGGAGATCGTCCTGGCGTGCGATGTGCCCGCGAGGCGCGGGGCGGGCCGATGGGCGATCTGCAAGCTTCGGGACGCCCCCGGGGGCCCACGTCGCTCCCCTGCCCCTGGGGAGGCCGGCAGCGTGGGTGGCACCCGAGGACGGCATGGACCACCTCGGCCGAGGTGGTCCTCATCAGTGCCCGGCCAGCGTGTCACGCAACCGCCGCGCCTCCTTGACCAGGTGGGACGAACCCGGCCGCTGCGCGAGAGCGGTCACCTCGGGCAGCTCACCGTACGCACCCGACAGCCGTGCGGCATCCGCCGCGACGGCCAGTACTGCCCCGTGCGCCTGCGGCCGGGTACACGCCAGGAGGCCCGGGAGCGCTGGGGCCAGTACCGCCCAGACCGCCGCGGCTCCCTGCGGCAGGGCGGCCGCCGCCCGGAGCGATTCGGTCAGCAGGGGCACCCTCAGCGTGCCCAGCCCCACGAGTTCGTTCATCTCCCGGCCCAGCAGTCCCCCGTCCAGCCGGCCCCGGGAGGCCAGCAGGACCAGCGCTCGTACGGCGGCCTCCCGGTCCCCGTCCGGGACGGAGGCAAGCCCGTACGCCAGGGCCAGGTGCACCGCTGGTCCGGCCGGCCCCTCGGCCGCGGCCAGCGCCTCCAGGAACGCGGGGGCCCCACGGCCGTCCTGGTCGGCGGCGGAGGCGACACCCGTCAGCAGCCGGGCCGCTGCGATCTCCGGATGCCAGGGCAGGGTGGCCACCGTGTGCGCGTCCCGGCCGTCCGGCAGGGACGCATGCGCGCAGCCGATGTGCGGCTCGAACTTCCGGAACAGCGACCAGAAACGCCGGGGGAAGGCACCGCGGCCCTCGATCGCCCCGTGCCCCACCAGGATCCGGCGGCCGATCCGTGCTCCCCGGCGCCTGCTGGGACGCTCGGGTGCGCCGGACTCGCGCTCCCGCCACCACGCCGGTCGGGGCAGACCGCCCTGCCGCAGCCACGCGGCCACCCGAGGCCCCTCTTCCAGCTCCAGCTCCTCTGCGGCGCCCACTGCTCGGGGATCGACCGGGCCGCCGCAGCGCAGCAGCGCCTGCCCCAGGTCCGCCGGGCCGGGCCGGAGACCCAGCCGCTCGTACTTGGCGAGGCGCGCCACCAGTTCGTGCGGCTCGACCGCCCCGGTCGGCCTGCTCGGCACGGACAGCAGGAACGGAACGGGGTCACCGGCCCGCAGCCGCGCGGCGAGTTCGGCGACGCGAGCTCCCGCGACGTAGTCCAACGCCATGTGCTGGCACAGCTCCAGCCAGCCCGCCCCGGCGTTTTCCCAGGGGTCCTCGGCTTGTACCGGACCCACCGCGGCGCCGACGACGCCGGCGAGGCACTGCACCTTGGGGTGCGGCCGTACCGTGAACTCGCGCGGGACGCTCCCCAGTGCGGCGGTCAGTGTCTCGCGGTCCCGGTAGCCATGACTCACAACGGCGTTGAGCACGCGTTCGAACGTCTGCACGCCGGGGTCGCGGCGGTCGGCCAGCACAGCCGCGACCTCGTCGGCGAGCCCACCAGGTGACGGTGCGGCGAATTCCCCCTCGATCATGTGACGCAGGGTAGAGCGTCCCGCTGACAGCGCCGCCGCCGGCCGCGAGCGGACGGGCGCCACCGGCCCCTCCCCCTCGCGGCCGCGCGGCCACGTTGCGGGCCGCGTGCCCCCCTCGATGCCCTACCCCCCGGGACCGTGCCATCGAGCAGTTCCTCGGGCCGGCCGGGAGGCGTTCAGCCCACGACCCGCTGCCGCACGACTCACACCAGTTCGAGCTGCGGTTCGCGTCGCGGTTCCGGCAGATGCGCCGACGCGGGCTGCCGGTCCCACAGCCTGGTGGTCCGTACGTAGCCGTAGACCACTGAGGCCATCGCCAGTATGAGCAACGGCCCGAACACCCACGGATGTCCGGCCATCACCGTCGACAGGTAGCGATACGACGCCAAGAGCGCAGCGAAGACCGCGGCGCCGTAGACGACCAGCTGGATTCCCGGCCGGTCCCAGCCGCGGCTGAGCGAGCGCAGCCCCGTCTCGATCGTGAGCGTGAACACCACGCCGGCGATGATGTCCGCGCCGTAGTGGTAGCCGAAGCCCAGCGTTGCGCCGAGCGTGGCGATCAGCCAGAACGCGCCTGCGAATTGCAGAGCCCGCGGGCCCTTGCGGGAATGGATGAAGATCGCGGTAGCCCACGCCGTGTGCAGGCTGGGCATGCAGTTGCGCGGGGTGATCTCGTCGAAGGGCATCGGGTGCGGGGCACTGAGCGCAGGCGGCGTGTCCGGCCACAGGTCGGCCACCGCCCAGTGTCCGCCGTCGGCGCCGTAGGCGAAGATCGGCCCGACCACCGGGTAGATCATGTAGATGCCCGGCCCGAGCAGGCCGATGACCAGAAAGGTGCGCACCAGGTGATGGGCCGGGAAGCAGCGCTCGGCCGCCACGTTGCGCAGCTGGTACAGCGCGACGACGACCGCGGCCACCGCGAGTTGGATGTAGACCCACTCGAGAACGTGGGCGCCGACCGTGCCGGTGGCCTCGACGATCCGGCCCACCACCCACGACGGGTTGCCCAACGCGTGATCGGCGGTTGCCACGTACTGGTCGAGCACCGACTGTCGGGTCTTCGACGTGATCAGCAGCCAGGTGTAGCCGGTCTTGCGGCCGGCCACCAGCAAGAGGGCCAGTCCGACGCCTTTCAGCAGCAGGACACGGTCCCGGCCGGTGCGGCGCGTGACAGCGATGACGGCACAGGCCAGGGTCACCCACAACGCGCCGTTGCCGAACATCATCTCGGCGTCGACCGCCCACCGCACGAGCCAGAAGACGAGGTCGATGCCGATCGCGGCGCCGACCGCGATGAACCGCTGCCGCCAGGTGAGCACCACCGTCATCAACGCCATGCTGACGTACAGCACGGTCCCCGACTTGGGGGCGAAAATCACCTCGCGCGCCTGGTTGGTGATCGGCCCCGCCTCACCGTACCGCCGCGCGGCGATCTCCAGTCCGATGAGGAATCCGAGGGCCACCACACTCACCGCGACCCACCACATGGAGCGTGGTTGGCGCCATGCAGCGAACCTGGCTCTGCCGTCTATTCGCGAAAACAATCGCGTTATCGTAGATATCAATTTTCAGCCGATTTGTCTTATTTCAATGCGATCGTCGCGAACTCGAACATGCTAGCGGAGCGTGTGGGTTTCGCTGATGACGGGTACGGGGGTGCGTCAAATAGAGCGATCAGCTCCCCTTTGCCCGTGGCCACGGGTGCGGGCACGGGCGCGGGCACGGGCATGGCCACGGCTGAGATGAAGCACCGCGCGGGCTCCGGACGGGGGCGGCGCGGGCGGCTCAGTGGGCCTCCGGCGACCGGGTCGCGCATGGCCAGCTCAGCGAGGGCGACGGCGGCGGTGATACGCGTACGTCAGGGCCAGGAGCAGGGGGCCCCACAAGGTGAACAGACCGCTGACCGTCATCGCCAGCACGTCCCAGCCCTCGGCGTAGGGGAATCCCTCAGCACCGCCGAGGTGGAAGGCCCCGAACACCCAATCGACCATCAGGGCGGTGAAGAAGAGGCCACTGATCGTCGCGGGGAGGGACGCTGCGAAGGGCGGGATGCGTCTGCCGCCCAGTTTGGGGACCCAGATGGGCACAACCTCTCCCCACCGGCGGACCAAGCCGAAGCTGAGCAGTGCGAATGCCTCGGACATGACGCTGAGTCCGACGACGTAAGGAATGTTCCAGGGCGACGGCGGGAGGACCTCACCGCCCATGCCGTAGCCGAAGGCGATGGGCAGACGCCACAGGCACACAGGCAGTGCGACCAAAGGCATCGCACGGGCGGCGCCGGCCGCCCACCGGGGAACGGGCCGTTCTGTCGCTGTCGCTGTCGCTGTCGCTGTCGATGCCGCTGTCGTGTTGATGTGCGCCGTGTGGGTGGTCATGCCCTCACTGTGTCGGGCAGCGCGTGCTCCCGGATCACCTCCGCGGATGATCCCCCTCCCCCACAAGGGCGAGGAGTGCGGTCCTGAAGTTTCACTCCGCTGCTCTGTTCGCCCGCGTCGTGGCCGGGTTCCTGGCCCCCGGCGTGTCCGCGAGGAGGCCGGCGGGGTCCGTCAGCCGCAGTGACGGCGTGACCGAGATTGGCGCTGAGCGGGGTGGCCAGGCTGCCGGCCGCGGGCTCACTGCGGGTGTCTCC